>CADCBB010000001.1:0-1860 GCA_902799555.1 uncultured Bacteroidales bacterium
CTCGATCATCAGAACTGATGACGCCGTACTCTCCGCCGTCAAGCCGTCGATGGAATAGACGGCCACGGCCTGATAGGCGTCCGTCGGCGCATTCTTCGGCTTGCGCCAATTGACCATCAGAGTTCCGCTTGTGCCGCCCTCTATCGGCTCGCCGTTCTTGAGCCAGCGGTAAGACGCGGCACCCGGCGCAGACGCCGTAAGCGTCGCAGACCCTCCAGTCGAAAGCCTCGCCATATCCTGGCTGACTTCGACTGGGAACACGCCGCCGTATGTGAACGCACCCGTGGCAGGCGCGAGGAACTTGCCGCCCGGCAGACGATCCTGCAGTCCCGCAACACCGTCCTTCACCGCCGGAACGTAGTCGCGCACCAAAACGTCGTCTTCGTAGAGCCTAAAGGAGTAAAGTCTCATCGGCATGCGGTTCGCCGCAGCGTAGTCGTGGCTTGCAAAAACAGGCAAATAGTGGGTGGACCGCTTTGAGCGGGAACCAGAAATCGTACTCAACACCTACACGGCCTGCTGCGCCTACGAAACCCCAGTTGTAAGCTCCGCCTACAGCGCCGGTTGCAGAATAGCCGTTACCGTAGATGTGTGCCCAGCCGTAACCCCAGCCGTATCCGGCAGCTGCACCAACACCCATGTACCAGTGCCACTCACCTTTTTGCTCCCAAGGGAAGGTCTTGCCGAACGGATCGATCCAGTCATACGTGAAAGCAGCCTGGAGGTTAGATCCGTGATAAGTGGAGTGAATACCGCTCTGAGAAAAGCTGTTAGCGCCGTCAACAGACAGACCGAGTTCAACCTCAATCATGTTGTTCTCGCCGAGACCGTGCTCGTAGCTGACACGTTCAAATGCACCGATACGTCCACCGATAGCGCGGGGCTGTGCATATGCCATCACGCTGGCTACAGCGAGAATGGCTACAAAAAGAATCTTTTTCATTTTCCTTAAAAAAAATGTTTGTTATTATAAAATTGTTTGTTGTTAAATTCAGTCGAGACCTCGAAATCTCGAGATCTCGACATCTCGATAAATTACTTATTCAGCGCCAGCGCTACGTTTACTGCACAAGCAACGGTGCATCCTACCATCGGGTTGTTACCGATACCTAAGAAGCCCATCATCTCTACGTGTGCCGGAACGGAGCTCGAACCTGCGAACTGAGCATCGCTGTGCATACGACCGAGGGTATCCGTCATACCGTAGGAAGCAGGACCTGCAGCCATGTTATCCGGGTGCAAGGTACGACCTGTACCACCACCGGAAGCTACGCTGAAGTACGGCTTGCCGGCCAGGATACGCTCTTTCTTATACGTACCTGCAACGGGATGTTGGAAGCGGGTCGGGTTGGTCGAGTTACCGGTAATGGAAACGTCTACATTCTCGTGCCAGAGGATAGCAACGCCTTCGCGAACATCGTCTGCACCGTAGCAGTTCACTTTCGCACGCGGGCCATCGCTGTACGCTTTCTTACGAACGATCTTCAACTCGCCGGTAAAGTAGTCGAACTCGGTCTGTACATAGGTGAAACCGTTGATACGGCTGATGATCATAGCAGCGTCCTTTCCAAGACCGTTGAGGATGCAACGAAGCGGGTTCTTACGAACTTTGTTCGCCATCTCGGCAATCTTGATAGCGCCCTCAGCAGCTGCGAACGACTCGTGACCTGCCAGGAAAGCAAAGCACTGGGTCTCCTCGCGCAGCAGACGAGCTGCCAAGTTACCGTGACCGATACCTACCTTGCGGTCGTCCGCTACGGAACCCGGGATACAGAATGCTTGCAAACCGATACCTATAGCCTCGGCAGCGTCAGCGGCGTTCTTGCAGCCTGTCTTCAGCGCGATAGCCGTACCTACTAC
>CADCBB010000001.1:1881-168999 GCA_902799555.1 uncultured Bacteroidales bacterium
GCCTCCTCGATGGAAGCGATACCGTTAGCGTTCAGAGCGGCGAGAATCTGTTTCTCGCGGCGGTCTTGCGACTCAAATTTTACTTCACGAATCATAGTGTCTCCTCCTTAGTTTTTGCGTGGATCAATCGATTTAACTGCACCTTGCTCTTTGGTCGTGCGGCCGTACGTACCGGTAACGCTCTTCAGCGCCTCGTCTGCCGGAACACCCTTCTTGATGGCGTCCATGAACTTGCCCATGTGAACGTACTCATATCCGCAAACCTCATTGTCCTCATCGAGGAACTCCTTGGTGATGTAACCTTCGGTTAACTGCAGGTAACGAACGCCTTTAGCCTTGGTGGAGTAGAGTGTACCGCACTGGCTAACCAATCCCTTACCGAGGTCTTCCAGACCTGCACCGATGGCCAGACCGCCCTCCGAGAACGCAGACTGCGTACGACCGTAAACGATCTGCAGGAACAACTCGCGCATTGCCGTGTTGATAGCGTCGCAAACGAGGTCGGTGTTCAGCGCCTCAAGAATCGTCTTGCCCGGCAGGATCTCAGCAGCCATAGCAGCCGAGTGCGTCATACCCGAACAACCGATCGTCTCAACGAGTGCCTCTTCGATAACACCGTCTTTCACATTCAGACTCAGTTTGCATGTGCCCTGTTGCGGAGCACACCAACCGATACCGTGCGTCATACCCGAGATGTCCTTGATCTCAGTAGCCTTCACCCATTTGCCCTCCTCGGGAATAGGAGCCGGTCCGTGTTTCGGACCTTTCGCTACTACGCACATTTCTTGTACTTCTTTCGAATAAATCATGTGTTTTGAAATTTGTTATTTATAGTTTGTTCATTTAATTAGTTATTGGCTTAACTTATCCACCAAGTCGGTAGCGAACTTGAGACTCATGATATCCATGGTCGGATTGCTGCCGTTGTTGCCTCCCATGATCACAGACGGTAGTTGCAGTTTAGATACCGCTTGCGCTACGCCCACCTTGGTCTTATAGTCCCATTCGGCGCGTTCCTGCGGCGTCAAACCTGCTGCCACTTTGGCACGGTTGGCTGCGGCTTCGGCTTCGCCCTCGGCGATAATACGCTTCTTCACCTCGTTGGCTTTGAGTGCCTCCAGACGAGCCACCTCATATTCCTGCTCGGCTTTCGTCACCTCCACAGCTTTTACTTTCTCTTGCTCCCACTTGGCTTTGGCGGCTTGTGCTTTACCTTCTTCCTCAGCGCGAATGGCCTCTTGTTGTGCCGCAAGCGATTTGGCTTTGGAGGTCTGTACCAACATATTCGCCTCCTGTTGTTGCTCGATCTGCTTTTTCACGCGGTCTTCGTAGTCGATTTTGGAGACAGACACCTGTCCGATCTCGATGCCATAGTAGTCAAACGGCGATTTCTCCGAACGGCGGTAACCTCCTGCAGCGGTGGAATCCGCGATCAGCACGGCAAATTTTTGCTGCTTCTTCTCGCCGGTGATCGGGTCAATGACTTCGGAGATCTTGACAGCAGTTGTATAAACGCCGTTGTTCAGCTGGTCGGTAATATATTCGATGAGGTTGTTCTTCTTCTCCGATACACTTTCGTAGGCGGACATGAGCGGTCCCGAGGCATACACTACCTTCACTACCGTCGGACGGACAAGGTCGTTCATCAGGCGGTCCATGCCGTTGTAATCGGTCTGGATACGGAGCATATGATCGCGGTCGGTAGGCAGTTTGACACGGAGCGAACCGAAAATCTCGCCGTTCGACGCGTCGTTGAAGATGACAGGGATCGGTTCGCCGTTGTTCTGCGCGCCGAACCAGAGTTGCTCGGTCTTGTGGTACTTGGTCGTATGCCCTAATTTCTGCGCATACATACCCGGCTGGCTCCATACGTACATGGTACCGGTGATAGGTACTTGGTTTACCACGATGTCTTCATTCTTCACATCCTCCACGAGGGAACCGATGCAGCAAAGGAAGACGAGGACTAAAATTCCGATGACGGAAGCTACGACAATTTTTTTGACCGGGAGTTTTTTCTCCGAGGAAAGGTTTTCTATAGCCATTTTTTTCATGATTTGTGTTCGTTAGTAACTGATCTTGTATCGACTATATGTTCTTTAACCATATAGTCCATCCATAGAACGGAATGAGCGTTTTCTTGAAATCTACGTTTTTGCCGAACAGGTTCGTGAACAAATGAGTAATCACGGTGGCATAGTAGATTGCCAGAATGATCACCAACGCCCATACTATCATTGCTACAAATCTCATATTTCGTGTCCTATTAAAAAGCGCTGCAAAATTACACAAAAAAAATGACATACACAAGAGTGTATGCCACTTTTCTGCAATTTTTCTTTATTTTTTGTAAAATTCAGCAATTGTATCGCAAACTCCGCGCGGATTTCGCAATAGAGGGCGGGTCGAATAGAAGCACTCGCCGGTGATTTCGGGGATAGTGCGATTGAGTTGCATTTGGCGGGAGATTTCGTTGCCTTGTCCCCAAGGATTCTTGGGAGACGCGTTCTCGAGACGGTATGGCGCCATGCCTATGTATAACTTGCAATTCGTACCGCGTACTTCATTTGCCCACCAATGCGCAAGGATCTCATAATCAGCGGCTTTCTTGCCGATCTCCCAATAGAGTTGAGGCAGCACGTAATCGATCCAGCCTCTCTTAATCCATAAGCGAATGTCTGCATAAAGGTCATCGTAATTGGTGATGCCGGCGGTAGTAGCGCTACCCGTTGAATCCACACTTGCATTGCGCCAAACGCCAAAAGGCGAGATACCGAATAGCACGTTTTTATTGCATTCACGAATGGTACGATGGATATCCTGAATCGCCAAATTGACGTTATTCCTACGCCAATCGGCAATATTGTCAAATCCGCGCGGGTACTTGGCAAAAGTCCTGGTGTCCGGAATAGGCTTTCCTCCACTCGGGTAGGGATAGAAATAATCGTCCATATGAATGGCCTGAATGTCATACCGCAAGACGATATCTTGTACAATCGTACAAATCCATTCGCGAGTTACGTCCAGTCCCGGATCAAAATACCACTGTTTATTGTACTCCCAGAACCACTCCCGATGCTTGCGCCACACATGGTCGGCACAGATCATAGACGTATCCGTCTTTGCCAGATTCACTCGATACGGATTCAGCCATACATGCACCTCCATATTCCGCTTATGCGCCTCTCTAATGGTCCACTCCAACGGGTCCCAATAGAGCGTGCCTCCTTGCGTACCGACTAACCAATGACTTGTCGGTTCTAACTCACTGTAATACAGCGCGTCAGCCGTCGGTCTTACTTGAAAAATAATGGCATTGATGCCTATTGCTTCTAGCGAGTCTAGCAGCCAAATCATCTCTTCTTTTTGCAGAGAATCATTGCCCACAGCCTCTACCGACGGCCAATCGATATTGGCCACCGTCGCGATCCATGCTCCGCGAAAAGCAATCTCTGCATTAGCCGAGAGCGTCGCTAAAAGCAATAATATGAAATAAATCTTTTTCAATCGTCAATCAATCGTACATCGTCAATCGTCTAATCGTCAATCCTTCCATTTTCTACATGAAATATTTTGGCATTCTCATTCGGTTTCAGGATGTCGGTGAGGTGTTGCCTATCCGTGTCGGTAATAAAAATCTGCCCAAACTCGTCCCCTTGTACCATCTCCACGATTCGTTCTACGCGTTCACTGTCCAAACGATCGAAGATATCGTCGAGCAACAAAATGGGCTTTGTTGCATTTACCATTTTGTCATTTATTTGGTCATTGGACCATTTGAATAAGTACAAAGCCTGTGCCAATTTCATCGCCAGAACAAAAGTGCGTTGTTGTCCTTGGCTGCCGACTTGCTTGAGGGGGTAGTCGCCCAACCGCATTTCCAAATCGTCCTTATGAATACCCTGACTCGTCCATCCGAGTATCAGATCGCGTTGACGGGTCTTCACATATGCATCCTGTAAATCGCGTTCTTGCAGTTGGGACACATAGCGTAATTGCGGTAACTCATCGTGCATTTCGGTCGCATCATTGCGACCGGAGATAGCGTTGTAAGTCTTAGCAAAATACGGTTCAAAAGCCTCAAAAAACTCCGTTCTTGCTTTATAGATATACTCAGCCGGCTCAACCATCTGCCATTCCAAAACCTCCAGTAAATCGTGCGGCGGTTCAGGGCTATCGGCATATTGCTTCAATAATGCATTTCGCTGTTTTAATAACGCATTGTATTTGGTCAAACAATCCAGATATCTGCGGTCCAACTGGCTGATGACAACGTCCATAAACCGCCGCCGTTCGTCCGAACCCTCATCGATCAACTGCTGGTCGCTCGGACTTATCATGACCAGCGGAATCAGCCCGATATGGTCAATGAGCCGCGGATAGTCTTTCTTGTCCTTGCGGAACTGCTTCTTGACGCCTCTTCTCAACCCGCAAGAAATCGTAAACTCCCCATAATTACCTTGCACAAGTGCCATCTCTTCGCCATGCGTGATATTGAGGCTATCTTGGCTCGTAAAGGCCGATTTGGCAAAACTTAGCAGATATATCGCGTCCAGAACGTTCGTCTTGCCTTGTCCGTTGAGGCCCACCAGGCAATTGAGTTTGGGGCTAAACTCCAAACTTGCCTCGCGGATATTACGGTAGTTTAATATGTTGAGCGACTTAAGCATATAGATTGACGTCCTCAGCCGTAATTTTGTTTCCTGCAAGAATAATCAATCGCTCTACGACGTTCCGCAACTGCCGAATATTTCCTGTCCAATTCTTTGTTTGCAGCGCCTTAATTGCCTCTTTATCAAAGGTTTTGAGGGCGATACCTTGTTCGGCACAGATCTGCTCTGCGAAATAATCTACCAGTAACGGAATATCTTCTAATCGATCGTTTAATGCCGGTACGGCAATAGGAATGACGTTGAGACGATGGAAGAGATCTTCGCGGAAATTACCTGCCTCGATCTCTTTCTGCAGATCTTTATTGGTCGCCGCCAATACGCGCACATTCACCTTAATCGCCTTATCTGAACCGACACGTGTGATCTCCGATTCTTGCAACGCACGCAACACTTTCGTCTGTGCCGCCAGACTCATATCGCCTATCTCGTCTAAGAAAAGCGTACCGCCATCGGCCTGTTCGAACTTGCCTGCACGGTCCTTCACCGCGCCGGTGAACGAACCCTTCATATGGCCGAACAATTCGCTCTCAATCAATTCACTCGGGATCGCTGCGCAGTTCACCTCTACCATCGGACCGTTCGCACGCGCTGAGTTCTCGTGAATCATATGGGCCACCACCTCTTTACCGGTACCGTTCGGACCGGTGATCAATACTCTTGCCTCCGTCGGAGCCACCTTATCTATTATTTCGCGTACGCGGGTGATAGCGGCTGACTCGCCGATCATCTGCAAACCCTTAGCAGCCACTTTTTTTCGTAACTGCTTGGTCTCTTGCTTGAGGTTTTTACTCTCCAAAGCATTCTTGGTCGTAATCAATATCCGATTGAGATCCAATGGTTTAAGCAGAAAATCGTACGCCCCTATCTTCAATGCCTGAACGGCCGTCTCTACATCTCCATGACCGCTGATCATCACTACCGGCGTCTCGATCGCTTCTTCTCCGGACTTAAGTGCCGTAAGTAACTCAATACCATCCATCTCCGGCATTTTGATATCCGTGAAGATGAGGTCATAGGCCTTAGCCTGCGCCATCTCGAGGCCCTGCTTGCCGTTTTCGGCTACGTCTACTTCGTATCCCTCGTCCGCCAATATCTCTCGCAACGTATTGCGAATACCGCGTTCATCGTCAATTATCAGGATTTTTGCCATAAAATGCACTCGTTTTTTAAAAAACGCTGCAAAGTTACAAAAAAATTTGCACATGTCAAAATAATTTTGTAATTTTGCACCGAAAATGTGAATTGACGATCAGTTTATGTTATTAAACATATTTAAACCCAATTTTTTATTTAACTAACTAAAATCATTATTACAATGAGAAAATTTTTCACTTTTGTTGCTGCTGCTTTTGTAGCGCTGACAATGAATGCACAAGCAATTTCTGTTGCTGACGCTATTACTGCATGTATGGCGCTTGACTCCGCCGGTGTTTCTGAAGCTGATTACACCATCGAGGGGTACGTAGTTAATGCACAGGATTTCAACATCGCTTACAACAACCAGATTTTCTTCTTAGCTGATGACGCTGCTAACAGCGCAAGCCAAGAGTTTGAGGTTTACGGTGGCGTAGCTATTGAAAATAATCAGTTTGTACCGGTTTTGAACGGTGACAAAGTTCAGGTAACTGCTAAACTGAAAAAGTACTGGGACAGAAACAACAACAAGTTCATTGCTGAGACCGTTAATGGCACTGTTGTTTTTGTAACTAAGGTTGACGGTGATCGTACAATTGCTACTTCTACAGAAATTACTGTAGCTCAGGCTTTGACGATTGGTGCTGCTCTTGATGCAAATGGTAAGACGACAGACACCTATGATATCGTAGGTTATGTTACCCAGATTGATGACAATAGCTTCAATACATCTTACAACAACATGACTTTCTGGATCGCAGACGAAATGGGTACTGCAGCTACTAATGCAGACGGTGCGTTCGAGGTATATCGTGGCAAACCGGATCAGGAGTTGGAAGTAGGCGATAAGATTCGCGTTCGTACGCAAATTCAAAACTACAAAGGTACTACGATAGAGTCTGTAAGCGGTGCTGCTGTTACATTCCTTGAGAAGGGTGACGTTACTCCGGTTGAGGAAGCTGACGTAGTATTCACCAGCGCTGATTTCAACGGTCAAGGTACTTCCGGTACCGGTAGTGAAGTAACGGCTACCAAGGACGGTGTTACCTTCACTTGCGACAAGGCTTTCGGTGACCAATACGGTGTTCGCTGCTATAAAGGCGGTGTGGTAACTATCTCTTCTGCTGACCAGCAAATCGGTAAGATCGTATTCGAGTTCGCTACCGTTAGCGGTAAATATTACAATGGCGACTTGGATGAGGAAATCGTTGTAAACGGCATGGAGTGGACAGCTACTCTGACTAACCAAGCCCGTATGAACAAGATCTCGATCTACTTCGGCGAGTATGAGCAACCGGTTGTTGATACCCTGACTGCAGCTGAGGCACTGGCAGCCGCTCAAGCACTGGAAGTTGGTGCAACGCAGAAGGTAGTTTGCAAGGCTTACATCGCTAACGTGAAGACTCCGTATGACGAGCAGTATGGTAACATCACCGTTTATCTGACTGATGATCCTACTTCTACCTATGGTGATATCCAGGCTTACCGTGCTAAATGTTCGGCTGAGGATGGTGCTGCTATCGCAGAGCACGACCTCGTACTCATCGAGGGTAATGTAACCCACACTCAGAACCAAGATGCTACCAAGGACTACTATGAGTTCGCTTCGGGTGCTCAACTGAAACTGTTGCAGAAAGCACAAGGTATCGAGAACGTTGTTCTGACTGAGAAGGCTCAGAAAGTTGTTGTAGACGGTGTTCTCTACATCGTACGCGACAGCAAGATGTTCAACCTCCAAGGTGCACAAGTTCGTTAATAGTCGAAAGACAAAAGACGATAGACAGAGGAGTCGCAGCAATGCGGCTCCTTTTTTGTCATCTTTAGTTAACAAGGAAACTATAAAAGTGAAAAAAGTTTCCATTTTTCTTGCATATATCAATTTTTTGTTGTACCTTTGCACGCTTTTTTGACAAAAAGTATGAGTCAAGACCAAAAAGTACATATTATAAAAACGGCCGGCGAACTCTTCTTTCGCCTCGGTATTCGTTCGGTTTCTATCGACGATATATGCCGTGAATTAGGTATGTCGAAGAAGACTTTCTATGTCTATTTTTCTTCCAAAGATGAACTGATTGAGCAGTTATTGGAGACCAATATTGCGCATATGGAGCAGAAAATGCAAACGACCTTGGAGTCCAGCGATTTCAGCGCCATATTGCGTAAGTTCACACATTGGATATCCGCCGAAAAAGAAGATGTACGCAAAGTGCCGCAATTGGTGTATGACCTCAAGAAATATTATCCTCGTCAGTATAATGATTTTCAGCGCCATTCTTTTGAGACGCAGCAACATTATATTGAGCAGTTTATTGAGCGAGGCATGGAGTCGGGACTCGTGCGCGCGAATATAAACAAGGAGTATACCTCGCATTTGTTTGCGAAGATATACACCGATGCTATGCGGGATTTTGAACTGATTGAGTCGAAGGGGCACAATCTCCCGCAGTTCAGCCGCGTGGCAACAGATATCCTGATGCGAGGCATATTAAGTGAAAAAGGATTAAAATTGTATCAATAATATATGAAGAAAAAACTATTATTTATTATTAGCGTTCTCGCGATGAGTACAGCGGTAATGGCGGAAGATCACGTCATGGCCGCTACGAAAAGTGCAAAAGAGCAGACCAATGTTCCGAAAACGCTGAATCTGTCTCTTCAGGAGGCGCAGGACTATGCCATCAAGCAGAATAGAAGTCTGAAGAATGCTTCTTTGGCAGTACAAGAAGCCTATGCAGCGCGTTGGCAGACGATCGCCGCGATGTTACCGCAAGTGGACGGAAGCTACAGTTACAGCAACTACCTCGGTTATAGTGCCTCTATGTCTATGATGGGGCGTGACGTGAAGATCGACATGCCGAACGTCGGCGCGTTTGGTGTGACGGCAACGGTGGGCATAAACGGTCAAGGTATCGTGGGTGCCCTGCTTAATAACATCGCTATCGACATGAAAAAGATCTCCCTGGAGCAATCGGAATCGCAACTTCGCGGTAGTGTGATGAGCAGTTATGTGTCGGTTTTGGCGCTGCAGAGTATTACGAATTTATTGGACTCCAGCTTGATGAATATTCAGGATCTGGAAGCCATGACGCAACATGCCGTCGATGCCGGTGCCGCAGAGCAGACCTCGGCCGACCAGATCCGTGTGCGTGTCAATACGCTCAAGAACTCGATCAATGTGCAGAAACGTTCCATCGAGTTGGCAACCAATAGCCTTAAAGTGCTGCTTGATGTGCCGGTAGAGACCGAATTGGTTCTGACCGAGGATATCAACACGGTGCTTTCACCGGAAAGAGTGATCAACCTCTTGTCGGAGAACTTCGCAGTCGAGAACAACCTTAACTATCAGTTACTCAAGAAACAAACGGACCTCGCCAAGACCAATGTACATATGGCCGGTTGGGCGTACGGACCGACGGTATCGCTGGCCTATAACTTTTCCGACCAACATTATTACGGCGAAGGCGGTATGCGAATGACGCCGCCGAACACGGTGCAGGTTTCCGTACGAATGCCCCTCTGGTCGTCCGGTAAGCGTGCTGCAGGGGTCGTAGAGAAGAAGATTGCGTACGAAGAGGCGAAGAATACCCTCTCCGAGATGACCGATAACTTGGCCATCCAATACCGCCAGTTATGCTTCAATCTCACCAATGCCTACGAGACCTATCTCAACGAAAAAGAGAATATCGATGTCGCGCAGCGTGTCTTCGCTTCTGCGACCAACAAATACAAATACGGTGCCAGCTCCAATATGGAATTGACCAATGCATCCAATGACCTTATCAACGCGCAGAGCTCCTATGTGCAGGCTATGCTCTCGCTCGTCAATGCGCAAGTCGAATTGGAGGATTTTCTCAATAACTAATCGTCATCTCGTCATGACGTCATAACGTAATAACGAAAAAACAAGTATATGAAAAAAACTATTCTTTATTCGCTTGCTGTGCTGGCATTGATTTCCTGCAGCAAGCAACAAGCAACAACAGAAGAGCAAGAACGCGTTGAGCAGGTTCGTACGACCGTGCTCCAACCGCGTGAGATCGAGCGTGAGATCTCCGTCTCCACAAACCTCCAAGGCTACCTCACTCAGAACGTGGCCCCTTCTCTGACCGGTAAGATCGAGCATATCAACTGCGAGGTGGGTGATAAAGTTTCCCAAGGTCAGGCTTTGGTGACGATGGATCAGACCCAGTTCAAGACGACCAAGATCAGCCTTGCTAACCTCGAGACCGAGAAGAACCGTATTGAGCAACTGCTTAAGACCGGATCGGCTACTCAACAACAGTACGACCAAATCTTGGCGCAGTATAACTCGACCAAAGAACAGCTGGATTTTCTGCAGATCAATACCTATGTCAAAGCGCCGTTCAGCGGTGTCATCTCGGCGAAGAACTACGAGGATGGCGAACTCTATAGCGGTCAACCGATTCTGGTGCTGACCCAGATAGACAAACTCAAAGCGCTTGTAGCGATCCCGGAGGCGTACTTCCCGAAATTCAAAGCCGGTATGAAACTGACCCTTACCTCGGAGATCTATCCCGATCAGGTCTTCCCGGCAACCGTAGAAGTCGTTTATCCGACCATTGACGCTACCAGCCATACCTTCCAGGTGAAGATCGTCATCCCCAACGGCAAGAACCTCTTGCGCCCGGGTATGTATGTCACGACCTCTCTCGGCCTGGGCAAAGCCAATACGATCGTAGCTCCCTACCAAGCAGTAGAGAAACTTGTCGGTGCCAATGACCGCTATGTCTTCATCAACGATAACGGTCGTGCGAAACGCGTATCCGTAGAACTCGGTCAGCGTTTTGACCAGGAGATCGAGATCATCTCGCCGGAGATCGTTCCCGGTGTAGAAATGGTCACCGTCGGCCAACACAAACTCGTCGATGGTGTTAAACTCAACGTAGTTGAATAATGTCGTCATAACGTCATGACGTCATAACGTAATAACGAAATTTCTTATGGCAATTTACAAAACAGCAATCCAAAAACCGGTCACGACAGCCCTCATCTTTGTGGCGGTCATCGTGATCGGTATATACAGCTTCATGAAACTGCCGGTGGATATGTTCCCGCAGATGGATCCGCCGTATATCACGGTTATGACCACCTATCCGGGCGCCTCGGCATCGGAGATGGAGACCAACGTGACGAAGATCATGGAGAATGCCCTGACCTCCGTTGATCACCTCAAGCATATCACCTCGCAATCCAAGGATAACATGTCCATGGTTATGCTTGAACTGGAGTGGGGGGCGAATATGGACGAAGCCGTCAATGATGTGCGGTCCTATGTCGATATGACCAAGTCCAACCTGCCGGACAACTGCGGTACGCCGATGATCTTCAAACTGTCGACCTCCGCCATGCCGGTTGCGCAGTACTCTATTACTGCCGACGAGACCTATGCCGGACTCGACAAGATCCTCAATGACGAAGTCATTCCGCAACTCAACCAAGTGGACGGAATCGGTAATATATCCCTTTCCGGTGCGCCGGACCGCTATGTCTATATCAATATCGACCAACAAAAACTCGATGCCTATGGCCTGACCATTGAGCAGGTGGGTAATGTGGTTTCGGCGAATAACCTCAACCTCTCTTCGGGTACCATCAAGATGCCGCAAGAGCAGTACCAGATGCAGGTTCGTTCGGAGTATATCGAGTCCTCGGAGATAGCGGACCTCATGGTCACCATGACGCCGCAAGGTCAGCAGGTCTTCATTCGCGATATCGCAACCGTCAAGGATACGATCAAAGACCTCTCGCTGGATGAGAAAACGAATGGTCGTGAAGCGGTGCGTTTGATCATCGCTAAGCAGACTGGCGCCAACACCGTGCAGATCTGTAAGGATGTGCGCAAAAAACTGGAGGAGATCCAAAAACAGATGCCTTCTGACGTGAAGATCGAGAAGATCTACGATCTCTCGGAGACCATTCAGAACTCAATCAACTCGCTCGAAGAGTCCGTCATGTACGCGCTCCTCTTCGTTGTATTGGTCGTTCTCTTCTTCCTCGGCAAATGGCGCGCAACCCTCATCATCGGTATCACCATCCCGATCGCCCTTATCGTGGCATTTATCTATCTGGGTGTCGCCGATTCGTCGCTCAATATTATCTCCCTCTGTTCGCTCACCATCGCCATTGGTATGGTCGTGGATGATGCGATTGTGGTCTTGGAGAATATCACGCGTCACGTCGAACGTGGTGAAGACCCGCACGAGGCGGCTATCTATGCCACCAACGAGGTCTGGGTATCCGTCATTGCAACGACTCTGGTGCTCGTAGCTGTATTCGTACCGCTCACCATGCTCAACGGTATGGCAGGTATCATGTTCCATGAGTTAGGCTGGATTGTTACCGTCGTTTGCTGTACCTCTACGCTCGTCGCTATCTCCCTTACTCCTATGCTCTGCTCCAAGCTCCTCACAGCAAAAAAAGTGCATGTGGATGAGAACGGAAACCTGATCGACGATGAGGCAGGTAAGAAGACTTGGTACGACAAGACTGTGGTACGCATGTTGGACGTCATCGATGGCTACTACGAGAAATCGCTCGGATGGTGTCTCAATCATAAAGCGGTTACTATTCTGGCCATCTTCGGTATCTTTATCCTCTCGCTCATCCCTGTCTTCACCGGTAAGATCGGTACCGACTTTATGCAAGAGCAGGACAACGGTCGTCTCTCTGTCACCGTCAAACTGCAACGCGGTACGCGCATCGAGGAGACCCTCAAGACCGCACGCCAACTCGAGACCCGCTTCCTGGTGCTTGTGCCGGAGATCGAACTGATTAACACTTCGGCCGGTTCCAACGACGACGCAACCATCGCAGCCCTCTTCTCTTCAACGATGAACAACAAGATCTCCATGACCGTTCGTCTGCCCAAGAAATGGGAACGTGACAAAACGGTATGGGAGATCGCGGAGATCCTGCGTCAGGAGATGGCGCGCTATCCCGAGATCATCGAGTACCAGTGCCAAGTGGCTTCGAATGGTCCTGGTGGAGGTGGAGGAAATACCGTCAACGTCGAGATATACGGCTATGACTTCGATAAGACTTCCCAACTCGCTGACCAGACCCGCCGTCTCTGTATGGCCCTGCCAGGCGCGCGTGACGTCAACATCAGCCGTGAGGACGACCGCCCGGATATCAAGATCTCCGTCGATAAAGAGAAAGCATCCCGCTTGGGCCTCTCTTCGGCTACGATCTCTACCTACCTCCGCAACCGCGTAGCCGGTATGAACTGCGGTTACCTCAAGGATGATGGTTCGGAGTATGACATCGTCGTGCGTCTCCAAGAAGAAGACCGTAACTCGATCTCCGACGTCATGGACCTCACGATTCCGACGCCTACAGGCGCGAAAGTCAAACTGTCGGAAGTAGCTTCCATCGGTGAGTACTGGGCGCCGCCTACCATCGAGCGTAAGTCGCGTCAACGTATCGTCACCGTCAAGGTAACGCCGTACAACACTTCGCTCGGTGAACTGGCTGCTGATATCGAAGCGAACGTCATTCCGCAACTCGACCTGCCGGTCGGCTATTCAACCCATCTCGCCGGTAACTACGAAGACCAGCAAGAGACCTTCGGCGATATGATCCTGCTTATGGCGCTTATCGTGCTGCTCGTTTATATCACCATGGCTTCGCAGTTCGAGTCCCTCCGAATGCCGTTCATTATTATGCTGACCATCTTCCCGGCCTTCACGGGTGTCATCCTCGCGTTGTGGCTCACCGGTCGCTCGCTCGATATGATCGGTGCCCTCGGTGTCGTTCTGCTCGTCGGTATTGTGGTGAAGAACGGTATTGTGCTTGTGGATTATATCAATCTTATGCGCGAACGTGGTTATGAACTCAATAAGGCGATCACCATGTCCGGTCGCTCACGTATCCGACCCATCTTGATGACCGCCTTCACAACCATCTTAGGTATGGTACCGATGGCTGTGTCGTCCGGTGAAGGTGCCGAGATGTGGCAACCGCTGGGTATCGTTGTCATCGGCGGTCTGATGGTTTCTACGTTCCTCACGCTCTACCTGGTACCTGTCCTCTACGGCTCGATGACCAAGCATGGCGATCGTGACAAAGTAGAAGCCCTCCGCAAGAAATTCATATTTATGGATATTAAAGTGAAAGACAAATGAAAAGCGTAATGATCGTATTTAATCAGGCCAATACGGGTCGTGTCGAATATATGTTGGACGTGTTAGGCATCCATGGCTTCACGTTCTTTGAGCAGGTGCAAGGTCGTGGTACCAACGGCGGTGAACCCCGCCGTGGTACCCACGCCTGGCCGGAGATGAACTCCTGCGTCATCGCCGTTGTGGAAGATGAACAGGTGGCTCCGCTGCTTGAGTCTGTCAAGAAACTCGACCTCCGTAACGAAGAAGTCGGCGTTCGTGCCTTCGTCTGGGATATCGTAGCAACGGTATGATCGCTATCGAACATATCAACAAATCCTTCGGCGCACAACAGGTGCTCAAGGATATCAACCTCGAGATCCCTGCCGGACAGGTATTAGGCCTTTTGGGCCCTAACGGCGCCGGCAAATCGACCTTGATGAAGATCCTTATCGGCCTATGGAAAGCTGATAGCGGATCGGTCTCCGTACCCTCCCGCATAGGCTATCTTCCGGAGAACAACCCGCTCTACGAAGAGATGTATGTCGCCGAGTACCTGCAGTTCATGGCCAAAATGACTCAATGTCCAAATAAATGGTACATGGTAAATGACCAAATGGTAAATGATCTCATCGACCGTGTCGGCCTGACGCCGGAGAAGCATAAGCACATCCGTGAACTCAGCAAAGGCTATCGTCAGCGTGTCGGTCTTGCGCAAGCCCTGCTTGGCGACCCCGAGTTGCTCATCCTCGATGAACCCACCACAGGTCTCGATCCGAACCAACTCGTCGAGATCCGTGCCCTCATTAGAAATCTGGCCAAATCACCAATGACCAATGACAAATCACCAATGACAATTATATTGTCTACCCATATCATGCAAGAAGTGCGCGAGATGTGTGACCGTGTCGTCATCCTCGATCACGGCCAAATCCGCGCCGATAAACCGATACATGAAATAAATGACTTGGAAGATTTATTTCATCAATCAACTCAATCGTCAATCAATCGTTAAATCGTCAATCGTCCAATCGTCAATCATATTATGGAATTTGATATTAGACAACAGATGACCGAGAAGGAACAGGATAACGCCCTTCGCCCTTTGTGCTTTGCCGACTTTGCCGGACAGAGTAAGGTGACCTCTAACCTCAAGATCTTCGTCGAGGCCGCCAAACAGCGCGGGGAGAGTCTCGACCATGTGCTTCTCTTCGGCCCTCCGGGACTCGGTAAAACGACCCTCAGTAACATCATCGCCAACGAACTCGGCGTAGGCTTTAAGGTCACTTCCGGACCGGTTCTCGACAAGCCCGGTGACTTGGCAGGTCTGCTCACTTCGCTCGAACCCAACGATGTCCTTTTCATCGATGAGATCCATCGTCTCTCGCCGGTCGTGGAGGAGTACCTCTACTCGGCCATGGAGGACTATCGTATTGATATCATGATCGATAAGGGTCCTTCGGCACGAACGATCCAGATCGACCTCAACCATTTCACTTTGATCGGCGCCACGACCCGTTCGGGCTTGCTGACCTCGCCGCTCCGTGCACGATTTGGTATCAACTGCCATCTCGAGTACTACGATGCCGACATCCTCGCCGGTATCGTCAAACGTTCGGCACGTCTGCTGAAAGTGGAGATCAACGAAGAGGCGGCAGGTGAGATAGCCCGTCGTTCGCGTGGTACGCCCCGTATTGCGAACGCTCTACTTCGCCGCGTACGTGACTTCGCGCAGGTCAAAGGTAATGGAACTATCGACCTCGAGATCGCCCAATACGCCCTCGAAGCCCTCAATATTGATACCTTCGGTCTCGATCAGATCGACAATAAACTACTCCTTACCATCATCGATAAGTTCCGCGGCGGACCGGTCGGCCTCAATACGATCGCAACGGCTATGGGCGAAGACGCCGGTACAATCGAGGATGTCTATGAACCCTACCTCATCAAGGAAGGTTTCATCAAGCGCACCCCTCGTGGCCGCGAAGCAACTCTCCTCGCTTACCAGCACCTCGGCAAAACCCCTCTCACCGCCGACGGCCAACAATCCATTTTCTAAAAAAGCGCCCACTCGGCGCTTTTTTTATGCGGATCCATCCCCTTCGTCGTGACGTAATGACGTCGTGACCTCATAACGTTGTGCCCTCATGACGTTCGTTTCTTACTGCGGGATATTATCCCGCTTTATGTTTATGTCCATTACGCCCGATTTTATCGGGCATCCTGTTCCTTCTTTTATTATTATCGCTGATTTTTTTGCAAATAATTTGCATATCTCAAATTTTATTACTACCTTTGCGCAAAGTTTTGCGCAGAATGAAAGGAAATAATATGGATACACCCGAATTTGTAAAACGTGATGGTATTATTGCTGATAGCAAATACGTAGAGTGGCTGAGTTCCATCAAACAACGCTATCAAAGAAGCCAAATCAAGGCTGCTGTGCAAGTGAACCATACTATGCTCGAGTTTTATTGGGAACTCGGGCATGACATTGTTGCGCTCAAAGCAGAAAGCCAGTGGGGCAGCGGATTTTTCAAGCAGTTAAGCCTCGATTTGCGGGAAATGTTTCCTGATAAAGACGGCTTCTCTGTAACTAATCTTAAGTACATAAAGCGGTGGTATCTGTTTTATTATGAGCACGTTATAAATCGTCAGCAACTTGTTGACGATTTTGGGGATGCAAAAATGCGGCAGCATGTCACAGAATTTGGTCAGCAAGTTGCTGACGATTTAGGAATGCCCGCCAATTTTGCCTTAGTTCCATGGTTCCATCACGTAGCAATTATCTCCAAATCCAAGTCCTTGGACGAAGCATTGTTCTATATTAACGAGGTGATTGCAGGCAACTGGAGTCGCAGTCGGTTAGAGGATGAGTTGAAGAGCGATTTGTTTGCGCGCCAAGGCAAAGCTATTACGAACTTCTCGAAAACACTCGAACTGCCGCAGCAACAATTGGCGCAAGAGATTCTCAAAGATCCGCTGGACTTTAATTTTCTGCATCTCAAACAAGGTTATGATGAGCGCGAGTTAGAGGAAGCACTGGTGACGAATATCACGAATTTTCTGCTTGAACTCGGTAGAGGTTTCTCGTTTGTCGGACGCCAGATGGAATTGCAGATGCCGGGTGGACAGACTTTCTTCCCCGACTTGATTTTCTACCATATTCCGCAACATCGTTTTGTAGTAGTTGAATTAAAAGCCGTGCAGTATGTTCCGGAATTTGCCGGTAAGCTCAATTTCTATGTTACGGCAGTAGATGAACTGATGAAAGGCGAAGGCGATAATCCTTCTGTAGGATTGGTGATTTGCAAATCATCGGACAAGACCGTGGTGGAATGGTCTCTCAAAGATATTCAAAAGCCGTTGGGTGTTGCCACCTACCAAATAGAACAAGTAGTCGAGCGCACAGTTAAGGAACTGGAGCAGCAGAAAAAGAATAAGGAATAATTGGGGCGATGCCCTCTACTGCTGCAAGTGAACCACTATTTTATGAAATTGAGTTGGCAAAGTGCTTATGCTTGATATTTTTACAGAGTGTCACGATACTATGAGCAACTAAACAAGAGATTATATCTCCGATAATTTTCAGGCACCACTTTAACCAGAATCCTTTTGTTAGTAAAATAGAAATCAACATAATTGTAAATAATTTAATCTGTTTAACATATCTTGTCCTTATGACTAATACAAAGGTATGTATAAATAATCATATATGCAATGGGTTTAAGAATTTTTTAAGAGTGTATTAATAATCTATTAAACAAAAGAAAGATGGCATACTTTGATAAATATGGAGTGAAATTCTCTGATGATCGAAAGACGTTAGAAAGGTGTCCTAAAGATTTTCAGGGGGCATATACCATTCCGAATGGCGTCACAAACATCGGAAATGTTGCTTTCTGGGATTGTTATGGTTTAACGAGCGTGAGTATCCCCAATAGTGTGACAAGCATTGAAAGGTCTGCTTTTATGGGTTGCTCCAGACTAACAGATCTAACCATCCCTGACTGTGTTGAAAGTATTGGAGAAGAAGCTTTCATGGGATGCATTGGTCTTACAAAGATGATTTTACCAAACAGCGTCAAACGAATTGGAAGGGCTTGTTTTAGGGGATGCTCCAATATGTCGACTCCGGTGTACAATGAGTTTGTGTTTGCATATCTGCCTACATCCTATTCTGGAGCATATGCAATCTGTAAAGGTATTTTATCGATTGCACCAGCTGCTTTTATTGATTGCAAAAGTCTGACGAACATTCACATTCCAAATAGTGTTACAAGTATTGGAGAGGGCGCTTTCTATAATTGCTCTAGTTTGACGAGTGTGTCTATTCCTGATAGTGTTACAAGCATAGGAGATTGGGCTTTCTGTAATTGCTACAATTTGGTCTCTGTGAAGATCCCTAATAATGTTAAAAGCATTGGAAATAGTGCTTTCAGTGGTGTAAGAGACATTGT
The DNA here is from genome assembly GCA_902799555.1 of uncultured Bacteroidales bacterium. Lineage (GTDB taxonomy): Bacteria > Bacteroidota > Bacteroidia > Bacteroidales > Paludibacteraceae > Colicola. The sequence goes on from CADCBB010000001.1 coordinate 20,269, forward strand.
ATATTCTGGTTCGGCAACAGGTTCTCCTTGGGGAGCAAAAGGTATGAATGGCGATTATGAGAAAGCAAAAGTGGCAGAACAACGCAAGTTAATAGAAAAAAGGGTACAAGAAAGAGAGCAAACAAAAAAAGATAATAGGAGAATTGTGATTTTTATTATTGTCGCCATAATTGGTTTGGTAATGTTATTCAACGCTAAATGTGCAAAAACAAAAAGCAATCACCACTATGACCACTTTGATCCTAGTATGGAATATAGACACTCTGATTAATTATGTTTATCAATCTTGTAAATACTGACATCCCATTTAAGGAATACCAATTGAGTCAAGATAAAATTGACGCGTTGAAATTTCAATTGTTACTATCGGAAGGTTATTTGAATGCCTACGAATTGCAGGACGAACAAGACCCCTTTGATTGTTACAATGTTTTTCTGTTGTTTTTGGAAGGGAAATTGTTATTTCTTTTAGTAGGAAACGCGAGAGCAATAGAAGACGGTAATCCATTTCTGTGTATGGTAGATATGTCGGGTGAATTTCCTCGTCAGCTGGATAGTGAGGAAATGATAGATTTCATTTGCGATGCATATCACCTCAATCAAAATACGCCAATTACATGTAGTTTGGTTTCACTTGATAATGAAATAGACAGGATTGTTATTACACAAAAACTTGAAGACGAGTTGGAATATGTAATCAAAGCACGTCGGCGTACTCCTAAAGAGGAGGTCAAAGAAGAATCGGCTGTTTTGCGTCACTTTGAGGAATACGATAAACCTGCTAAGAGAAATGTTGATTATGAGTTGTCCGCCTCTGAACAAACTGAAATGGAAAGATTAAAACAGATCTTTCTGAAAAAGATATATAATTTCGATTACAAACCAAATAGCGATAAGTGAAACGTTTAATTCCTATATTGCTAACCGTTCTTTCATCTTGTACTTGCCATAATAATTGGGTGCAAGAGTTGGAGAGCAAGAACCCTTTTAAAGACAGCACAAAATATATCAGTGTCTATTTCCGCTTCGATACGATCATCAACGATTTCGAAGTCAGCGGAATCCTGTATCCTGCCTATGCAGAAAAGACCGGTTGGAACGACATGGAGAACGGCGCTCGGCTGTTCTTTCACTCTCGCAAAACAGGCAAAGAGTACGTTTGGACGGATTGGGATGAAAACTGTCGTTGTTTCAAAAACTATTTCATGAGCAGGAATGTATATAATATAGTGCATTCCGAAGGATTTAACGGATTCAAAAGTGGCGATACATATATTTTCCATTATGACACAACGACCGTGGAATATGCAAAAAATCCACTATTGCCCTATGCCGAATACCAATTCTATGATGCCGATTTTGACGGAGAAGATGAATTGATATTGGGCGATTACGGTGGTGGCCCTCACGGTTGTACTTGTTACGAGATTTATGATATAACAGACTCGGCTTTATTGTTAAAAAGCCCTATAGATGAAGAAGGTAATTTTTCCATAGATGTGAGTACAGAGTTTGACCCTGCCCAAAAGATTATTACCAACACCATGGATGATGGCGCATATGCTTGGGGATCCTATGTGTATAAGGCAGATGAGAAGGGCAATCTCCATCGTCTGTATTATGCATCTACAGTGTGCGACTTTGATAAAAACATTATCTCGTCTGATACAACCTTCTACCAATAAAACGAAAACTAATTAGGCTTTGTTAATTGCGTCCGAATAGGATTCGGACATTATATTTTCCAAACTACTCCGGGCATCTGCTCGGAGTTTTTCTTTCTCCCTTCCCGCCCGCATTTAAGCGGTTTTTCTTTCTTTGTATTACAGGCGGATAATATCCGCCGTTCTCTATGTCTATTGCCCGTGATATTATCGCGCTCACTTCGTCCATTGCGTTTGATACTATTCGGACATCGGCTCTGCCGACCATTATTTACATAAAATCTTACTTTTTCTCCCTTCAAAATTTGCATATTCCATTTTTTATTACTACCTTTGCACTCGATTAGCATAGCATAGTATGCGATTAGTATATTATTAGTATGTAAATAGTAGGTGATTAGTAGGTTGTTAGTAGGTGATTAGTAGGTTATAATAGGTATCATCCACGGACCGCCTTACAACGTCCTAGCCCCATCCTTACCCTCTAATCACCCCATATAAACGCAAAAATACACACAATATGGGAAAAGTTCATTATTCTGCTGGCATTGACTATGTCACAGGAGCTCTCGACACCAAGCATGAGCTCGTCGCACGCCTCAAACATCTGCATGACACAAATGGCGCGCTCACAAAAAATGTGACCCTGAAATCTATCTTCAGAAGCACAAACGCAATTACGAACAAACTCCGCCGCGTGGCGCAGAACTCGCTCATTTACAGCATTTTGGAGAGGCCGCAAAGCGTACAACGGCCCTTATCTATGCCTATAAATTTCCCGACACGGCTTCCGATGAGCAGCGTGCACTTCTCGATCAGTACCGCCTTCGTTTTGAATCCCAACTCAAAGGCGCGCCTGATCCACAAGCCCCTCTCGACAAATCCGGCAAGCAGAAACATTATTTCCGCTTTGATAACTTCATCCGTGCGATGATTTATCAAGAACTCAAATAGTTTTTACTGTTTAATCTGCCAAAATGGCAGTATGTCAGCCTTTGGCATAGTATTTGACAAAGTCAAAGCGGATAATTATGTATATGAATTATGAGTAAAAAAGACAAAATACAAGAACAAGTGGAAGAGCAGGTAGAACAACCTGTTGAGGAGCAGTCTCCTGAAACGCAAGAGACTCCAGAGAAGTCGATTGAGGAACTCGAGGCACGCATTGCGGAGTTGGAGGATAAGAACCTGCGGATGATGGCGGAGTTCGATAATTTCCGTCGCCGCACGAATAAGGAGAAACTCGAACTCATGGAGACAGCGGGTGAGCGGATCTTCACGGAGATGTTGCCGCTGGTAGATGACTTTGAGCGTGCGTTGGCGGTTATTGACGACGAAGGCGTTAAGTTGATTTATCAGAAGTTCATTGGCTTCCTCGACAAACATGACGTACACGCTATCGAGACCGAAGGCGCTGATTTCAATACGGACGAGCACGAGGCTGTGACTACCTTTGCTGCCGGCGAGGACAAGAAAGGCAAAGTGATCGACTGTACGCAGAAGGGTTACAAACTCGGCGATAAAGTGATTCGCTTCGCGAAAGTAGTGGTTGGCGAATAAATTCGCATTAAACAGTTAAGATGGCGCTACGCGCGTTAAATAGTTAAGATGGTGACTACGTCACGTTACTATGCAGCGCGAGAAATAACGTCGAAGACCATTTTAACTGATTAACGTTTTACGAAGTAAAACCATTTTAACCGATTAACGTTTACTATTATGGCGAAAAGAGATTATTATGAAGTGCTGGAGGTCCCAAAGACCGCGACAGCCGAAGAGATAAAGAAGGCTTATCGTAAGAAAGCCATCCAGTATCACCCGGACAAGAACCCGGGCGATAAGGAAGCCGAGGAGAAATTCAAAGAGGCTGCCGAAGCGTACGAGGTGCTTTCCGATCCGCAGAAACGTGCTCGTTATGACCAATACGGTTTTGCCGGTATGGGCGGTGCCAGCGGCTTCAGTGGAGGCGGCATGTCGATGGAGGATATATTTAGCCATTTCGGTGACATCTTCCAAGGTGCAGGCTTTGATATCGGCGATATCGGCGAGATGTTCATGGGCGGTGGACGCGGTAGAGGCGGCCAGCGTGTACGCAGAGGTTCAGACCTCCGCGGCCGTGTCACGCTGACGCTCGAAGAGATCGCGAAAGGCTGCGAGAAGAAGATCAAAGTGCGTCGTCTGGTCGAGTGCAAAGACTGTCACGGAACGGGTAGTGCCGATGGCCAGACAGATACCTGTCCGACCTGTAAAGGTACGGGTCGTGTGACGCGCGCCCAACGTGGGATCTTCGGTATGATGCAAGTGCAGACGGCTTGCGACACCTGCGGCGGCGAAGGACGAATCATCAAGAAGAAATGTCCGAAATGCGGCGGTGAAGGAGTCGTTCGCGAGGAAGAAGTGATTACAGTCACGATTCCTGCAGGCGTCATGGGCGGTATGCAGTTGACCGTACCGGGTAAGGGTAATGCTGCGCCGCATGGCGGTGTACCGGGCGATCTGCTCGTGATGATCGAAGAGGAGGAGCACAAGGACTTTATCCGTCAGGACAGCGACCTCATCTATAACCTGCTGCTCGATATGCCGACGGCAGTGCTGGGCGGACAAGTGCAAATCCCGACGCTGACCGGCGACGTGAAGATCACCATCACTCCGGGTACACAGCCGGGTAAGGTGCTCCGAATGCGCGGAAAAGGTCTGCCGCGAATCGACCAGTACGGACGTCGTTTCGGCGAAGGCGACCTGCTCATCAACGTAGGCGTTTATATCCCGGAACACCTCGATAAGGACGAACGCAAGTTGATAGAGAAGCTGCAAGACAGTCCGAACATCGCTCCGGGCGCGAGTGAAAAGAAGAGTTTCTTCCATAACTTATTTGGCATCTAATGAAACGATTAGCATTTATTACGTGTCTCATCTGCCTCAGCACGATTGTTCGTGCCGAGGCTTTTATGTCTCTGGGCTTGGACACAGCCTCCGGTGAATTCTTCCGTAACTGGTATCAGACGACCGATCTCGGCCATTACCTGGATAACTTCAACGACTATACGGTCTATGAAACCGAGACGACCGGCGAGTGGAACATCGGCAACCGGAATGTCTTCTCAATCGCCGGTAACTCGTTCAAACAGAGCAAGTACTGGCTCAACGGCATGCGTATCGACAGCCGTACGATGGCGGGGCACACTTTGCTGCACACGCAGATGGACCGTACCTCCTTGCTGCTGGACTACCATGACGGCGAGTTGTTCTTCACCGAAGACTCCGTGCAGAAAGCGGCTATACGTCTGACCGGTAATGTGGGCAACCTCGGCGGCATCTCGCCGGGTACGCGCCAAATGATCAATCTCTTCCACTCCTCGGGCGAAGAGCGCACGATGGACAAGCGTCCGGTGGATATGCGCAATCATATCGTCGGAGGCGGTACGATGGAGGCAACTTTCGGCATCCCTGCCTATGGGCGCACCTATTACCAGCATGCCTATGCCCATTACGATCAGCGTCGCCTGACGGCCTTTGATCCTACGGGCATCAGCGGGATGTTCCCTGCCGACAATTACCAAGCCCAATTAGACGGAGAAATCCCTCTAAATGTTCAACGCTCCACGCTCAACTATTTCCTCGTAGCACAAGGCCGTTCGGACTATGGCTCGGAGTTTTATTTTAACCGCAATGAGTTGGCAAAGCAGCAAGCCTATCAGGCCGGCTTATATAGCACGACGACATTTGATAACAAAGGTATTTTGGTAGCAGGGCTGAGTTATGAACTCAACCAACTCAAGCACGACACGCTCTCTTTCGCACGCAATCTCTTGGATCATGACGGCGAAGCGTTTGACCCTTGGTATGCCGATGGTCGCGTGCATAGTGTCAACCTCTCCGTGCAGTACGATCAGCCGCTCTTGCCGTGGTTGCGAATCCATGCGGAAGGCTATAACTCGCTCTTGCATTTCAACCCGACAGAGACTACCTGGTCGAACGCCATCTATACGCAATCGATCGAGGATGCCGCACCTTCGCCGCTTTACACGACCTCTTGGACGTCGAAAGCCTTCACTTCCGGTATCTTGGAGAACGAGGCTTTGGCGATCGGCGAATGGCAACCGGCGAAAGGGCTCAACCTCTATGCTCATCTCGGCGTCTCGTTGGATGGTATCGTGTTAGGCAACGGTCGTTCGGTCATTACGCCGAATGTGCTGGCCAAATTGTCGATGGAATACGAACCGGTATGGTGGTTCAAGTTCGGTCTCTCCGTGAGTCACCACCGGATGTCTTACACCTGGGATGACGTGCGTTACCTGAGTACCGACTATATGAACGGCGAAATGCGGTACGCCGACAACACCCTCTTGGGTACGACCGGCGGTGCGTATCACACACCGGACAAGAACCTCTGGATGCATCAGCCTTCGTACGCCGTACTCGACCTGCCGATTCGTTTCACCTTCGGCAAGAACCGCCGGCACGAGATAGCCATCCTCAGTTCGCTCCGCAAGTACTATAACATGTGGTTTACGGACTTCGCTGACGGCTTGGACGCCAACATGCTCAAGCAGGGCGATTTTTACTTTATGCGCGAAGGGGAGAAACAGTACACCGTGACGACGCAACCGCTGGATCTCATGTCCGCGCACGTAGGCGGGCGTACTCCTTATTATATGTCTAATACGCTCAAATATACCTACACGGGTCGCAAATGGTTCGTGCTGGTTAGTTGGCAGAGTTACCTCATGGCGGGCCTGAGTACCATGGGAAATGGTCCGCTGCATAATAATATCGGTGTATTATCGGAGAGTTCGGCGAATCCCAATACGTATATAGCCCTGAGCGAAAATAGTTTACCTTATCAGGGAAACTGCCGTCTGGATCAAGACAAGTCGTTTATCTTGCGTATGCAGGTGACCTACAATCCGAATAAGTACCTCTCCTTGGGCTTCAATGGTAAGTTCAAAGACGGTCAACCCTTTTCAACTTTCACCGCCGTACCGCAGACCATTAACGGTCATGATCAGGTCGCGCTCGTTCATTCCGACGCGAAAGGCATCAACATGGTTAATCAGGCCTTCGGTAAGCGGGAAGACGCTTTCTTTAATCTCGAACTAAAAGCAACAGGAAGATGGTGGGTACGCGATATCCCGATGTCACTGGAGGTGCTTTGTTATAACCTCTACGATTTCGGAACGGCGCTGACCGAATATACCTTTGACGGCTACAAGCATGCTACTTATCCGCATTGGACGCAGGAGTTGGGCAACGAAACGATGAAGAACAGTCGCACGTCAATGAGTCTCTGTATCCCGCGTGGTCTGCTCGTCACGCTCCGCATTGGTCTGGAGAAGGATAAAGAGTAAACCGACCGCCCATAGGGCTATTCCGTCAAACTTACCGAACATACAATCGGTAAACATATTCATAGCGTACAAGGTAAAGAAAAGCAACGCGATGAAGCGGTTCGCTTTTCGTGCGCACACAGGGATCGATAGCCATGCCAGAAGGAAGAGAAGCAAGCCCGGGATACCGATCTCCATCAGTTCTTCCAGATATTGGTTATGCGCGTGGTAATGCTTGAAGACGTAATAATCGAAACCCTTCTCTTGGTATTTCTCCACCAGGTACGCCGTACTTTGTCCCGCGCCTAATCCGTACGCGATATAATCGCTCGGTTGTTGCAAGGCACAGCCGTAGATATTCAGCCGGACATCGTGATCATAACTCACATCACGCATTTCCGTAAGGGTGCGCAAATCGAATTGTTGCATGCGCGGATGCAGGGTGAGCAACCCTCCGCCGGCCAGCATACCGAACAACAAGATACCGACACCGTAGCGGAGACGCAGTTTGCGCGGAAGGAGGTAGAGAATACCAATAACGACCAAAGCCGCACAGGTCAATATGGACTGTCTCGAACCCGTCATAGGAATCGAGAGGAACATGATGGCTACCGCCGGAATGAGCAATGCCCAGCGCTTGCGGAACACCAGAAAAGCGATCACGATTCCGAACAATTCGGTGCTACATAAGAACAGACGATGCTTGAAATGCGAGATGTTATCCATGAGGAAGGTGGACCAATTAGCGTGGTGAGTCCATTCTTCCGACAAGTGGAGGTACGGTACCCATTCGGGGTGCGGGAAGAGTAAGGCCATCCAAATGAAATACAGCGGAATAGCAATCACACAACTCGCTACCAGCACTTTACCTGCCTGTTCCCATTTATAGTGTTCGTTAACGCCCCATAGGCCGATAGGAATAATGAGGGCAAAAGTCATATACCGCTCCATTTGCCAGGCCCACGCGTTATAGTCAGGCGCCCAGCAGATAGACAGCACTTTCCATGCGAACCAAAGACCGAAGAGCAGAATAGGGATCGCTACAGGGTTCTCACGTAGGGACTTCGGCTTACTGATCCAGCGCAGTTCCAGATACCAACTAATGATCCACAGCACACAAGCCAAGCGAAGCGGTGTTTGGGGGAAAGGCAGCAGGGCTACTACTGCGAGGAAGAGCCCGTAATTGATTCGACCTATGATGTCTTGGTAGCGTTTCATAGATTTGTTATTCCTTGTTTTTCATGTTTATACCAGCGATGAGCGATGATATATGCCGCGTCTTCTGCTGCATTCTCTCCCATCTGTTCCGCGTACGCAGAGGCCATAGTGGTCAGAGCGGCACGGTCTATATTAAGGCGTTCAAAATTACGTAAACGGGTCTCTTTGCTGAGGCGCTTGCAGAAACGGATCCGGTTGAGGTCAATCACCTCCACACGACTGCCGTCTTCGTTAAAGAGGATGTTTCCGCCCGAATAGTCCTGATGCAAGATACCGCGTTGATGCAAGATGGCAGTGAAGCGACCGATTGCTTTTATGATAGCTTCCCGATTCATGTATTCAGGTGCGCCAATTAACTCGTTGAATGTATGTGTACATTCCGATGCTTTGCACGCATAATAACTCTCGCGTAAGATTCCGCAGATCCGCACCTCCCGATAGGCGATAGGCTTGGGTGTCAAGCCTTCCATGCGTAGGGCGTATTCATAACTGCGACGCGCTTTGCTCTTGCCGAACAATCCATACCACAGCCCTCTCCAGAAACCCGGAACGGCAAAGGCTTTTACTACGGCGCCGTCTATTTGACGCAAGGTATTCCGGCGTTGGAAAATCACTTCGCCTGCTTCCCATTTGGTCCATTCGCCTACTTGCTTGACCGAACGGAAGAGGTTTAGCACCTTACTCCATGAACGATGGTAATGCAGCGGGCCGCCAAGGTATTTCTCCATGTAGGCAGGGTGACGCTTATTGATCTGCTCTATGAGCAGATGCTTCAAGGCTCGATCCTGAATACGTTTTGATCCTTCCCGTACACGATAATAAAGCCGAATATCCGGAAGACGGACAAACTCGCCGCCTAACTCAAACAGCGACAACCACATGTCCCAATCTTCGCGTGCGGCACAGTGTTCGTTGTACCCAAGGGTCTTATCCCAATCGGTGCGTCTGTACATCGCGCAGGTGTCGATCATATTCTTTCGAGCCAAGAGGCTGTGACTAAACGGAGGTGTGATCCATTCGCCGGTTCGGGCACCGAAGAACTCTGCCCGACAACTCACCACGCGTACTTCCGGGCGGGCTTCTAACACGGCTACCGCTTCTTCGATATACAGCGGATGAATACGGTTATCTGCATCGACAGGCAGGATATATATACCCTTACTTTCCCGAATGGCATGATTGCGAGCCGCCGAAGCGCCTGCATTCGACTGAGTCATCACACAAACCTCCTTATGCTCCTTCGCAAAAGCCTGTGCCACGCTCAGACTGTTATCCGTACTGCCGTCATTCATCACAATCACCTCCAACGGCCGGTAGGTCGAAGCCACGATACTCTCCAGCGCCTCCGTGATATACGGAGCCGCGTTGTACAAAGGTACTATGACGGATACAAGTGGTTTCATATCTTATCGCGGCGTTGTGTTAACTTGCGCCAGTAATAGAGGAGCGGGTTTTTGTATTTGAGTTGTTTCCACGGTCGGCTGGAGTGGGGTTTATGCAATACGGGATTGCTGATGAGAAGGATGTTCTCAAAGCCCAACTGTCGCGACATGTGGCTGATATGTACGTCGTACCAATTTTTGGTAGGATCTAATTGCTCAAAACTGTATGCCTTCAGGAAAGCATTCGTCAGCAGCGTGCAGCAGAATGAGAACCGCTTGGTACAACTGCCGTCTTGTTGGATCTTCCTGGCATACTCATATGGGAAATTGACTTCCCCTTCTTCGTTCACCGTTACGGCCGCTACCATACCTACGCCCTTAGAAATAGCTTGCTGCAGACGGCTAATAGTGCCCTCCTTTACAATCACATCGCTCTCAACAATCACCAGGTCCTGGTTCTTCTCGATCGCTTCGCGTTGCGCGGTATTCAAAACCCAGCGATAGTTAGGCGAAGGATGATCCAATACTTCGCGAATATGTACGACGCGGATACCGAACTCGTCCCGTAAGGCATCCAAGCGTGCAGCGTTCTCGTCGGATGAATAATCGTCGTAGACGCACACGTTATGTCCGCTTGCCACGATGGCGCGGATAGCTTGCTCCGCTGTCTCCAGCGAATCCTTCACCGGCATTATGATAAGAGGTTCTACCATTTACAATTTACCAATTACAAATAATTCCTTTCTTGCATATTGTGATTTGTGCACCGAACGTGTTCCCGAATTGGTCGCCAAGATCTGCAGCTAACCTTAGACCAAAGTCCAAACCCCATGCTTGCGGCACATGTTTGTTTACCTCCAAAAGGATGGCGGTATTGTGGCTGAGAAGGCTAAAGCGCGTCACATCATTGCCATAATTACGTGCGTACGAGGCCTTAAGGCGGTACTTGAATCCGTAGATGTCACCCCTTACGCCGAGATGGTGAACGAGCACTCGACTATTGAGCGTGTGGATCGTGCCATCTTCGTTGTATATCGGCGAGGTGATAAACGGTGTTCCCATAGAACGGTAGAAATAGTTCCAACCATTTCGGAACACGCTGTTTCGGTAATAGCTGTCATTGCCTGCGTAGCATAGTCCGTCCCGGTCGTGCCACCAACCACTTTGGTTGGTCGTGTTCATAAACTCGTACGTCACTCCTTCGATGAACGGCCAGCGGGTCTGCTTCATACAGATACCCCATAAACCGTCTTGTACATTCTGTCCGGCACCGATAAAAGCGAAGTTGTCTTCAAAGAAATTCTGCCAGTACGCACTGATTTCCCATCCCGTACCCTTACCGGTGATCATTAATTGTTGACTGCCGACATGGTTACCCTGCGCGTTCTGCTGGTCATTACGCATAACGCCTCCGCTACGCGCCAGGAATACATTGCCAAAAGACCTGAGATCACTACCGATATCGCCGTAAACAGGATTGATTCCGCCCCATTCGGTTGCATGGTGAAACTCATAACTGATATTGACCGGCAGACGACCACCGAAACGCACGGCTGCGAACTTATGATGCAGATAGCTGCCTTTCATATACACGTCGTCCACCATCCGGGCGTGTGTGATACCACCTTTGAGTTCAAAATAACCGTAACAGCCGGGGAAAGGTATATAATTATCAATACCGATCGTCACGCGTGGCAGCGGGTGGGCATTATCCGAGAAGACCATACTGCCCATACTTAGCGCCGTATCCTGTGTCTCGTAGATCATAGGCTTGATGCCGGCGGTGATATCGAAAAGGAACAAGCGCACATGTGCATAAAGCAGGTTAGAATAACCGGTCCCTGTCTTTGGATACTCCGCTCTTCCGGTTAGTTGTGCGGCGAAATCATAATCCCACCAACGCTCATTATGAACCGCCTCTTTATAGATGCCTGCGGTTAAGTTACCGCTATAGGGACTGACACTTACATCGCCGTTGGTGTTGCTCACCAACCAGAACGGCGCATATTTCCCGCTGGAAGCAACCGCACTGATCCCCGCTATATACCGCAGCGTGTCGTTACCTGCCGGCATGGAATCGCGGAGACCCGTAGGCCACCATTCCCAACTCAAATCGCGTGCGAACAGACACGTGCTGAGCAGCAATCCTATGACAAGCAGTTTACTCTTCAAACCAGTATAAAGTGTTGTTGGTTTGCCATTCTTCGTTCTCGCCCAAACCGATATAGACACGTTTGCCGATCACGAAAGCGGTATGATTGCATAGACGTTTGGGTAGCACGGCTACATACTGCCAACGGTCAGATTGCGGATCGTAGCGCCGTACATCTTGCAGCACTTCGCCGCTGGTACCTCCGCCGTAATGAACACCTCCGGACAGATAGAGATAGTTCTTCGTTGCCGCTGAGGCTGCAAGCGTTCGTGTCGGACCGGGTACTTCAGCGCGTTTCTCCCAACGCGTACCATCTATCAGTTCTGCCCACCAGTTGAGGCTGTGTTGGAAATAACCCGTACCCATAAAATGCCGTCCTTGACACGTACATCCCGTGCCGCCGAAAGAGCGGGTAGGGTATCCGTGAAAAGAGACGTTCACATCAATCGAATCCCAACGGTCTTGGGCTATATCGTAGCGGAACATATCGCGACGGTAGTTCCAACAAAAACCATAGCCGACATACAATGCCCCATCGCCCACAAATGCCGTGGCATCGTCGGTGTAATGATTCGGGTAGTCCGTTAAGCGTTTCCATGTATTTGTTGCCGGCGTATATTCCCACCAATCTCTTAAATACGAACTGTCCCGACCGTGTTTGCCGTTAAAGCCCAGGCCCAAATATACCTTTCCGTCCTTTACACACGATGTCGGGTTAACACGCTCGCTCATAGGAGCCTCGCCAATACTGTCCCACGTATCTGTAGTTGTATCATATCGCCATAGGTCATTCAGATGCTTTCCTGCACTGTCACGACCGGCAAAGAAATACGCATGGTCATCTATTACGAAAGAAGCAGCACATGCGCGCGGAGAAGGCATCGCCGCACTCTGGTGCCACGTCACGTTCATCTCCGGCTCATTCTTGCAAGCTACCAATAAAGCGGCGGTGAGAAATACTATGAAAAACCTTTCATTTTTCACTTTTCACTTTTCAATCCACGCGGGTCTTTTTCTTCAATTCAAAATCGCGACCTAAGTAATTCTGCCGTACCACCGGGTTTGCAGCTAACTCTTCCGGCGTACCGTGGAAGAGGATCTTGCCCTCAAATAGCAGGTACGCACGGTCGGTGATCATGAGCGTCTCATCGACATTGTGGTCGGTGATCAGGATGCCGATATTCTTATCCTTCAGTCGCCAAACGACATCTTGAATCTCTTGCACGGCAATCGGATCGACGCCGGCAAAGGGCTCATCCAGCATCACGAACTTCGGCTCAATAGCCAAGCATCGCGCTATCTCCGTACGACGTCGCTCACCTCCGCTGAGGCGGTCGCCTAAGTTCTTGCGCACATGCGCGAGATTGAACTCCTTGATCAACTGTTCCAGTTTCTGCGCCTGATATTCCTTGCTGAAATCGGTCAACTCCAGCACCGAACGGATATTATCCTCGACGGTCATCTTGCGGAAGACACTCGCCTCTTGCGGCAGGTAGCCTATACCCATCTTCGCCCGTTTGTACATCGGGAAATTCGTAATGTCCTGGTCGTTGAGGAAGATCTTACCGTTATTGGCCGTTACCAGCCCGGTCGTCATATAGAAAGTCGTGGTCTTACCTGCTCCGTTCGGACCCAGCAAACCAACGATCTCTCCCTGCTCCAGTTCAATCGACACATCGTTCACTACGGTGCGCTTGCCGTATTTTTTAATCAGATGTTCTGTTCTCAGTTTATCCATTTTTTCTTTTTTCTTCGTTATAACGTCATTACGTAATTACGTCATTACGATAGTACGACCATCACCGGGCAATGATCCGAATGTACCGCCTCGGTTAGTATCTTTCCGTCTATCAGCCGGTCTTTCAGACTCTCGCTTACCCATAAATAGTCGATACGCCAGCCTACATTGCGTGCGCGTGCTCCTGCGCGCCAAGACCACCAACTGTATCGCTCAGCACTCTGGTCGAAGACTCGGAAACTATCCACGAGTCCGCTTGCTTCCCATCGATCCATCCATTCGCGCTCTTCAGGCAAGAAACCCGACACGCCGATCTGTCGTTCGGGATGATTGATGTCGATGGGTTTATGACAGATGTTATAATCTCCGCAGATCACGATGTTCGGCCGCTCTTTGCGCAGCTCGTTGACCCATACCAGGAAGTCCTCCAAAAACTCCATCTTGAAGTCCTGGCGTACATCGCCGGTCGTGCCGCTTGGAATATAGGCGTCGACGATCGTCAGATCGCCAAAATCAACACGCAGCACACGCCCCTCGCGATCGTACTTGGGATTGCCCATACCTACGACCACTTTATCCGGCTCTTGTTTCGTGAAGATACATACACCCGAGTAGCCTTTTTTCTCCGCTGAATGGATGTAACTGCGGTAACCTAGCTCCTGAAAAGCCAGTACGTCTATCTGCTCCGGCTGGGCTTTGCTCTCTTGGATACAAAAGACATCAGGGTTCTCGGATTGCAACCAATCCAAGAGCCCTTTGCTGATAGCGGAACGTATTCCGTTGAGATTATAACTGATTATTTTCATAAACGATTTCCTAAGATGTCAAATTTCAGACCTTCACGGAGAATAACCACTCTGCCGTTCTCAATGATCTTCTGCGTCTTGACATCAGCCTGCTTAATGGATTCAACATCCAGTAGGAGCGCCTGACCGCCGCCGTTCACGTTAAAGGTGACGATGCGGTTCTCCATGTCGATATTGGTGATCTGGTAGTCCGCCACCTTGGTGAACTCGGTCGCACCGTAGGGGTAGAGGTCGGTCGCCTTGTCATTGTAGCTCGATGAGTTGGGCGTCGCCTCAATGATATCTACGCCCAGTTTGTTGCTGGTATTGTTCACCGTGTTGTTGGCCCATTTCGTTTTGCTCCACTGCACTTTGGTGATCATCATACCGCTGCTCTTTATGTACGCGTCCCATCCCTTTTTCTGGCGGTTTTCCAGCAGATAGAAGGTGGAAGGAAGCGGCAATAATATGTCGCTGATACCTTGTCCGCTCTCGGTGATGAGGCAGGCCGCCTTGCTATCTTGGAGCGCGGGTAGGGTCACGGAGCAGGCTGTGTTGAGCAAGGTCGGCTCGATCCAGCCCATGAACCAGCGCTCGTAGGCCGAATAGTTGGGCGGCGTGTTGCCGTTGTTGTTATAGGGTCCATAGTCCATGATATCCCAACTGCCTAAGGTGCGGTGGGAGGCTTGGTTGGTGGCATAGAAATCAGGCAGTCCCATGACATGGCTGAACTCATGGCAGAACGTACCGATACCGCAACGCTTGCTGCTACTGCCGTCTATCTCGTTCAGGCAGCAGTAGTGATCTACCGTCTTGCCGTCTAACTTGAACGACATACCCATATAACTGAGGTCGTACTGGTGAGGCCAGATGGTGCTCGATGAACCTCCGTCCGCTTCTCCTTTGCCTGCATATAAAATCACAACCCAATCTACCTTTCCGTCTCCGTCGCTATCATATTGACTGAAGTCTGCGCCACAACTGTCGTGCGCCAGTTTGCAGGCCTCTACTATCAGTTCGTCAGGATGCTGGTCATCTCCGTTCCAATCATTGGATCCGTAGTAAGAAGCGTTTTGGCTCACCGTTACCGGACCATACACATCAATATGCAGGTCGTACTTACCCCAACTCTGATCATAGAAATACTGGTGAATAGAACCCGTGGCGCCATTATACGTATAATTGTCGCCCATCGCCCATTCGGTCATGGCTTCATTCGTTTGTTTGAAAGCCAGATCTTTATAGCTCACCAGAATAACCGCACCACGCGGAGCCAGAAGGCGATCGGTTCCTGTCTCCTCTTTCGCACGACGAACTTTTGCTTTCGACTTTCGACTTTCGACTTTCGACTGTTTCACTTCTTCGCTCATCGGCATCAGCGTCTCTTCATCCAACCAAGTGCCGTTTTCATCCGTCATGTAGTGAAACGACTCGTTTCCATGCAGGAACACGATTTTCTCATTTCCGTTGGCATCTGTCCGGACTATGCCATCACGGCGTGCCGGTACTGCTATCGCACTCACTGCGACAGCGCATAGCATTACTATGCCCACTAATTTCTTCATCTTTGTAAATTCTTAAATTATCAACTCAATGTTTCTTAATTCCGTGTTTTTGCAGCCACCGTTGCTCGCATTTACTGCGTTTGTCGGCGTTGTGCACCTTGCGGCAGGATGCAACCACTTTGCCTTTGCAATTGGTCTTGGCATAGACATACCAGCCTTTCTTGCCTTCTAAGATCTGCCAGCCGTCTTCGGTCATCATCCAATGCATGTGCTCGTCCCCGCGCAGATACGTTTGCAAGGTATCACCATTCGGTTGGACACGCTCGATGATTCCTTTGTATGCCGGTACTTTCGCCGGACTCTGGGCTTGCATTCCCATCGTCATCATAGCCATTACGGCTATCATCAAAATCCCCTTTTTCATTGTATATTCGCTTTTTTAACTTTCTTAAACAATTCCGATGCAAATACAAAATCATTCAAAGCCTCATTGTCGCTTGTCATGATCTCGTGGCGCGAACCCTGCCATTCTTTTTTGCCGTTCTTGAGGAAGACAATATTATCACCGATCTCCATGATCGAGTTCATATCATGGCTATTGACGATCGTGCAGATATTGTACTCTCTTGTGATATCCTGAATCAGGGCATCGATCACCAGACTCGTTCGAGGATCAAGACCGGAGTTAGGCTCGTCGCAAAACAGGTACTTCGGCTCCAGCACAATGGCGCGTGCAATCGCCACACGTTTCTGCTGACCACCCGATATCTCACTCGGCATCAAATTCCATACCCGTTCCGGCATCTCTACACGTCTCAGACAGAACTCTGCTCTTGCTTTCATCTCCTCGCGGCTCTTCTGGCTGAACATCTCCATCGGGAAAAGCACATTCTCCATGACCGTCATGGAGTCAAACAGCGCCGATCCTTGGAAAAGCATACCTACCTGGCGGTGCAGCAAACGGATATCTTTGCTTTTCATCTCAGCAATATCTGTGCCATCATATAGAATCTGTCCGCTATCCAGCGAGTGCAAACCGATCAGACTCTTCATCAGCACGGTTTTACCGGAACCCGACTGACCAATGATCATGTTCACTTCACCGTCCCGCATTTCGGTACTGACGTGGTTCAAAACCACGTTTCCGTCAAAACTCTTGACGATATCTTTCACTTCAATCATAGCAGCAATTTCGATAAGATAAGGTCCAAAAACAAGATCATGATATTGGAGTTAACTACGGCGTTCGTGCTCGCGCGACCTACATCCAAAGCCCCGCCGCGGGCATAATAGCCGTAGTAACTGGCCATGCTCGTGATTACAAATGCAAATACCAGCGCTTTGATGATCGCGTACCATATGAAATACGGGTTGAACGCGTACTGCACACCAATCAGGTAGTCATGGATCGTAATGATATCCGTGAATGCACCTACGCCCCAACCGCCGATCAGACCTGCGGCCGTAGATATAATAAACAGGAACGGCATCATACTCATAAACGCCAATATCTTCGGCAGAATCAGGTAGTTGGCACTGTTGACACCCATGATCTCCATGGCATCAATCTGCTCCGTGATTCGCATTGTACCGATCTCGGAAGCGATGTTCGAACCTACCTTACCGGCCAAGATCAAGCATAGGATCGTACTTGAGAACTCCAATAGCAAAGTATCACGCGTCAGCAGGCCCGTGATATAGGTCGGCAATAACGGGTTCTCCGTATTAATCTTCGCTTGTATCGTCAAGATAGCACCGATAAAAACGGAAATCAGCAGCACAATCGGCAGACTTTGCAGGCCCTGTTTCTCTAACTCTCTACTGTACTGACGCCAGAACATCCGCTGCCTGTCCGGCAGACGCAGTACTTTGCCCATCAGTAGGAAATATTCTCCTGTGTGTTGAAAAAGATGCATACTTACGCATATTAAAAAGTGCGCAAAGGTACTGCTTTTTTTGCACATATGCAAGATTTTTACTAAAAAATAGTAAAAAATATGCATCGCTGCTACAAATACAACATTTAAAACACCAAAAGAGCACCTCACAAGGAGATGCTCTTAAAAATGTTCTAAATCACCAACGGGTGCAAGTACTATGCAAGTACTGGGCAAGTACTATGTAAGTACTATGCAATAATGTCTTATTTTACTGCTGTACCCTGTGCGTTGTAGAGCACGCCGTTCTTCTCGATGAACAACTGACCGTTACGAACCACTTTCACAGCCTTGAGTTCATCGTTGGTGTTGTTGATGTCCGTCGGGAATTCCGTTATGAAGGACGCTACGACGCTAACGGGTTCAGCGGGCATAACGAATGTTACCGGGTTCGTCTCCGGCGTGTCATACAGATTGAAACCGTTGTAGGTGAGACTGTAGGTAAGATAGCCTTCTGCCGGAGTCAAAGCCAATGTAACGGTTTCACCCGGGGCGAAGGAACCTTTCTTGTCGCCGTTTGCAAGCGTGACAGAACCATTCTCTGCATCTGCACAGGTGACGGTAAATACAGAAGGTATCGGCAGCACAATAGGCTGAATGTCCTCGTTGATCATGACTTGCTTGATAACCAAAGTCTTGGTACTATTGCAAACGATCTGGAGGTACATATCCATCGGAGCGGTAAGAGCCAATACTTTGTTTCCATCTACATCTGTGTTTGCATAATCTGCAGCGGTCAGCGTTTGCTCCACACCATTTGCAATCACCTTGAAGTTTGCACCTACATTACCGAATTTTACTTTAATGGATGTTCCTGTTTGAATCCAGCATGACATGGTAGCATCTGTTTTCTTCAGTTTGAGACCCAAGAAAGCATAGTTACGGTTGGTTTTGGAATAGTCATCGTTGAGAGAGTCAAGGGCATCGATATTGTTGTACTCAACGTTAGCGGCATCCAGAACGGCTTTAAAGGCGTTGGTGTTTGTGCCGTTGTCCATTACCCATTGTTCGATGTTGATGGACTGCGTGAGGTAGCTCTTGCTCATATCTGCGGAGTAGTTGACAGCTACGGTTTTGCTGAGTTCGCCGATCGTAAGGCTGATGTTGGCAGAAGCAGCCTCTACATCCACAGCACTTGCGTAAGCGACCGTGATCTCTGCATTCAGTTTGCCATCCTCGCCTACGGTAACAGAAGTCGGGTTAACGGTCAGACCGGCTACGGTTGGAACGGTCAGGTTATAGATACCCGGAGTGAGGTTTTTACCTGTGAATTTAACGGTAGTCTCATCTGACGGTTTAGCCGCTGTAGCTGCTAAAGTCAAACTCTCTTTGTTGACCTTCAGTTCCGGATCCGTGGAAGGTTCGCCTACAGAATAAGTAATCGTGTATTCCAAGTTGGCCTGTGTTCCGGTTCCGCTGAATACGAAAACAATGCTGGAGGTGGCATTTACGTTATAATCAAAAGATACGCTGCTGGATTTGGAAGGAAGATTAACGGCAGTTGCCTGGATATCAACGCCATCTACGAGAACTTGCGTGATTGTGGAAGTCTTACTGTTGTCGTTTACGTGACCGCAGAAAGCAATATTCTCAATGATATAACCATCCGTTACTACGAATTCAACTGCATTAGCAATGTCTCCGACCGGTTTGTTGAGACGGAATTTAATACCTTTGGTCTGCATGTCTCCGGCTTTGGTTCCACCAACTCCGGCAATGTAATCACCAGCGATAGAATAACTGGTACCGGTAATGGCTTCACTGGATGTCGCACTGGACGGATGTGTTTCTGTTTCTGCCATCAGGCTCATACTTGCCATCACAGCAGCAACTAATGTGAAAAATTTTTTCATGTGTTTTGTTTTTTAGTTAAACGAAAAGTTGGTTTTTAAATATAGTGTTTGCTATATGTGCTTTACAAAAACTCGACAAAGATACTACATATTTCGCACATGTGCAAATAATAAGGTGTAAATTTTAGGTTTTCTGCAAATTTCGTCAATTTTTACACATACAAATTTGCACATGTCAAATAAAAGCAGTACCTTTGCACGCTCAATATAAAATAGAACATTAAAGAATTGTATAAAATGAAACGATTATTTTCAATTGTAGTACTCTGCGGTTTTGTATTAGCCGCAAATGCAGTACCGGCGCGTCGCGGATGGCAGACACGCACGCAAGCTGATGGTTCGACCATCGAAGTGCAGGTGATTGGTGATGAGTTTTACCACTACACGATTAATCGTGACGGAAAAGAGGTACGTGAGGTCCATGGAATGTATGTCGAAGTGGGTGAAGCTCCCACGGCAGACGTCGCGAAAGCACGTCGTGCGAAAGGTGTAGCGCGTCGTCAACGCAAGGATGTGGGTGTTACCCCGAATCTCGCGCCCAAAGGGGTCGTTATTTTGGTCAACTTCTCCAACAAATCGATGCAAAGCGGTCACACGCAGGCTACTTTTGACGAGTTGTGCAACTCGCTGAACTGTACGGTTAATGCGGGTTATCCCTCGGCTGGTCAGTATTTTGCAGATCAATCCAACGGATCTTATCGTCCGCAGTTTGATGTCTTTGGTCCTGTGACTTTGAGCCGTAATGTAGCATATTATGGCACTGATAAACCCGGTGATGAAGAAGGAGATGACCAGCACGCTACCGATGCAGTCGTAGAGGGCTGTATCCTCGCGAATCAGCAATTTGATATCAACTGGGCAGACTATGACTCCGATAACGATGGCTATGTCGATTTCGTCTATGTGATCTACGCCGGTAAGGGACAGGCTGACGGCGGTACCTCCGAGACCATCTGGCCACATAACTGGTCGGTTGTGTCAGCTCGTAAGTCTGGTTATTGTACGTATGAGGCCGCACAATGTACAGTAGGCGGCAAGAAACTGGATAACTACGCCATGTCGGGTGAAATGTCCGGTAATAGTTTGGGCGGTATTGGTACGCTCTGCCATGAGTTCGGCCACGTCATGGGGCTGCCCGATCTGTATGATACAGACTATGGTACCAACTACGAAAACTGCCTCACTCCCAACGATTGGGATGTCATGGACGGTGGTAGCTACAACGGAGACGGACACTGCCCGCCTAACTATGACCCGTGGGAGAAAGATTTCTTCGGCTGGTTAACGCCGATTAACTTAGGTAACGAAGGTCAGAACGTAACGCTCTATCCTAACGGAACGGAGAACCAGCAGACGTATCAGATCAACGCCTCCGGCACGTATGTCGGTCCGACGACTTCAGGTCTGCGCTATTATATTGAAAACCGTCAGGCAGTAGGTTGGGATGCACCGCTCACAGGTCACGGCATGCTCATCTGGAAAGTCAATTTCAATGCATCGGCTTGGGAAGAAAACGCGCCGAATAACTCAGAAACCAGCGGAGCTCCGCTCTATACTGTCGTTTCTGCTTCCGGTTCAAAGATAGGATGGGATAGAGATTCAAAAACGGATAACTGTCCTAAGAACACGTTCCCGGGAAGCGGTAATAAGACTTCTTGGACAGGTGTTTCCGGTAAACCGCTGTTGAATATCGCAGAATCGAATGGTGTAGTTACCTTGACCTATATCGAGGAACCGGTTATTCCGGTTGATCCGTTTGATGTCAGCTTTGTGGCATTTGGTAAGCCGTTTGCTACAACGCAAAGTACCGGTACGTTGGTTCTTCCGGAGGAGGAACCAGTCGCTTGTAGTGACGGTCGCGTATTCTTAGGATGGTGCAGTCAAGCAAGTTATAGCAGCGAAACAACTGCTCCGAGCTTTGCGAAAGCAGGTGACGCTGTCGTTGAAGGTGCGACTTTCTATGCTGTCTTTGCTGATTTGGAAGAAGGTGAAGGCGGAGAGGCTGCTTTTGATAGCACAACAGGCGGTACCTATAAAATCTATGCGCAAGCAGGTAACACGAAATACTATGCTACTGGTACTATTGACAATAAAAAAATAACAAGTACTACCAATGAAGCAGCCGCAGGGGACTTTGTATTTACACCAGTAACTGGTGGATTTACCATCCAAACAGGAGGCAAGTATTTAACACATGGTTCCGGTACTAATTTGAGTCTTGGAAATAATGCCTTCACTTGGTCTGTCGAGAATGGTACGCAAGGAACATGGCGCGTAAACTCCTCTACTAGTGGTCGTGCACTTGTTTTCCGTGCTGGCGATTATAACGTCTTTGGCGGCTATGCGACCAGCAATATCAATGGCACCGAGTACTTTGATTTGGAAATCGGTAGCGAAGGTGGTGGCACAAGCTATAGCAACTATAGCACCGCTTGTGATCACGGAACAGGTGTTGAGAAGACGTGCGTGGAGCCGAATGCGAAGAAAGTTCTTCGTGACGGTCAAGTGCTGATTCTCCGCGACGGACGTACCTATACTATCCTTGGTGTGGCCGTTGAATAAAACGACAAATGGAACATTTTCGATTATATGGTTTGATCCTTGTGCTCTTAGTTCTCAGTTCTGTGATTTGCAGAGCTGAGGACTCTATTTGTGTGCATGATATCGATTCCATGTATAGAAAAGGAACCTTAGTGACGGCTGATCCCTATAAGGTGGGAACGACCGGTTTTGTGACCTATACTTGTTATGGTACGAATGCTAAGTTTGGGGTGATAGGAGGTAAAATAGCCTTGCAGCTACCGGATCGAAATGACTCGGTTGTACTATCGCGTATCACGAATTTGAAGCGAGTACAATTGCTATACACGGATAAAGCCGGTTCGTCGCCTGATTATTTGTCCGGTATAGTTCCAACTATGCAGATCAAGGTATCGGAAGATAGTCTTACTTGGACAGATCTTTCTTCTAGTGCCACGCATAGTAAGGGTAATGCGACTATCTCACTGCCGGATCCGGGAGATTATTTTATCTCTATAAAAAACACAGGGTCGTCCAAACCGATTTATATTCGTACGTTTGAATATAAAACGCAACACTGTAATTGCTATCAATATCAGCCCTGATGAAGATCGAAAATGACATATTGATTCCAGAATTGGCGCGTTTGCTGAGCGAAGGTAAGGAGGTGCGTTTTACACCTGCCGGCGTCAGTATGCGGCCTTTCATAGAGGGAGATAAAGACAGCGTTATCTTGGCGCCGCTGAATCGTGCGCCGCAAAGAGGCGATATTCTTCTAGCGCAAGTGCAGACGCTCTGCGGCAGAACGACCTATGTGCTGCACCGACTCATTCGGATTGAAGGCGAGCAGTTGATCTTGATGGGAGATGGCAATCTGGTAGGTACGGAAGTATGTTCTCGCGGCGATGTGATCGGTGTAGTTACGCGTATTGAATCGCCCAAAGGGCGCCGCAAAATGCTGACCCGCGGCTATCTCTGGTACGCTTTGCGGCCGGTTAGAAAATGGTTATTAAAGATATATAGAAAAATCGTTTTACCGTTATTACGTTATAACGTTATAACGAAATAATTTAAAGAATTATGAAAACAATTGAAGGATTTAAGTTGCGTAAGTTAGGCAATGAATACATTCTGATCGGTGAGTCGATGGCGCTCATCAATTTCAACAAGATGATCACACTCAATGAGACGGCTGCGTTCCTTTGGCAGGAGGCGGAGAAAGGGGAGTTTGATGTGAACTCGCTCTGCAAAGCCCTTTGTGCAGAATACGATGTTGCTCCCGAACAAGCCATGACCGATATCCAAAATACAGTGGACTCCTGGCTCAAAGAAGGGGTAATTACCGATTAAGGAATTAGGGATTAGAGAGTTAGGGAATTAGTGCCGTTTTTTAAGAAACGGCTATATTATATTATGAATCGCGCGCGAAAGTGTGCGATTTTTTTGGTCATTTCGTAGAAATGTAGTAATTTTGCGCGTTTTTTGGTATAAAATTTAAGATTGACATAAAAATGAAAAAGTTTTACACATTAATTTTAATTGCCTTTATGGGCATTGGTCAGGTGTTTGCGCAATTACCGTATAACACAACTTTGACCCAAAGTCATTACAACAACTCAAGTGTTATTGTCGGTAAGTCCGGATCCATATCTTGGAGTAATGGCATTCATTTAGGTAATGGTGGAGGAGGATTTAACTGGAATGACAAATATGTCACCATTGCGTTGGATCAACAAAGTATCCCTTATCAACTCAAATTGAAGTACAAATGCACTAATGTCGGTTCGACTGATCCGGATTGGTACGTCGATGAGAGTTCAGATAATACCAACTGGACACGTGTGTGGAATACTCAATCCAGTTCAACTTCAACCAGTGGTTTACAAACCATAGATCTTTCGAAATCCACCAAATACATTCGACTGATTTATAGTGGAAACTTTGGAGGTATTTATTCTGACATTAGCGTTTCTGATCAGGCTTATGTGAATGATCCGAAAGTGGGTGACAATATTATCTCCTCTCTGGATTTTGGCGCAAACACGATCAGTTCCGGAGTTGAGGAGAAGACATTTGATATTGAGTGGTGTAATGTAAATGCGCTTACTGTAACGAGCGATAATGCGCTCTTTACGGTTAGTCCGGCATCGTTCGGCGGTAAGGCTCAATACGGTACGCAGACAATTACGGTGGGTTACAACCGCAATCAGGAAGTAGGTGAGCATAGTGGAATAATCACAATCACCAATGGTTCTATCACTAAGACCGTGACCATTTCCGGTGCAACGACCAAGCGTGAGCAAGCTATTCACTGGAATACGGATTTGGTAGCTACTAACTTCACGATGAACGCAGAAGATGCCCTGACAGGTGCTGATTTAGCTACGGCGGATAACGAAGAGGCTGTACTGACCTATAGTTCAGACGATGAGAATGTGATTGCTGTATCGGAAGATGGAAAAACGCTCTATGCTGTGGACAACGGTACGGCTACGATTACAGTAACTGCTACTGGCAATACTATCTATAATGAGAAGACAGAAAGTAAGGAGTTTACCGTTACTTCGAATAAAAAGCAAGTCATTATTTGGGAGCAGAACTTTATGGGCCTCAATACCAATGCGAATCCGAATACGATTGAACTGACAGCTACAGCTACCAGCGGTGGCGAAGTGACTTATGCTTTGGAAGACGGTTCGGATAACTGCGTTACACTGAATGGAAATATGCTGACCATTACCGGTACACCTGGTGTGGCATATATCATTGCTACGCAGGTTGGAGGCGAAATCAACGATGAAGTATGGATTGCTGCTTCTGCACGCAAACAGATCAAGGTACGTGATCCGAACTCTGCTTGTGACGAGTACGCGTTGGCAGACCAAAGTTTTACTTTTGCAAAAGGAGACAAGTCTTCGATGTACGTTCAAGAGTTTAACTTGGTAGGAAAATCCACTCAGTTAACCTTTACCGCAAAACGTGGTAAATTTAAGAACCTGTGGGATTCATGGACAGAGCAGCAAGAAATGTACGTTGATCAATATGCGAACTTCGGTTCTGGATTGGAATGGCGTCAAGTAACTTCATTTAAGACAGCGGAAGATAATACAAACTATGGTCCGTTTAATATAGATGAAACGGCTACGAAGATTCGTTTCCGTTCCGGAGAATACGCAGAGCAAACGGTATCCAATATCTCTATTCCGCGTAAGAAAGAGATGATCGTTAGCGAGAGTGCTATCGAAGAGACGGCTGAGCGTAATGTTAAATGGTCGAAGACGATCTCTGTATCGCGTTCGAATGTCGATGTAGTAGATATTACAGTAAGTGAGAATTGCCCGTTTGAGGTAACGAAAACATCGATTGGTACGGACTGTTCTGATCGTAGTACAGAGACCTTCGAGGTGTTCTTCACGCCGGCAGTGAAAGATAGCGTATATACCGGAACGATTACTATTACGGATGGTAAGGCAAATCCGACGACGCACACGATTAACTTGGCAGTGACTTGTACAGGTTATAATCAATCGATCAATGGTTTTGTACTGCCGGAAAGCTGCCAGACGAAGGATACGGTGGTAGTACTGCCGGCTACAGCGACGAGTGAGTTGCCTGTTGTTTATCTGAGTTCGGATAGTACGAAAGCTTATGTGGAGAATGATACATTGCGAATCCTCTCTGCAGGACCGGTGGATATCATTGCTTATCAGGCAGGAGACGAGCGTTTTAACGAGGTTTCTGTCGCTAAGAAGATCGTTATTGAATTGACGCCGATTATGGTTTCTGTCGCTCCGACGGCATCGGAAGTGGCCATAGGTGCGCCGGTAGGCATGGCATGGCTCTTTGGCGGTGAAGCAGAAGTGGATGGTACGTTCTCTTGGCTCAATCCTAATCAGATAATGAATGAGGAAGGAGAGGTGTACGTGACCGTACTCTTCACGCCGGATCAGAATAATATCTATACGACAGCTACCGTCGATATTCCTGTAACCGTTACCACTCAGCCGAAGACCTATGGTGAATATACCGCAGAAGTCTGCGAAGGTGACTCGATTGAATTCGCAGGTGTTTGGTATAACGACGCTGTTCAGGACTCGCTGCATATCACGCTGCCGGATACGACGAATATGTACGGCGGAGACTCCATCGTGATCGTGACCTTTATTGTTCATCCGAAAGAGGTTGAGACATCGGAAGAAACTATACGTCAAACGGAGACGCTGATAGTTGTTCCAAATGAGTGGAGTATCCTGTTTGAAGATGGACAAGAAACTCTGTGGGATGGGGACGTGATTGGTTTTGATGGACCTGGCGAGTTGACACTTGTCAAATACGAAAAGACTGAGTTTGGTTGTGAGAAGAAGATTATTCGTCATATCGTAATAACCTCAACGACTGACTTTGAGCAAGTTAAGGCTGATGCTGAGGCTGAGAAATTCTTCCAAAACGGTACGCTTTATATCCGTCGTGGCGAGATGATTTATACCATCTCCGGCGAGCGTGTGAAGTAAGATAGAGATATTTTCAAAGTAAAAGGAGAAGGCAGAAATGTCTTCTCTTTTTTATTTTCATTTATTAAGAAACGGCTACACCTTATTATTAATCGCACGCATACGCGCGATAAAAATTTGCATAATTCATAGAATTATATTAATTTTGCACGCTATTTTGGAGTAATATGGCGATAGAAAATATGAAATTGCTTAAAAATCGTACATTTTGCAAAATGTGGTTAGCAATTTAGTCCCCAATGCCCCAAAATGATCCCAAAAATGAAGATGTCGCAATGTCGTTTTGACACTTTGACGGTTTGACGGACATGAAAATGTGATATAATATGCTGATAGACAACCGAATACGTGAATAATGACAAACCGTCAAACCGTCATGAGAGAAATTTATAATAGCGACAAAGCGACATGACAAATTTTGAATGATGGATTGAGCCGCTTCGCTGAATGATGGGAATGATGAGGTTAGGGAGACGGAGGGGTAATAACGAACAAATAACCAAGGAATAACGAGCAAATAACTAGCGGGTGATAGCTAAAAAGCCCGTAAAAGATATAACAAACAATAGAAAATTTCGCTGGCGAAATAATCGTTCGAGCGAAGTGAGATAAGAAAATTTAAGGTTATGAAAGATATGAAAAAGATTTACATGTTAAATAATTCTCAGGGTGTGATTGGCTTGCTCCTAGGACTAAAGTCTAGGATTACCAGTACAAAACCCTTACTTACTATGCTTGCGCTCCTCATGGTGTGCCTGTTTGGCGTAAATGAGAAGGCGTGGGGTGCATGGAGCGGAAGCGGAGAAGGAACTCTTAAAAACGGAGTGTGGTATGTGTTGTATGAGGATGCTGCACAAACAGCTGGTGCTTGGGGTGGTACGTATCCATATACACTATCAGGTCCTGGTGCTCTTTTAACCTTTGAGGGAAAGAATAACTGTAAAATTTCTTCTACAAAAACAAGCGTTTCTGTAGAAGATAGTGAAGGTACAGAATTGTGGAGTGGAAGTGTTAAAAATTCATATGCAAGTAAGACTGCTTCTAGTAATTGTAATGTGGATGCTACGTCTATAACTTTTAAGAACGCATTAGTAACGGCTTATACTTTTTCTTTCCAAAAGGTACATGTTACGATGGCGCAGTACTTAAATAATCCGTCAACTACTTCCATAGCTCTTGGGTCCAAAGAAATTGGCAGTACTGTATCAAGTGGTTCTGTGACTATTGCGTGGTGTAATGTGCCGGCGATGGATTATGAGATTACAGATGATGCAGATGATGTATTTAGTGTAGAAGTAAGTTATAACTCGGAAGCTGGAAAATATAATACTGCGACATTTACTGTAACTTGCAATCATACTAAGAAAGCAGGTGACCATACCGCGAAGTTGGTTATTACTGACACGTATGGAAATTATAATAAGACAGTTGATCTCTCTGCCACAACTACTAAACACCCGAATGAAATTTCATGGACAGCTGATGAGGCGACGAAGAAGAATTGGGGTGAATCTGTTGAGATGAGTCCGACGGCATCGAATACGGATTATACAAACTATCCTATTGTGTTGACGAGTAGTAACACAAGTTATGCTACAGTTAGTGGTCACAAGGTGACCTTCCTTGCTGCAGGTGAAGGTAAGACGGTTACTATTTATGCTAATCAGGCGACTTCTGCTACCTATTTGGCTCCGACTCAAGTAAGCAAGACCTTTACAATCAAGAAAAGCCAGACGATTGTCTGGGATGAGACGAAAGTGGATCCCAATATACAGATTAATAAATCGCGTGACATTACGGGCTATGCGTACGGTGATCCGAGCGGAAGAGCAATCACGTACAGCAGTGCGGATCCTTCCAAGATTAGCGTCTCGGGAAACACCATCACTGCGAACGGATTAGGCGATGTAGATATTATTGCTACGCTTGCAGGCGATGCCGACTATAATGAGGTAACCAGCAGAAAAACCTTTACTGTCAAGGAGAGAGAGACCATCGAGCTTTATTTTGACGGAGTTATTATTCCTGCCGATGGAACTACTATCAATTTGAAGGTGGGAGAGACTTCCGATTATGTCACCTCCAAAAATGCAGCGCAGCCCATTACTTATACTTCGACCAATTCGGGCGTGGCTATATATGACGCAACAGTTCATCGCATTAAAGCTCTGGGCGCAGGTAAAGCAGATGTGGTCTTGTCTCAGAAAGCAACGGATGACTACCAAGCAGGTAGTAGAACGGTGACGGTTAATGTGTCGCTGAACACCACTACTATCACTACCAATGTGAGCGAAAAGACGATGGAGGTAGGAGATAGTTATGATCCGGCATTGGCCACGAACAATAATGAAGTGGCGATGAGTATCACCTCTACGAATGAAGCAGTGGCTGTATATGAGGATGGTGTTATCAAAGCCAAGGGAGCCGGAACGGATACGATTACCTTTGCTCAGGCGAAGACTACCAAGTGGGCGGAAGGAAGCAAAAGTATAATAGTGACGGTTAATAAGAAAGATCCGAATATCACTATTTCCGGTGTGCCTGCGACGGCATGGAACACGACCATTGATCCGGAGATCACTTCGGCTAATACGGATGTGAACTGCCCAATTACTATTACACGCATCAGTGGCGTAGATCGCACGGCGCGTGTGTTCGGAAATTCCATTAGGGTGTATGACAATAACGGTCAGAGTGCTAAATTCCGCGTGAGCCAAGATGGAAATGATACGTATCTGGCAAGTTCGAAGGAATTTACCATTACGGCAAAAAAGGCCAATAAACATGTGACATTTACAATGGATGAGACCTTGTATAATGCGCTGAAAGGAAGTTCAAGTGGTATTCAATCGTGGAATGGCGGAATAATGGTGGGAGATAATACTGCTAATATCTCTAATGCCGCAAACTATGACGACAAATACATGGTAGTTGGTCCCTTTGAAGGTGTACCTTATCAGTTGTCTTGTGCTTATTCCTGTTCAGGAGGTTCTACCGGTAAAGATTGGAAAATCTATGAGTCTTCGGATGGCTCGAACTGGGGTGAAGCAATTATGTCTGTGTCAGAGTCAGGAACGCTAACGAATAGGAACTTGGATCCTTCTACGAGATATTTGAAGTTCTTCTGGAGCGGAAACTATGCCGGTTATTTCAAGAATATTAAAGTAACCGAGCGTAGAGGTATTGAG
Organism: uncultured Bacteroidales bacterium; assembly: GCA_902799555.1. GTDB lineage: Bacteria > Bacteroidota > Bacteroidia > Bacteroidales > Paludibacteraceae > Colicola. Next base: position 50,049 of record CADCBB010000001.1, read on the forward strand.
GTGGAGGATTATGATTTCGGAAACTCATTTGAAGTAGGTAATCAGGCAACGGACCGTGCAATTCCTATCGGTTGGTATAGCGTACCGACAACTACAGTGACCAGCAGCAACCCGGGTGTGTTTGATGTGATTACCGAAACGATAGATAGCAGGATTGATGAGTTTGATCCCTCCACATCCATTACTATTCGTTATCACCACAAGAAAGTAACTGAGGGTGATTTTGACGAAGCAACGATTACGCTGACCAGTGAGAATGGTTATACCAAAACATTTAAGGTTAAGGGAAAGACCAACAAGAAAGACCAGACACTGATCTGGCAGGATGAATTGACTCCTATCTCTGTAGGCGAGATCATTCCTAACCCGGCAATTGCCCCGTTGGCGCTCAACTATAGCATTGTTTCGACCACGGAAGAAGGAGTGGTGGAAATGGACGGAACGGTATTGAAGACTATTAAACCGGGTAGTGTTACATTGCGCGTTGCGAATGACGGGGATGACATGTGGAATCCTATTTCGGGCGACTATACCATCAAAGTGACCGACCTCAAAGTACAGCGTATAGATTGGGATCAGACCTTTACACGCTTGACGACCAGCGATGTAGACTTTGATCTGACGGCAACGGCATATGAGTATATCAATGACGAGCGAGTAGCTATTGATGCCCGTCCGGTGACCTATTCGAGCGATAACACAAGCGTAGTAACTATAGTAGGGGGGAAACTGCACGTGGTAGGTGTAGGAACGGCTAATCTGACGGCATCCGTAGCGGGCGTAGCGGGCGAATATGAACCGGCTTCGATAACCCGCAATGTGAAAGTGCGTGTCCGTTCAACAGGATGTACGCCTTATGTGCTGAGTAATGCAAGCTATGCCTTGAATACGATAGAGACCAAGGAACTCAGTTTGAGCGGAGAGCCGAATCAAATCACGTTCTCGGCATTAGGTGAGCGGATATTAGGATTCCCGCAGTCCGGTCCGATGCATTTTGCGGAGTATTATAATGGACAGTGGCATAAATTATGGTCCAGTAACTTGAAAGTAGATGAGGAGCAGTCGTTTGGACCTATTACCCTCAATCGAAACACAACGAAAGTGAAATTCTATACGGAGTTCGGCGCCACATGTTACCATACTTTCCGAAGCGCCTATGTCACCAAAGCCAAATATCTGGAGTTGGATGACGTGCAAGGCAAGACCAGCACTGATGTTTCTTTCCCGGCAGAGGAGACTCATCTGGGGCAGACTTATATAAAATCGGTAGTGGTGAACTACTCGAATATATTCGATATGCTGTATGTCAATCATACCAATCCGAACTTCCGCATTACTCCGACGGAGATCGGTCAGGGCTGTGGCGAGAACGGCAGAACGACTATCACGATCATCTATTATGCTAAAGAGGCGATTAACGAGAGCGATGTAATCACTATTACGGACGAGCACGGCTTGATGGCAACCATCAACGTGAGTGCTGCTGTTTCCAAGAGCGATCAGACGATCACATGGAATCCGAATACGAACTTGGTAACGACGGATGAGGTGACGTTTGATGCAACGGCATCTTCCGGACTTGCGGTAAGTTATTCATTGGAAGAAGGAGATGCAGATGTGGCTACCTTGACGACATCTGGTGTGCTGACCATCAAGACGGCAGGTGATATTCATGTTACGGCTTCGCAAGCAGGTAGTGAAACCTTATATAACTCGGTAGCATTGGAGCCGATTACATTCCATATCAGCAAAGTAACGCCGAGCGTATCGGTTAAGCCGACTGTAGCTGCAGTAACATTGCCGAAGACGCTGAACGACGTGACGCTGAATGTGACGAATGCGAAGATGCTGAATGACAAGGGCGCAGAAGTAACAGGTACTTATGCATGGGTAGATGGCACAACGGTAGTGACAGAAGGAGACCATGGCTATCCGGTACGCTTTACGCCGACAAATAGCGCTTGGTATAATGATACGGTATTTAATGTGACTGTATCGGCAAGTAAGCGTAATCAGACGATTACTTGGGACTTTGTAGGCGGCCAGACTTTGCCTTGTAGCGCGATTGTACCGCTGAACGCAACAATCAAGGATGCGTTGACAAATGAGTTATTGGATGTAGAGTTGACCTATATTCCCAATAATAAGAATTGCGCGAATATCGAAAATGGCGAGTTGGTAGTCAAAACTCCGGGTGAGGTAACTATTACCGTTAGCCGTGCAGGAGATGATACCTATAATGCGGCATCGATTACCAGAACGATCACTTTTGTGAAGACTACTCCTGTAATTGATACCTTGCCGACAGCGAACTCTATCTATGAAGGACAAATGTTAAGCGAATCGGCTATTACGGGTGGTTACGTTCGTTCTGGAAGTCGCCAAGTGGTAGGTTCGTTTGTTTGGACGACCGAGAACTTTAAGGCTGTGACCATCGGAACGCAGAACTATAATATCCAGTTTGTTCCTTCAAACGAGGCATGTTATGAGCGCGTGGATACGGTTATTCCGATGAGGATTCTCCAAATTGAACGTATATTCACCGATAGTATCGGAGACGGCGATTGGAGCAATCCGGACAACTGGTCGAATGGTTTCGTACCGCCAGTATCGAATGTAAATGTAACGGTTTCGGAAGATGTGACGATTGATGGAACAGCCTCTGTCGGTTCGATCACTATTCCTGAGAACAAAGATGTGACCATCACTATTTCCGGTCAATTGACCATCAACGGTACGGCTAATCCTTCGAATGATGAGTATGCAAATGTAATCGTAAAAGATGGTGGTCAGTTAGCTGTAACCGGAACGCTGGATGTTAATGACCTGATTATAGAGGCTTCTTTGGGTGATTATACGCCGAATAATGCGCACTCTGCAGCTTCCGGTCAAGTGAGTGGAGAAGATAAGATTAACGTAAACGGCGATGTTTATTTCAAGATAAGCTTTGATCCAGCCGGTAAGATCTCTTATGGTTGGTATGACTTTACGGTTCCATTCGAGGTAGATGTTATGGAAGGCATTTATGACTCTGTTGGCAATAAGTTGACCAATAATTACGATTACGCGATCATGGAATTCAGCGAGGCACAACGTGCAGTTAATGCGAAGGCATGGAACTGGTTCTCGGGAACCTTGCAACCGGGTACGCTCTATTCGATTACATTGGATGCAGATAGAGATTGGAATACTTTCCTCTTCAAGCGCAAATCGAGTGAGGCAAATTACGGAAGCAATACCTATGAGGCAAGTTGTACCAATAGCGGCGAGACGACTGATCGTGGTTGGAATGGTTTAGGAAACGGTACATTGCAACACTGCCAGCTCAATAACCTGCCGGCACAGACCAAGATCCAAATCTACGATCATAAGACCGATCGTTACGTGGAGCGCGTGGCTGCAGGATATACCTACGCTGTAGGTACGGCATTCTTTGTTCAGGTTGCTGCGTATGGTGATATTGATCTGACTTCCGTAGATGAGCCTCGTGACTTCCTTGCTCCGACACGCGAAAGACGCAGTGTGGAAGAGTTCGATCTGGCATTGACGGCAGAGGATGAAGAGAATGCGGCAGATCATCTGTGGGTATCGGCTAGCGAAGAGGCTACGGGTGAATATGTAATCGGTCATGACCTTGTCAAGATGGGTACGCCGACAAGTGCTAAGGTCGCACAGATGTGGTGTGCACGCAATAATATCAACCTCTGTGATATCGAGATGCCGCTTGTCGCTAATAAGGCACAGACTCCGTTGTCTATCTTCGCGCCGAAGTCCGGTTCTTATGAGTTGGCTATAGATGCAGCTCCGGAAGATGCAACGCTGTATCTCACCAAGAACGGCAAGGCTATTTGGAACCTCTCGATGAGTCCGTACGAGTTGAATCTGGAGCAAGGTACCACCGAAGGCTACGGCCTGCGTATTGTGGCAAGCCAGCAGACTACAACGGATATTGAGAATGGCGGATTGCTCAATAATGAAAATGGTGTACGCAAAGTAATGATCGACGATGTGATCTATATCGTTACGCCGGAAGGTAAGATGTACGATATCGTAGGAAAAGGTATTAAATTTTAAGAAATATTTGCGTATATCAAAAAAAAGCAGTACCTTTGCACCCCGAATGAGAAAAGAATACTACATACCGACGATAGAAGTAGTTGTGTTGGAGGCTGAACTGCCTCTGGCCAATTCGCTTGCCGGAAGCAAGATTACTGTTCCGGGTAAAACTGCTCCCATGCCTCGGGAGAAGGCATTCTAATTATCGGAGATGTTTCGCCCAGCGGCGAAGATAGGTTAACCACTCCTCAGCAGTTGTTGCTACGGGGTGGTTTTCTTTTGTGGCGCCGCAACAGGTGAGATAGAAGTGTGCTGACGCACACATTTGTGATTTGTGATTTCTATCGATCGGCAGAGCCGTGGTGATTTGTGATTTTAGGAGGCAGAGGAGATTCTGTTTATCGCGGACGATGTCGCCGGCATAAGGATAGGGAATGAAAACAGCGAGGCCGACGGTCTCTTTGGCGTACTTGGCTGAGTCATTGACCGGCCAATCGGTACCAAATGATGCCAAAAGGACACCATTTGGTAATTGGAGATTGAAGATTGAAGATTGGAGATTTTCGCCTTTAGCCGGAATGGTTTGGACGCCGGTACAAAGGCCTTCTACCGGCTCGCTGAGGCTGACGTCGCAACGCATATCACGATGACCGGCCTGCATGGTATAGCGGGTGGTGAAGTCGACTGGTCGACTGGTCTTCTGGTCTTCCGGAAGGATGGGTGTCCAGCCTTTGACAGCGACCTCTATGGTAGCTTGGTCCTTTTTCTGCGAAACGATCCGTTGGGAGCGTTCGGAGACGGGTTCGATATGCACATGTTTCTTGCCGTTCCAATACTTGACAGAACCGACACCTACGGTGCCGGAGACGCGTAATATATCATCGCCGTAACCGAGTGCGAGGAGAGAGTCGTTGGGATACCAATGACTTTGAGCTAACTCTAACTGCGGTTTTTTCTTGCAATAGGGATCAATGGTTTGCTTCTTATCGAAATAGATACGATAGGCCATGAGTTCGGACTCTACCGCTACACCATGATGATGAAGTTGGTGGTAGGTGTCGCCTTTTCCGACATAGTTAGGCATCGTATCCGTCCATTCGTTGATGGGATAGCAATGACGGACTTTCGCGCCTTCGGTGAGGATGGCGTAGCCTTCTCTAAGCGAATCGGCGGGTGTGCCGATTCGCCAGAAAGAGGTAGCTACCCGCGGCTGGCAAGCCGCGAGTAGGACTCCTAAAAGAAGCGTTATGACGAGATGTCGAGATGACGACATGACGACCGATTAGTTGATTTTGACGTTTTCTACCGTCGGAGCGAGTTGGAAGGCTTCGCCTTTCTCGGCATGGATGTTGACGTTCTCGATGACAAGACCGTTGGTTTGACGGAAGAGGGCACCTTCGGTTGCGCTCATCTCAATATTGCGGAGCGTGACATTCTGAATCTTCATCTCCGGAAGACCGTTGAAATAGATCGCACGTTTGAGGTTAGCGCCTTTGACATTCTCGATCACGATATTCTTGAACGCCGGCGTCTCTTCGCTTACGGCAGGAGCCTCTGCATTCATACGTGCAGCCAGTTCTTCTTCGGTCTCTTCTCCAGCGCCTTTGCCGCCGTAGAAGAGGTCAAAGAGCAGACCTTCATTCGGGATGTTGACCATGTTGACGCCGTTGATGTAGATATTCTCTACGACGCCTCCACGACCACGGGTCGATTTGAAACGCAGGCCGACGTCCGTACCGATATAGAGGTTATTGCGCACCTCAACATTCTTGATGCCGCCCGACATCTCCGAGCCGCACACGAAACCGCCGTGACCATGATAAACAACGCAGTCATCGACTACTACGTTCTCCGTCGGGATGCCGCGATCACGACCGGGTTTATCCTTACCGGACTTCATACAGATAGCATCGTCGCCTACGTCAAAGGAGCAACGGGCAATCACGACGTTCTTACAGCTCTCTACGTCTACACCATCGCCGTTCTGGCTGTACCAAGGGTTGCGGACATTGACATTATTGAGGATGAGGTTCTCGCAGCACATAGGATGCAAATTCCAAGCGGGTGAGTTCTCAAAGGTCACACCTTCGAGGAGAATATTCTTGCAGCCTACGAAATGGAGCAGTACCGGACGAAGAAAGGACTTAACGACTTGCCAGAGCGAGTCATCTTCAATGACCGGTACGTTCTGGTCGAGGCAATAACTTTGCGCAAGCAGCGACGCGCTATCCGGATACCAGATGTCGTTGGCTACTATACCGCCTTTCTCTTTGAGATGTTTCTTCCATTGTCCCGGCGCCATCTTGGATTTCTTGAGCGGTCTCCACCAATCGCCATTTCCGTTGAAGGTTCCGTAACCGGTGATGGCGATGTTCTCTGCGTTGAGCGCATTGAGCGGAGAGGTACAACGTTTGGTAGGAATACCTTCGAACCACTCGTCGTAGATATCATACAGATCGAGGTCATGGCTGAAGACGATGAAGCTGTTCTTCTCCGTGTAGAGACGCACGTTGGACTTAAGCGTGATCGGTCCGGTAATGTAAAGACCTTCGGGGATGATAACCGTACCGCCTCCTTCAGCCGTACATTGGTCAATAGCCGATTGGATAGCTTCTGTAGCGAGTGCTACACCGGTGTTGTCGGCTCCGAAATCCAGTACGTTGTAGGTTCGGTTCGGGAATTCCGGTACCGCTACTTTCGGCATGTCGAACGATGCCGATTTAGTCAGCGCATTGATTTCGCTTTGCTTGGTCGTTTGGTACTGCGGCGCATTGCAAGCACCGAGAACAGCTGCAGCCAGCAGCAAGAATGTTAGTTTTCGCATAAGTATATGTTTTTAGGATAAATGATTTCTACTAAACTGAGACCCTCTGCAGGTGCCGAATGACCGGCTTGGCAGCGATTGAGGGACGCAATGACCTCACCGAACTGTGTAGTAGTCATCTTATGTTTGCCTACTTCGAAGAGTGTCCCGACAACGGCACGAACCATGTTGCGCAAGAAGCGATCGGCAGTAATGACGAAATAGGCTTCGGTCTCGGACTCTTGGATCCATCTCGCTTCCCGTACATCGCAGATTGTGGTCTTGACATCGGTGTGCGTGCGGCAGAAAGAGGCAAAGTCTTGTTTGCCTAACAGCTGTTTTGCGGCTTCATTCATAGCATCGAAGTCTAAGCCTTTCGCTACGCGCGTGTGGTTGATATAGATGAACGGATCTTTGCGAGTTGTGATACGATAGTAATAGGTGCGTGCCGTAGCATCAAAACGTGCGTGGGCCTCATCGGTCACACGATAGAGGTCAATGATGGCGATAGAGTCGGGCAACAAACCGTTGAGACGGTTTTGTAATTGGTGATTGGTAATTGGTAATTGGTCGATATCGAAATGTGCTACCATCTTCTCGGCATGTACGCCGGCGTCCGTGCGACCGGCGAAAGTAAGGGATACGGGCTGACGGAGAATGGTAGCGAAAGCCGCTTCCATCTCAGCCTGAACCGTATTTCCGTTCGGTTGCGTCTGCGAGCCGTGGAAGTCGGTACCTCTATATGAGAAGGTTATAAAATAGCGCATATCTGTTGATTTATTTCCGGTGAGAGTTTGGTTTTATATGCTATGAGCGCGCCTCCGCCGATAAGGATAAAGGTACGTAAGAGGCTATCGAGCCATATATTCATGGATGGCATGTAGATCAACCAACATTGGTTGATCGCAAAGAGAGCTACGAGGAGCAAGAAGATACACCACCAATTCTTATCTACTACATGGAAATGACCGAGCGGTACAACCGTGATAATAGTCAAGGCCATATACAATCCATACGACAGCAGGTTACTTAACGCGGCTCCTTGCATGCCGTAGAGCGGCACGAGGTAGTTATTAAGCAGTAAGGCACTGACGGTAAGAATAACCGATAGAAGCAGACTGAAGGCGAAGAAACGACTGTAGTTCAATGCCGTCAGACAGATAGAGAACGTCCCCAAAATCAATTGGCTGACGCCCAAGATGAGTACCACATCTTTCGCTTGTGCGAAAGTAGTACCGTTAGGCAAAATATGGAAGATAAGGTCAATATTGACCCAAATAATTAACAATATAAACCCGCCGATAAGGAGCATGTTTCGCGTCACTTGGCGAATGAGGAAACTGCACTCTGCGCTATTTTGTTCTTTGATGGCGCGTGCTAATTGCGGCGAAGCGATAGCGGCAACCGAACGATTCGGTACGCTGACCATAACGGCCATGTACGTTGCAATCGCGAAGATACCGGTACTGTCCAGACCCATCTTGGCAGTTACAAAGAACGACGAGAGGGTCGGTGCCAAAACCGAAGTGACGGCCGAGAGAATGAGGAAACCGGTGTATATCAGGTAACGACGAATCAGTTGAGGATTCGCGCGAAGGAATGTCCAATCGGGACGTAGGTTGATCTTTTGGAGTGAGAAGAAGTAGCACAGATTGATCAATGCGGCTACTGCATAATTGATGCATATACCAATGACCAAACCATCCATGGAGATAACGCGGAAAGCGTATAGAAGATAGATGGCTAATAAGCCGACACGTACAACCAATTCGCGTACGGCACGAGGAACCACGATATGCATCAGCACATTACAGGTCGATTCGCATATCGTCTGATAAAGCATAAAGAAAGCAAGCGGCAGTACGAAATAATAGTACTCCACAAAGAGCGGCGACTTATCGCCAAACCATGCGCCCAGCGGTACGCGGCATGCCCAATAGATGAGCGCAAAGAGGATAAAACCGATAAACGGTACGACCAATGCCCAGAAGAAGAAGCCATGGTCTTCGTGGCTGTCTTTTTCCTTGAAATAGGGATAGAAGCGAATGATCGAAGCGTTGGTGCCTAACTGGGCGAGACCGATAAAGAGCATCGCAGCATCGATAAGCACTCGTGCCAACCCGATTTCCTCGGTTGTGAGGAAACGGGTTAACACGAAGAACGTGGTGACAACGCCTACGGCGATGCCAAGATAGGTAACGATTGTACCACGAATCGATTGCTTAGCGATGACGCCCATTTACTTAATGTCTAAGAGTTCAACCGTGAAGATGAGGGCTGCGTAAGGTGGGATCGATTGACCGGCACCACGCTCACCGTAACCGAGGTTGTACGGAATGTACAGTTTGTATTTCGAACCAACCGACATCAGTTGAAGACCTTCGGTCCAACCCTTGATGACACCATTGAGCGGGAACTCGATGGGTTCGCCACGTTGGTAACTGCTATCGAAGACCGTACCATCGATGAGGGTTCCTTCATAGTGTACCTTAACGGTTTGTTCTGCGGTCGGTTTCGGACCTTTGCCTTCTACCAATACTTCGTATTGCAGACCTGACTCGGTTACTTTGACTTCGTCGCGGAGGGCATTCTCTTGCAAGAACTTCTCGCCTTCTGCTTTGGCAGCACCGTATTTCTTTTCTGCAATAACGCCTTCCACATACTGACCTGCAGATTGCATATCCATCTGCTCGGTGTAGTTGTTCAGACCGTTGATGAAGCCTTGTTTAATAAGGTCGTAGTTGGTCTCGAGACCCTCGACGCCCAGCAGGCCTACGGGTTCTTGTTCACGAATGGAACGACCGATCGTTTGAGCGGTATTAACCAATTGCGGGTTGCGGATATTCTCCTTCATACCAATGATGACATTATCGATGAATTCTTTGGTGTCTTCACCCGTCGAGTCTTCTGCCAAGAGATATGAAGCAATCTGCGTTCCGTTCGCAAAACCGAAAGCATAGTTGAGGGTGTCGATCGCGTCTTTGAGTTCAATGGCTTTCGCTTTGGTCGGACATTTAGCGGTAACAGTCTTGCCTTCCGGAACCTCTTTCTGACCTTGGAAATAGGAGATAACCAGCGGTTCAGCCTCGTCCATGGTCATGATAGAGGTGTCTTTGTAGAGTCCGTTTACAAAACCTTGCAGCAAGGCTTTCTCGTTCAGCGTCCACTCTTTGCGTTCAGCGAGACCTTTGGTCTCAAAACCCTTGAAAGCAGAACCGATCTGACGACCTTCGCGTTGGATATCGTTCAATTCCTCTTCCTTATCCAGATAAGCTTTATCCATAGCGTCGATGAACTCAGCTACCGTCTCCTCGCTACTATCGTTGGAGAGGAAGTACATCTTGATCTGCAGACCGTTGATCAAACCGATTGCATAGTTGATCGAGTCGGTCTCATTAGTCAAAGTGGCATCTTGTGCCTTATAACTATTGCCGCACGAGATGAGAGCTACGGCGGCTAAAAGAATAATTGATAATTTTTTCATTGTGATTATTGATTTTTCGTTATGTCGTTATTACGTCATGACGTCATGACGAATTACTCTATTCCTAATAGTTCTACCGTGAAGATGAGGGCGGCGTAGGGCGGGATCGATTGACCGGCTCCGCGCTCCCCATAAGCGAGTTGATACGGGATGAAGAACTTGTACTTCGAGCCGATCGACATGAGTTGCAGACCTTCGGTCCAACCGGCGATAACACCATTCAACGGGAAGGTGATTGACTCACCGCGACGGTAACTGCTGTCGAAGACCGTACCATCGATGAGGGTGCCTTCGTAATGAACACGTACCGTGTCGGTAGCTTTCGGTTTCTGACCCAGCGAAGGTTCGAGAATCTCATACTGCAAACCGCTAGCGGTTACTTTTACGCCTTCGCGTTTGGCGTTCTCAGCGAGGAATTTCTCGCCTTCTGCTTTAGCAGCGCCTGCTACTTTCGCTTCCAACTCCTGGAAGAACTGATTCAATACTTGTTGTGCCTCTTGATAGCTGATCTTCGGTTGCTGATGTGTCAGCACATCCTCGATGCCTAATGCGAGATCCTGATAGTTCAGTTTCTCTACACCGCTACCCATGAGGTTTTGTCCCATAGAGAGACCTAATGCATAACTGATTTTGTCCATTTTATTTGTTATTTTTGATTTAATATTGCTGCATAACGGCTGAGGTATTTGCCGAGGATATCAAACTCGATATTCACGACCGTACCTACTTTGATATATTTGAAATTGGTGTTCTCTTCGGTGTACGGAATGATACAAACGGATACGTAGCCTTTGTTGCCTTGTATGTCGGGCTCACAAACGGTCAGACTGACGCCGTTGATGGTAACTGAACCCTTATCCACGCAGAAATAACCGCGTTCGATCATCTCGCGGGACGAGTCGTACTCAAAACGGTAGTACCAACTGCCGTCGGTTTCTTTGGCCTCGATGCAGGTGGCTTTCTGGTCTACATGTCCTTGCACGATATGTCCGTCCAGACGTCCGCCCATCAGCATGGAACGCTCTACGTTGACATAGTCACCGACCTTAAGCAGGTCAAGGTTCGTCAGACGAAGCGTCTCTTGCATGGCGGTGACCGTATAAAGGTCACCATCTATCTTCACTACTGTCAGGCACACACCGTTATGCGCGATCGATTGATCGATGCTAAGGGCTTCGCCAAACGGGTTGCGAAGGGTGAAATGTTTATTGGTTTGCTCGGTCTCAATTTGAACGACCTGAGCCATTGTTTCTACGATTCCTGAGAACATAAAACTATTTACGATTTACAAATTTACGATGTACGATTTATTTTACGATTTACGATTTGGGTTAACGGGAAGTCCTTGCGGGTAAGGACAAAGAGGTATATTCCGATGAGAACTGTTCCGATACCCATGAGGATCCATGTATTATGGATGTAATAGAGTCGGATAGCATAATACACTGCCAATAAGCCGAGTGTCAAAGCTGTGTAACCGCCGATCACTTTTAAGTCGTACGGGATAGGGGCTTTCTTCTGACCGATAAAATAAGACAGGAGCATAATGACAAAGTAACATACCAGACTACTGCCGCAACTTGCCCAATAGCCGATCAACGGTACACCGACTACTTGTAGTACGAGTGTGATGCCTAAACCGATCAGCGAGAAGTACGCACCCCATTTGGTTTCGTCGGTGAGCTTGTACCAGAAACTGAGGTTGAAATAGATGCCTTGGAAGACATAGGTCCACAATACGACCGGCACGATCTTCAGTCCTTCCCAATAGGCGCTGGCAACGATGTACCGGAAGATATCGAGATAGAAGATAACGCCCAATAAGATAAGGTACGAGAAGATGATATAGTATTTCATCGCGTCGGCGTAGGCTTCGACGGATTGACGGTCTTTATGCTTAGCGAAGACGAAAGGTTCGTACGCATAGCGGAAGGCCTGAGTGAACATCATCATTACCATCGCTACCTTGAAGCAGGCACCGTAGATACCGAGTTGGGCTTGTGCGTCTGCGCCTGTGTAGAGGTATGGGAAGAGGATACGATCGAGAGTCTGGTTCATGATACCCGCTACACCCAATACCAAGAGCGGCAAGGAGTAACGAAGCATATCTTTAAGCACCTGTCCGTCAAATCGACCTCCCTTGGGCATCGTGAAAGGCAAGAGGCAGAGCGTCTGAATCGTTGTGGCTAAGATATTGCTTAGGAAGACATAGAAGACATCGTTCTTGCCTAGTACTACCAGGAAGAGGATGTTAAATCCGATATTGAGTACGACAAACAACAGTTTGAGTGCCGCAAAAACGAGTGGACGTTTCTGGTACCGCAGGTAGGCAAACGGGATCGAAGCGAAAGCGTCCAGGGCTACTGTCACGGCCATCATCGCGATGAATTCCGAATGATTCACGTAACCCATGAAGTTCGCGATCGGTTGTTGGAAGAGCACGACCAGTACGGCAAATAGCGTACTCGTACTGAGTAGCGTCAAGAACGCCGTCTTATACACACTCTTGGCATCGTAGTCCTCACGATTGGCGAAACGGAAGAAACCCGTCTCCATGCCATAGGTCAGGATGACAAGCAGCAATGCCGTCCACGCGTACAGGTTCGTCACTATACCGTAGTCATCGGTTCGCGCCAACACGTACGTGTAGAGCGGAACGAGCAGGTAGTTCAGGAACTTACCTATGATCGAACTCAGTCCATAGATGGCGGTGTCCTTCGCCAAGGATTTCATCTCACTCATTGCCTGCTACACAAATTACGATCTCCCCTTTCGGAGGCGTGGTTTTGTAATGACTAATCAATTCAGCGAGTGTTCCGCGTTGCGTATCTTCGAATTTCTTGGATATCTCGCGTGACACCGAGGCTTTGCGTTCTTCGCCGCACACAGCCGCTAACTGCTCCAGAGTCTTGACGAGTCGGAAAGGCGACTCATAGACAATGAAGGTCTGATCAAGTGCGGCCAGGTACTGCAAGCGAGTCTGACGTCCTTTCTTCTGCGGAAGGAAGCCTTCAAAAAAGAAGTGGTTATTGGGTAAACCGCTGTCCACAAGTGCCGGTACGAAGGCTGTCGCACCGGGTAGGCATTGGATCTCAATATCCGCTTCGGCAGCAGCTCTTACCAAGAAGAAACCGGGGTCAGAGATGGCAGGCGTACCGGCATCAGAGATGAGGGCGATGTTCGCACCTGCTTTGAGGCGCTCCACGATATCGGCTGAAGTCTCGTGCTCATTGAACTTATGATGACTCTTGAGCGGCGTATGGATATCAAAATGCTGGAGTAAGATACCGCTGGTTCGCGTATCTTCTGCAAGGATCAGATCCACCGACTTCAGCGTCTCAATGGCGCGGAACGTCATGTCTTGCAAGTTGCCTACCGGTGTCGGAACGATGTATAGCATTATCCAAATCTTCTATGCAGGGTAACAATAAACTGCTGATAGGTACTGCTCTCGGTATCCCATCCGAACTGACGGATATAGTTCATAGCCTCGTCGAACGAACTTAAAGCATTCAACTCGGTCAATGCTTTTTGCATCAATTCGGCGTTCTGACCAAAGAGTTCGCGTTGATACAGGAAACGGTCGCCTAAGGAGATAGCCTGACGGATATCCTCTACGGCTTTACCATAGACAGCAGCCTTAGGAGAAGCAGTCTCTTCTACAGGCGCGGGTTTGGGTTCTTCTACCACAGGGGCAGGTTCTTCTACCGCAGGAGCAGACTCGGGTTCAACGACTGGCGCTGCTACCACTACCGGTTTCTCTACAACTACCTCTCTAACGACTTCTACCGGTACCTCTTTGATGACTTCTTTTTCAATCACTTGCGGCTCAGGCAGCGGACGATTTTTGAGTTCCGCTACCTCAGCCTCCAGTGTTGCGATACGAGCTTCTAATTGCTCGAAATATTTAATGAGTTCTTCCATTATTTAGTTGCGTCTTCTAATTTACCCATCATTGCGAACATAAAGATAGCGGCAACGAGACAAACTCCGATGAATACGCTCCAAACGAGCCACAACGGCAGGCTTCCCCAGAGGAAACCACCGACTGCTACGAGGAAGTTACCCAGCGCGGTAGCCACGAACCAACCGCCCATCATCATTCCTTTGTACTGCGGAGGAGCTACCTTGCTGACGAACGAGATACCCATCGGCGAAAGGAGTAACTCACCAAAGGTGAGCACCAGATAGGTCAGGATCAGTACGTTTGCATTGACGAACGTACCTTCACCGGCTACGCGTGCCAGTTCTTGTTCGGACGGACACAACAGGCCGATCGAGCAGAAAGCCATTACTGCATAAGCAGCAGCAGCAACCAACATACCATACGCGATCTTACGCGGAGCAGAGGGCTCTTTGCCTTTCTTTGCCAATGCACCGAAGATAGCCATGCTTACCGGCGTCAGAGCAACGACATAGAAGGGGTTGAACTGTTGGAAGATAGGAGCGGAGATACCGAGTTCTGCCGGATGGTTCATGAACTTATATGCCAATGCACCGGCTACTACGGCCAGAACACCGCACCAAACGGATTTGGCTTTGCGACCACCGTCACCGAAGATACCGAACAAGGCATATACACCGATGGCTACCAGCACTAAGTTCCAGATATCAAAGGCCATCGTCTGTGCACCTGTTACTACCGGTGTCACGAACTCATTGGCGAAATAGGTAAGCGTCAGACCATTCTGATGGAAAGCCATCCAGAAGAAGAGTACTACTGCAAACACGAGGCACAAAGCAACGATACGTTTTTTGGTTTGTTCCGGTGTCAGTTCTTCTACTTTCTGACCACTTGCAGCCGCTTGTTTAGCGGTGTTCTCTACATGCTTGAACCAAGGACGGCAAGCGTAATAGATAGCGATACTCAGTACCAGCGACGCACATGCTACTGCAAACGCGAAGTGATAACTGTCGTTCACACTGGTGCCTAACGACTCCTGTGCCCAGGCCATGATCTTCACAGCGGCTGTCGGAGCGAACATAGCACCGATATTGATGGCCATATAGAACAGCGAGAAAGCGGCGTCACGACGGTCTGCATACGCAGGATCATCGTAGAGGTTGCCGACCATTACTTGGAGGTTACCTTTGAACAGACCCGTACCGAAACTAATCAGGACCAACGCGCCGATCATAAACGTCATGGCGACAGCTGTGTTACCGGACTCAACACCGCCCATCGGTAAGGCCAGCATGACGTAACCGAGGAACATGATAATGATACCGATCGTGACGCATTTACCGTAACCGATCTTATCAGCTACGATACCGCCTACTAACGGTAAGAAATAGACAAACGCCAAGAATGTGGAGTAAATAGCACCTGCTGCCGAAGCCGACAGACCGAAATTAGCGCGCAAGAAAAGCGCGAAGACGGCTAACATCGTGTAGTAGCCGAAACGCTCGCCTGTGTTGGCCAATGCCAACGCGAACAATCCTTTTGGTTGATTTTTAAACATAGTTTTATTATTTACGATTTATTATTCTAGTCTTCTGGTCATCTGGTCTACTGGTCGACTATCTCGCACCAATGGTGCTTATCTTCTGCACGGCCGTACTGGATATCTTTCAGTGCGTGGTAGAGTCGGCTCAGTACCGGACCGGGTTCATCGCCGAACGAGTAGGTAATGCCTTTTTCTGTATCGACCACTTTGTTCATCGGGGAGATGACTGCTGCCGTACCGCAGGCTGCGGCTTCACTCATATCTGCCAACTCTTCCAAGCGTATCCGACGTCGTGTCACTTTCAGTCCCATCTCGCGTGCCAGGATCATCAGACTGTCATTCGTGATACTCGGCAGGATCGCAGATGATTTAGGCGTCAGGTACTCATTGCCTTTGATGCCGATGAAGTTCGCTGCCGAGCACTCGTCGATGAACTTATGCTGTTTGGCGTCCAGGAAGATACAGTCGCATCCCATGGCATGTGCCGCTTCGGTAGCTCGGAAAGAGGAGGCGTAGTTTCCGCCCACCTTGAACTGTCCTGTACCGTAAGGCGCTGCACGATCCACATATCGGTTCACGATAAAAGTCGTACAATGGAACTTACCCGGGTAGTACGGACCGATCGGCGAAGGGATGACGATGAACTCAAAATCTCTGCCCGGGCCGACACCCAAACGCGGCGTTGTACCAATCAGTAAGGGCCGGAAATACAACGTTGCACCTGTGCCGTAAGGCGGCACAAAATCCATGTTCTTCTCCAATGCTAACCGAATAGCCTTACCAAACAATTCCTCCGGAACGGGCGCCATGAATAGGCCTTTTGCACTCTGCGCCATGCGTCGTGCATTGTCCCGCCAACGGAAGATACGAATCTTCCCATCTACTCCTCGAAATGCTTTCAGTCCCTCAAATGCTTCCTGCCCATATTGCAGACAAGTAGCCGACACGTGCAAGTGCAGGAACTTATCCTTCGTGGCGTACGGTTCTTCCCATACTCCGTCATGATACCCCGCCCGAACAATATAGTCGGGTTCGGTATAATGAAATCCCAATTTACTCCAATCAATCTCTTTCATCAAACAATGTATCTAAACAACTCAATTCCGTTTGCCACGGATGTTTATCAGTCCAAATCTGTCCGCTCCAATCGGTTGAACGATGGTCGATTATCGATTGTCGATTATCGATTATCGAGGGTCTTTCTTTATTTAACAATGCAACCAGTGTGGCGTTCAATTCATCATTCAGGTCTAATAACCATTTGTACTCCTTCTCGTAGAACGGCCGCAAATAGTCCGCGAAATACAGGAAGTACGGTGTATGTTGGTATGCGCTGACCAGTGTTATCCAATGTTGGTGTTGCCAACGAGTCTGGTAACTGATCTGTATGTCGCGCGTCAACTGCTTATGCTCCACTTTCCCTACCGGAACGGTCAACCGCACCAACTCTCCTTTCGCGTCGCGAATCAGACATCTGTTGCGGAAGGTCTGTTTCTCGAAGCTCTCCATTTGTTCTATCGTCGTAGGTCCGCTCATCAGCGCCTGTAGATACGATAGCGGAGGTAGATAGGCCGTAGGTAAAATCATCTTTTAGCTCCTCTTCCCAGTCTCTCCCAGCGGATGGAATGTTTGTCCTTGTCGATACTCAGCCAGATGTACACCGGCCTTCCGACAATATGATCCTCCGGCACGAAACCCCAGTAACGGCTGTCCGCGCTGTTGTGCCGGTTGTCGCCTTGCATCCAGTAATAATCCATCCGGAACTCATATTCTTTGCCAATCTGCATCGGCTGGAACTCGTACGCGTCCGCAATGCGCTTGTAAACCCAATAGTTCTCTTCGGTAATCAGAATCTTGTCGCCTTTGCGAGGAATATATATCGGTCCGTAGTTGTCCCTCGTCCATTCGTTGTGCCCTAACGGATAAACGGCTCCACCGCGTTCTTCGGGTTCAAGTTCGATCGCTAACACATGCGGATTCTTCTCCAGCTCTGCTTTCATCTCTTGCGTCAGCGGGAAATGCCATGTCTGCGGATCTACCTGCACGCGGTCAGCTATGCTGATACCGATTTTCTCCAGGTATTTCGCACCAAATACATGTCCGTCGGTATGCACGTAATAATTGAGTTGCAGTCCTTCCTTCTCCGGCTCACGCTGCCATTCTGATGGCTGACAGCTGACGGCTGAAGGCTTCGTATAAATAACATTGTCGATTATACGCAAACTGTCTCCCGGCTCGCCCACACAGCGTTTCACATAATTTTCCCTTCTATCCACAGGACGCGTCACGATCTCGCCGAACACATCCTTGCGCGACTTGATCAACCCTTCGCCATAGTAGTATTTGAGCGTGTAGTAATCCGGATTCTGCATCTTCGTGCAAACGGTGTCTCCTGCCGGGAAGTTGAATACCACAATATCGCCTTTCTTTGGACTTGTCCAGCCTTTGAGACGTTTGTACTCCCAATGAGGCCAATCTAAATAACTCTTTCCGCCACCCAGCCATTCCGGCATCGTGTGTTGTACCATTGGCATACTCAGCGGTGTCTGCGGTACGCGCGCACCGTAAGCCATCTTGCTTACGTACAGAAAATCACCCACACGCAGCGTCTTCTCCAGACTTGAACTCGGTATCTGGTAGTGCTGGAAAATATACTGATTGATGAAATACACCGCCACCAGCGCAAACACAATCGCGTCTATCCAACTGAACAGCGTATAAAGAAACGCATTGCCTGCTTTCGACTTTTGACTTTCGACTTTCGACTCTTCCGGCTTATATTTTTTCCACCAGCTGTAGTTGATATACTTGGTGGTGAATGCATCTATCACCAGCGGCAGCAACACCAGCCAACCCAGACTCTTCCAGTCGCCCCATGCGACCCAGATGATGAACGCAATATACAATGCGCTCCATATTCCTGCGCGGATCCACCCTCCGCGCTCCACTTCTGCTATCCTATCCTTAAAACTTTTCATACTAAACTTTCTGCTGCTAATACGGCGCCGAGTGCAAAGCCGCGACGTCCTTTAGCGATATGTGTGATAATGATCGTATCTTCTTCGCTATCCCATGTCACCACATGCGTGCCGGGTACTTCACCCTCTCGAATGGATTCGATAGCAACATCCGTGCCAATCTGTTCTGCAAGGGTCTTTGCGGTGCCTGATGGTTTATCCAATTTGTGAATATGGTGTGTCTCGGTGATAGACGGCGTGTACTGCGGTTGCGCCTTCATCGCTGAGGCTAATGCTTTGTTGAGGTCAAAGAAGATATTGACGCCTACGGAGAAATTGCTTTTCCAAATAAGCATAGGTTTGTTATGCAAGCGTTTGTCTTCCTCCATCAGCGAATCAGCATCCCATCCGGTAGTGCCGCACACAACGGGCACGTTTTGTGCCCATGCGCGTAAAATATTATCCTTGGCTGTAGTTGGTGTAGTGAACTCGATCGCTACTTCGGCGTCCTTCAGATCGAAGGCAGCCCCCACATCAATACGCGCCACGATCTCGTGACCTCTACTTAGGGCAATCTCTTCGATCATATGCCCCATCTTTCCGTATCCGATTAGTGCTATTTTCATAATTCTCCACAAAAAGCGCGCAAAGGTACAAAAAATATTTCATATATGCAAGCATATATGCAAAAAGGAGCACTTTCGCACTCCTTTTTTACCCTTTCCGTCAATTTTTACACATTTTCTACCATCCAACACCTATAGAAAGGCCTACGCCATGTTGTAGATATTGGTTGAAGGCATCGTAGTTGGCGGCTGCCTTATAGGGCGTTTGATTCAGTTTATCTTTCGTCCACAGCCAATTCATGTCATAGTTCAGACCAAGAATCAGGTCGCAGGAATTGAACGGTATACGCCAATCCATACCGACGCGGGTATCTGTCAGAAGGGCAAAGCCACCATAGATATTACCGGTATTCAAAGGACCGGCGCCGGCGCTTTGTGTGATACGCGGCGCAATGAAGTGTTTGCCTACAGCAATAGGAAGTTGCCCGCCTACATAGAGACCGAACATAACGCCTGCCCGCGTTTGGTATCCCAATTTGGCACCCGTCTCCGGCTCTTCGGTCATGGGTTCTGCAATGAGAGCAGAGAATTGCACTCCGGTGGAGATAAAACCTAACCAATCAAAGCCAAACTGAATACCCGCTTGCTGATTCATTCCCAAATAATTATCGTACATTAACCGCACATGTTTGATATGATCCATATCTTTGACAATATGCGAAGCCGATTGGTCGTACTGCTTGGCTTTTTTGCTTCCCGATTGAATCAAACTGTCACGCACCGCCAATACTTGCAATGCCGGTTCTAATGGCAAACGCCAATCCTGTTCCTTGATGCTTTTTTGGTTGGTTTCCGGCAAGTGACGGAAGACATATAACCATTCTTCGCCGGAGAGCGAACGAAGGGGTTCAAATGTATTATCCAATGCGTCAGAAGGTGTGGCTAATGAGCCAATAAATGCATCCACGTCTTCTTTCCCGATAGCGAGTCCTACACCCTCGCGGTAGAACGCTTTCCATGTGTTAACGCCCAGAATGCTGTATTTCCCTTCTGCATTCTTGAATAAAAGCGGTCCGCCGCTACTTCCCGGATCAATAGATGCCGTGTGCTGAATGATACGTGTAGCATGCTCGCGGCTATTGAGATCCACGTGTGCATTTGATATACTTCCGCGTGTCAACTGCCAAGACGGTTTGTTAGCCAGTTCCGGAAAACCGGCCGCTACAATCGCCATATCTTCTTCTATCTCACCCGTAAAGAGCGGCAAAGCAATCATCTCACTTTCAGCCGGTAAAGCAACGGCAGCCAGATCGGCGGTGCCTATATTCGTTACGGCACAATGCGGATACCGAACGGTTTTGTCGTGCAGTTGGAATGTGATTGTTGCTTGTTTGGCATATCCGACGACATGCAGGTTGGTAAGCACAAACTTATGATTTTCGTGTGCAATGACCACACCAGAACCGTAAGTGCCTTCATTCTTATAGGCTCCCAAAGCACGTGACGCACTCTGCATACCGGCACGCGCCATGTAGAGCGAGTAATCACTCATCAAGGCTTTGTCGGTTTCGGAAAATTCGGGTTCAACGATACACACGCTGTAGCGCAGACCTTGTGCATGGATCATGGGTGCCATACACAGCCACCATGCGGCTATAAACAAAAGACGTTTCATAGAAAAATGCGATATTATTCGTCGTCACCGACTACACCGTTGGAAACAGAGTCTGTTTGCACTTCAGGGATAGCCAAAGCTGGTTCTTCTGCCGGTTTGCCACCTGCCATCTCGTCCATGATATATACGATATCGTCCCCTTTGAGTTTACCCGACTTGACGCCTTCGTAGATAGCCGCATTGTCGCTGAAGTACTCTGCCGCTTTCTTTTTCGGAATCATTGCGCCGTTCACCATGATCAGTTGGGCTTGATCCCATTCCGGTCGTTTCAGATAAAAGAGCGTAGGGGTGTCCGGACCATTGCCACCAACAAACTTAACAAAATCCAGATCACCTGTCTTTTTGTTCATTTGGTAGTTCATCTCGCATTGGTAAAGAATTCCCCATGCATTGGCATAAATCGGATTTCCCCATTGGTTTTCATCGTGCAAATACATCTTTTTCGCGTTGACATAATGCAACACATGCACTTTATCCGGAAAGTCCTTATGCCAGATCTTAATACCTACTATATCAATGGCTTGGATCGTGGTACGAGCCTTGTCTTCTGCATTCTTTTTAACCCCTATTTTACTTTTTCCTACGCGTGGTAACTCAATCTCGTCGTACGCCTCATGGTGTCCGTCTTTGAAATATACCTCACCCGGGTAATAGTGCGGTGTCATAAGGCTCATTTGAGCGATGAATTGTGCCTGTCCTGTTACGCAGAAAAACAAAATGCACAAAGCGAAAAGAATTCTCTTTTTCATAACAAATAATAATTAAATATTCTTATTTCAAATTCCACGTTTTTCTGTCTTTTAGAATAAACTCATCCTTCTTGGCATCGTAGTAATAAAGCGATTGGAAAATCGGATTATTTGCATCGCAGGAAAGGAGCGCCGCTTTCAATTGTGCATAGTTGGAATAGGTATCCACTACCTCATCAACGTAGGTGTAAGTAGAGTCTCGACCGAGACGGAAGGTCCACGTACAACTCTTTTTGATTTTGAAAGGACCATCAGGTGTTCCGGTAAAATAATTATCCATCGTTTGACCTATTCTTGTTTTCTCTTCATCTGTCAAATATTCGACGTTTTTATCGTAATAAGGATTAAAGCAAATGATTCTGCCTCCGACGTAACTGTTATCTTTTACATATTCACCAAAAGTAACATCGTTGTATTGATGGGATAGTCCATTGGACAGATACATGATTTCCATTAATGGCGAAGAGGTGTGTCCTCCTTGTGCAACGTAGCGGCAAGTGACAGAAAAACCTCCTAATCCCCTAGCGCCACCGTACGTATCGGAATAACCATCCGGATTGATGCCTACTACCTTCATTTCGAATGAAGCAGTCGGTTTAACGGTTCTTTTTATTTCCTTTTCAGTCTCTTCTTCATCAGAAGATGCTTGACAGTCGGATTCGGATTTGTCCAATTTCTTAACCTGCACAGATAGTTTGTCTTTGGAGTAACCCATTGCTGCATAACGATTTTCCAGTTCCGTGGCTTGTGCATCAGCCTGAGTCTCATCTGCATAAACGTACATGGTTTCTGATTGTCCGTTCGCAGTAAGTGTGATCTCATAACATGCTTTTTGATTGTTCTTGCAAGAAGCGAGGAACAGCACCAAAAGGAAAGGAATAACAAATAACTTTTTCATCTCTTTAATAGTTTTTTTGTGCCTACTCTTTATTGGATTTTCGGCTCTCTCCATTATTTTTATGTACTATCTTCACTAAAAAAGTGAGCTAACTGCTATTGGTTCATTCGAGCTACCACACCCATCACATCCAAATACGCTGAAAGCCCACATGTAAACGTGAGCGTTTCGCATTATCATTGGAATGTGATTTTTCAATGTGGTAGATTGAATGAATCCTCAAATAAAGCAAACGCTTTTTTAGTCTTACTATGTCACCGCTTTTTTACGCTGTCGGTGCCAGCGTCTTCGCTTTTACGTCTTGAAGAGAGGACGATGGTTTATTTCAACATGGCTTTTACCATTTTTCGTAACTCTGCCTTATTGGGCAGGAATAATTCATACTTAGATACAAACAAGTTGCTGTCCATTCCGTATGTTGCGTATTCCACCATCAACTCATCTTTGTAGTGCGACAATATGATGCCAATAGGAGGATTATCTCCTTCTACATTTTCTTCCTTGGCAAAATAACCGAGGTACATATTCATCTGCCCTATATCTTTGTGCTTGACAGCCCCCTTTTTTAGATCTATCAAAACAAAACATTTCAAAACACGGTGGTAAAAAACCAAATCTACATGATAATGAATATTATTGATGGTTAACGGATACTGCCTCTTGACAAACGTGAAACCCTTTCCTAATTCCAACAGGAACATTTGCATATTGTCAATCAGTTTCTTTTCCAGTTGGCTTTCTTTGTATTTGTCAGGTAACCCCAAGAATTCCAAAGTATAGGTCGCTTTTACAACATCTTCTGGTGATTGAACTTGTTGTCCTTTTTCTGCTAAAGCAAGCACACCGGCTTTGTCCTTGCTCAATGCCAGACGCATAAACAAACCGCTTTCTTTCTGACGATGCAGGTACTCAACGGACCAGTTTTCTGCAACACATTCTTTGGCATAGAATTCGCGCTCCAAGTCATCGTCAATTGTTATCAATTCACAAATATGCGACCACGATAATTTGTCAGAGATCTGAAAATTTGGAAGAGATTTGTCAGATGTCTGACATTTTGGGAACATGAGATAGAACTTGCGCATGTTGTTCAGATTAGGGCGACTGTAACCACGACCTACTCTTGCTCTGAGTATTCTCGCTAAGTTCGATAACAATGCTGTACCGTACTTTGCTCGCTTGTTGCCTTCCTGCTCAAACTCAACAATGTGGCGACCTATTTTCCAATAAGTCGTTTTGATTGTCTCATTGATGCTAATGGCGAGCGCCTGTTTCCCCTCCTCAATAACTTGCACTATCTTGTCGGCAAGCAAAGAAAGTTCTGCATCGGGCAGCACAACGGGATAATCCATCTTTGCGAGTTCGTTTGCCATTTGGTATTATTTTTTGATTTTGCGCTGCAAAATTACAAATAATTTTTGATATATGCAAATTTATTTCACTTTTTTAGCCAATTCAGTATTTGATCTGCTAAATCCGAAACGCTCGTCTTTCCATCGTTATTCACAATTAGTCTGACTTCTGACTGCTGACTTCTGAATTCTCCCTGCGCCTTGATACGCGCGCGTACCTTATTTATATTGGCGGGTGAAGCGTCGCCGTGGTAGTCACGGGCGATAGTACGGGCGATACGAATGTCTTCTGGCGCATCAATGACGATGATACGGTCGCAGAGGATATCCAAACCGGACTCGAAGAGGATAGCAGACTCTACAAAATCAGGCTTGCGTTTCATGATATCCAAACCTACAGCGGGATGAACGATGGCATTGAGGGCAGCTAATAAATGCGGATCTTCAAATACGCGCTTTGCGACATAGGCTGTATTATAGGTGCCTCCTACAAATGCTTCTTCGCCTAAGAGGTCGATGATCTCTTGGTGCACGTCGGCATTCTCGGCGATGATACGTTTGGCTTCTTGGTCGCAGTCATAGACCATGTCCCCGCGTTTGGCGAGTTCACGAGCGATCGTGCTCTTTCCGCTTCCTATGCCTCCTGTGATACCGATAATCATATTAGAACTGGAAATAGATAAAGGGTTGAACATCTGCTGTGACGAATTGATAGATCACAGCAATAGCGATACAAACGGCAATGACGATAGCCCACAGCGGCATGGCGCTGAACCAAAGACGATAGCGTCGCTTCCAATTGGTTGGTAGCCAATGAATGACCATACCGGCGATGAACATCGCTACGACCCAGCGGTACTCCCAAAGAAAATCCGGAATGATGGCATTGTTCCATGCCCCGCCTATCTGGTTAACCATGTTCTTTGCCGTCGCCCACGCTACTTCATTAGCGGTAGCAGGATCGAGGTTACTGCTGGAACGGAAGAATAGACGTGTAAACGTAATAAACGTAAACGTTTGTAGGATCGCCCACGCCGTACCCAGCGCTTTGGTAAACTTGGTTTCTGCGCCTTCGCACAAGAAATAGATATATCGAATAGCGGTCACAAACCACACGAGTCCTGCCCAGACGGCGAATAAGCGCCAAACGGGTAGGTTGGTATAAAAATCCGCTACGCAGAGTCCAGCCGTCAAAAGGGTCATTGCCGCAAAACGGATATGCCAATTCATTCCTCGCCAGATCTTCTCGATGATCATTCCGAACCCGTTGATGCCGCCCCAGATGATAAAGTTCCAACTGGCGCCATGCCATAAACCGCCCAAGACTTGCGTAATGAACGAGTTGAGGTTGGAGTAGAAGAGTTTTAGACGGTTTGCGTCCTTCAAAAAACGCGGCACAATAATCATCGCGACGATCAGCACGGCATAAGGGATCATGATGCCTAGCCACCAACCGGTGAGGGACGCTGATACCAGTGCAATGACCGTTACCCAGAAATAGGTGCCGAAACCAATGCTTCTATTACCGCCCAACGGAATATACAGATAGGTCTTTAGCCAGCGTCCGAGGGACATGTGCCAACGCCGCCAGAACTCTTGCGGACTCTGGGATTTGTAGGGCGAGTTGAAGTTCATCGGCAGATAGAAGCCCATAAGCATTGCTACACCGATGGCAATGTCTGTATAACCCGAGAAATCCGCGTAGACTTGCAGCGAGTATGCGAATAGTGCGAAGAGGTTCTCAAAGCCGGAGAAGAGTAAGGGGTTATCAAATACACGGTCGATGAGGTTTACCGCCAGAAAATCCGACATAATAATCTTCTTGCCCAGGCCGTTAATGATCCAGAAGACGGCAATGCCGAAGGCTCTGCGGCTGAGGTGGAAGGGTTTGTATAGTTGCGGAATGAACTCTTCTGCCCGCACAATAGGACCGGCTACGAGTTGCGGGAAGAAACTCACGTAGAACCCGAAATCAAGTATATTCTTAACCGGTTGAATACGTCCCCGGTAGACATCTGCCGTGTACGAGATGACTTGGAAGATATAGAACGAAATGCCGACCGGTAAGATGATCTTATCTACGATGGAATAGCTTGTGCCGAAAAGGTCATTGAACGCATCAGTAAAGAAATAAGCGTACTTGAAGTAAGCGAGGAAACCTAAGTCGATGGCAACGGATAGGCATAGCCAGAACTTATTCTTGGTCTTGTAAATCCGTTGCGCGATGAGCCAGTCGGAGAGGGTGACGAAGAGTAGGATCAATAGGAAAAGTCCGCTGGTTTTATAATAGAAGAACCAACTGACGAACATAAGATACACATTGCGAAGGTGCAGTTTTTTGTTGCCTAAAGAATCCGGAACTCGGTCCATGATTAAGGCAAATAGTGCGTACACCAAAGCGAAGAAGCCCCAGAAATAAAACTGCGTGAAAAGCAAAGGGCTCTCCGCGTTAAAAGCAAATATGTAGTTTAAGATCTCTTTCACCTCTCACCTTTCACCTTTCACCTTCCAACATCCACTCTGCTACGGCATTGCCGGCCTTGCGTGCTCCACTGCGCGTGAAATGCACACCGTCTGAACCAGCCAAACCGATCTCTTGCCACCGCGCCATACTTCCTGCGCCGCCCATCCAACGGTAGAGGCTGAAATAGGCGATATTCTCTTCCAAGGCCATCTTTCGCAATAACTTATCCATATATGGCACCATCGGATAGGGCTGCCATTCGCCGTCTATCTGGGTGAGCATATCACTGGGGCCGATAAAGAGAATCGATGCTTGCGGTGCACATGTACGCAAGTACTGCACTTGTTGCCGAAGTCCTTTGACGATGCCTTGGATCGTGCCCGGGTTCTTGTTCGACGGAATGGCGTTGCCGCCAAACTGCATAATGATCAGTTGTACATTTTGCTCGCGGTAGAAAGTGACTAACTGCTCCCGATCCATCTTCGTGAATACCAAACCGAGACAGCCGCGCATGGGGATGTTATCGACGATAACACCTGTATCGCTTTGTTGGGAAAGTCCATAGACTTTGCCTTGTCCGCTGAGGAATACACTGTCGCCGGCAAAGGAATAGCGGATGGCACTATCGGCAAACACGCGCCATTGAGTGTATCTTTTTCTGCCATCAAGAGGCGTACAAACTGCGGTCAGCTCTTCGCTGCCTTTAACCAGGCTGTCGTTCATGACCGCTACTTGACCCATTACGCCATATAATCCGTCTTCGCGTTGATCGCGTTTGGGGCCATAGACCAGATAGCGTTTGGGACCTTGGGCCGGTTGAATCCAACGGTCGTTCATGCGTAACTGTTGCTTGACCGTACGACTTGGTATGGTTTGTGCCAAAGGCAATAAACCGACTCCTGAACCACCGTATTTGTTCTGCAAGGCTTCGCGTATCTGTTGACTCATTCGGTCCTCTTCGATCTGGCTGTCGCCGTAATGGAGGACACGCACCACTTTGTGGTTGCTTTCTGCCAAAGAGGCATAGAAAGACTGCAAGAAGACGCGACTGTCGGTTGTTGAGTCTACGGCTACCTTCGGGATGATAACTTTGGGTTCTTGCGGAATGACGGTATCGGTTTCTACTTCGACTTCTGCTTCTGCAAAAACCGGAAACTCTTCGATCGTATCATTGTCTGAAACCTCCATACTGAGTTCTGTAGGCTGTTTATGTAACAATTGTCCGTTTGGAAATGCTTTATAGAGCACTCCCAACAGACTCATTACCACGGCTATGAAAATCAGAACTTGATACGGTTTCATCTTATTTTTTCCAAAGCGCGCGGCTGAACAATAACAAAACCGTGAAGATCTCCAGACGACCGATCAGCATGACAAAGGTGGCTACCCATTTGGCAGCTACCGGCAAGGCTGCATAGCAACCACTTGAACCCCATTGACCGATCGAGACGCCGACGTTTCCGATCATCGAAACGGCGATGCCTAAGGACTCGTCAAAACCGATACCACAGCCACAGAACCAGAGGGTCGCTAACACGATGATTGCCAAATAGAAGAACATAAACGCCATAATATTACTGGTCGTTTGTTCGCGGAGTGTGTGACCGTTGAAACGCACAGGGATGACGGCATTCGGGTGAATACGACGTTGGATTTCAGCGTTAGCAGCCTTGGCGAAGATAGCTAAACGCACCCATTTCATACCTCCGGCGGTTGAACCCGACGCACCTCCGGTGAACATGAGGAAGAAGACAATAACCCATAAAACAGGAGGCCACAACATATAATCCGTCGCTACAAAACCGGTACTGGTGATCGTGGCAATCGAGGTGAAGAGTCCCAGACGGAAACTATCTAATTTGCCGGTAGTGATCAACAGTCCTATTGCCAAAACGATACCGGCGATAAGACAGGCACAGACGTACCAGCGTGTCTCTTCATCGCGGAACATGCGTTGAGGTTTACCGCGGAAGGCATAGATCAGTTGGGTGAAGTTGATACCCGACAGCAACATAAACACAAGGATGATCCATTGGATCGCAGGACCGAAACTCATCACACTGTCATTATGGGTGGCAAATCCACCGGTAGAGATGGTACTGAGTGCATGGCACACGGCATCGAACTTACCCATACCGCATAGCCAGAGTAAGATGCCTTCAGCGGCCGTGAGGCCGATATAGGTGATCCACATATGTTTGGCTGTGTCGGCTATACGCGGGCTGAGTTTCTCGTAGCTGACACCGGTCACTTCGGCGCTATAGAGCTGCATGCCGCCGAGGCCGAACATGGGTAGGATAGCGACACTGAGCACAATAATACCCATACCGCCTATCCACTGCATCAGTGATCGCCAGAGGAGGATCGAATGAGGTTGGGCTGCTACGTCTGTGAAGACGGTAGAACCCGTTGTGGTGAAGCCTGCCATCGTTTCGTACCAAGCGTCGGTGAGGGCAGGAAGGGTGCCGCTGAGCCAGAAGGGTAACATGCCGAAGAGCGAATAGACGATCCAGATAGTGGCTACAATGACATAGCCTTCGCGTTCGCCGACGCGTTTCTCAGCCTTACGACCGGCAGCTACCATCCACCAACTGCTCAACCACGTCACCGCACTCGATACGATCCACGCACCGAAGTCCGGTTCGTCGTACCACCACGCAGTGAAGGTGGGCACTAACATAAACAGCGCCTCAAGAGTGGTCAGCACTCCCATCGTCTTAAAGACGATCCGCCAGTTGAACAATCGTGTCATTTAAAGAATCGCTCTAAGTTACGTATCACATGACTTTTGCAGAACACCACGACCGTATCGTTCGGGATGATCTGCGTGTCGCCGTTGACCAGAATTCCTTCGCCGGCACGAACAATACCGCCGATGGTTGCTTCGGCAGGCAGATCGAGGTCTTTGACCTTGCGTTTGGTGACGATACTGCCTTCTTTGGCATCGAACTCCACGATCTCGGCGTCCGCACTCGTTAAGTTATGCACGCCGCGAACCGAAGCGTCCAATAGCATCTGGTAGATATAGCTGGCCGCGATGGTTTTTTTGTTTAAGACTGTACCGATATCCAGACCTTCGGCCATCGGGATATAATCGAGGTTCTCGACTTCCGCGATCGTCTTGCGTACGCCGAATCGTTTGGCAGCCAGGCAGGCGAAGATATTGGCTTCACTGCTGTCCGTCACGGCTACAAAAGCGTCGGCGTCCTGGATGCCTTCTTCTTTGAGCACGTCCATGTCGGAGCCGTCGGCATTGATAATAAGGGCGTTCGGTACTTTCTCACTTAAGATGTCGCATAGCGCGCGGTCTTTCTCGATGATCTTGATGCTCATCTCGTCCGTGAGTTCTGTAGCTGCCTTACGGGCAATACGATCGCCGCCGAAGAAGATGACATTATTGATCTCCCGTTTGGATTTGCCGAGTTCTTCGCGCATAAACTCCATGTTCTCTTTGGGACAAACGCAGTAAACGAGATCGTTCTCCAGTACGCAGTCCGTACCTCTCGGGATGATCGTCTCTTGTTCGCGCTTGATGGCTACAATGCGGTATTTACCGTGGTTATAGATACCCGAAGAGAAGGGGCGGCCTAAGATCTTGGCCGTTGAACGGGCCTTGATGACACAGAGTTCCAATGCTCCTTGACCTAACTGCAGATGATAGCGCATCCAGTTGGTGCGCAGACTGGCTTCGATCTCATTGGCAGCCAGTACCTCCGGATAAATGAGGTGGTTCAGACCCATTTTCTCGAAGAACGCTCTGTTCTCCGGTAGCAGGTACTCGTAGTTGTCGATACGCGCTAAGGTGCGCTTGGCACCTAAGGAATTCGCGATGAGACACGCGGTCATATTCTCTGTTTCGTGCGGCGTGACGGAGATGAAGAGGTCGCAACCTCCCACGCCTACTTCGCGTAGGTCGTGGATCGAGGTGGGGTTGCCCACTTTGGTTAACATGTCGTAGTTGGCGCTCAAGTCACCTAAACGCTCAGGTAACTCGTCCAAAAGGCTGATCTCCATATCTTCGCGACTAAGCAATTTCGCCAAGTGTGTGCCTACTTCTCCGGCGCCAGCGATAACAATGCGCATAATAATCCCTCCTTGTCTAATTGTAACATATGGTATAGCTCTTTGGTAGAGCCGTGTTCTACAAATTGGTCGTGTACGCCCAAACGTACGACGCGTGGACTGTATCCGTGGTCGGCCATCCATTCTAATACCGCACTGCCCAAACCACCGGCGATCATTCCGTCTTCGGCGGTCACGATGGTCTTGAAATGCCGCCCTACTTCGTGCAAGATCTCTTCGTCCAAAGGCTTGAGCCAACGCATATCGTAGTGGGCGATGTTGAGGCCGGAAGCCTCGATGGCTTCGCTCATGGGGTTGCCGATAGCACCGATCGTCAGGACCGCGATGTCCTTGCCGTCACGTAGTTGGATGCCTTTTCCGTATTCGACATCGCGAGATCTTAAGATATCGAGATTCGGAGTGCGGCCTCTCGGATAACGGATTGCGACAGGGCCTTCTAAGGTCTCGGCGAGGGTCAACATCTGCTTGAGATCTTCGGCGGTACGCGGGGCACAGATCTGCATGTTGGGGATGGGGCGTAAGTACGCCAGGTCTAAGAGTCCGTGGTGCGTGGCGCCATCGTTTCCGACGATACCGGCACGGTCGATACAGAAGACGACATGCAGGTTTTGTAAGGCTACGTCATGCACGATATTATCGTAGGCACGTTGCAGGAACGTGGAATAGACATTGCAGTAAGGCACCATGCCTGCTTTAGCGAGACCGGCACTGAAGGTCACGGCATGTCCTTCGGCGATGCCGACATCGAAGACGCGATCGGGGATCTCTTTCTGCATAATACTCATCGAACAGCCGGACGGCATGGCCGGCGTGATGCCGACGATCTTCTCGTTGCGTTTGGCAAGGTCTAAGAGCGTCTCGCCGAAGACCTCTTGCCACAAGGGGACGTCCGGGCTATTGGCTGTTAGCCGTTCGCCGTTCGCAACATTGAACTCTCCCGGCGCGTGCCAAACAGTCTGGTCATTCTCAGCAGGGGCGTAGCCTTTACCTTTTTTCGTGATGATATGCAGTACTTTGGGGCCGCGGTGGTTCTTGATCTCATTCAGGATACGCACCAAACCTACTACGTCATGACCGTCGGTAGGACCGAAATAGCGGATATTAAGACCCGTGAAAATATTGCTGGGTTGCTTGCTGAGCGCGGCTTTCCAGTTGTTGTTGCGGCGAACGATTCGTTGCCGTTTCTCCTCGTTCATGATATGCAGTTTGACCGCCAATTGGTATAGCTTCCACCGCCAACGGTTGTAGGTCTCGCTGGTCGTCAGATCGACTAAGTACTGCGTGAAACCGCCTTTTAGGGGGTCGATGGCCATGTTGTTGTCATTCAGCACGATGAGCAGGTTGTTCTTGTCCATCGAGGTGTTGTTCAGTCCCTCGAAGGCCAAACCGCCTGTCATAGCGCCGTCACCGATAATAGCCACTACGTTGCGAGATAATTTTTTTAATTTTGAATTAGCAATATCAAGGCCTAAAGCCGCAGATATGCTATTGCTTGCATGGCCGGCGATGAACGCGTCATAATCACTTTCGGCAGGGTTCGTGAAAGGTGCTAGGCCTTTGAACTGCCGATTGGTATGGAAACGATCGCGACGGCCGGTGAGGATCTTATGGGCATA
The DNA here is from genome assembly GCA_902799555.1 of uncultured Bacteroidales bacterium. Lineage (GTDB taxonomy): Bacteria > Bacteroidota > Bacteroidia > Bacteroidales > Paludibacteraceae > Colicola. The sequence goes on from CADCBB010000001.1 coordinate 82,199, forward strand.
AGCCTGATGGCCGACATCCCAGACCAGTTTATCGTTCGGTGTATCGAAGACATAATGTAAGGCTACGGTCAACTCGATAGCACCCAACGACGATGCCAGATGGCCGGGGTTTTTACTCAGCGCCTCGATGATAAAATCCCGCAATTCCGCACATACTTTCGGCAACTTCTCCACAGGAATCTTCTTCAAATCTGCCGGCGAATCAATCTTATTTATGTACTTATATTCCATGCTTTTCGCATATGCGCATACTCGCGCAAAATAAAATCGGCGGCAAAGGTACACATTTTTTACGATATGTGCAAGATTTAAGAAGTTTTTTTTGCATAATTCGAAAAAAAGCAGTAATTTTGCACTCGAATATGAAATTATCTGAGATAAAACAAGCAATAGGAGGCATCGCGACCGTTGTGGGCGATGATTCATTGGAGATCCGTCATTTATTGACGGACAGCCGTCAGTTGGGCGCAGAGCCGGAGAAAACTTTGTTCTTTGCCATCAAGACCGACAAGAACGATGGGGCGAAGTATATACCGGAGTTGGAGGCGAAAGGTGTGAAGGCGTTCGTGACCGGCGATGCTTTGGCTGGGTTGCAGGCACTGGCGGCGTATGTACGTGAGCAGTTCAGGGGCACAGTGATCGGTATCACGGGTTCGAACGGAAAGACGGTGGTGAAGGAATGGCTCTACCAGCTGCTCAAGGACGACTATACCATCGTGCGGAGTCCGAAATCGTATAACTCGCAGATTGGTGTCCCTTTGAGCGTTTGGCAATTAGCGGATAGCAAGGCTGATTTGGCGATTTTTGAGGCAGGTATCTCGCAACCCGGTGAGATGGAGAAACTCGAGAAGATCATTCGTCCGACGATCGGTGTGATCACCTATATCGGTCATGAACACGATGAGAATTTTGCATCCTTGGAGCAGAAACGCGAAGAGAAGATGAAACTCTTCGTGCATTCGAAGACGATCATAGAAGATCCTACCCACCAGAACGTGCGTACTTGTGCGGCAGTTTTGCGGGCCTTGGGTTATGACGAAGAGACGATCGCGAGTCGAATACTTCAGCAGACCCACGAGACGGTTTTGAAAGTGAACCTTTCAGCACTCATCGATAATGTTCGGTATTTCCGTTCCAAACTAAAGCCGACTACCAAGTTGACCTGCATGGTAAAGGCCTTTGCGTACGGCGCCGGAAGCGTCGAAGTAAGTAAGGCTTTGCAAGCAAGCGGACTCGTTGATTACTTGGCGGTTGCGGTGGCAGACGAAGGTGTTGAACTGCGTCGCGCAGGTATCACGCTGCCGATTATTATCATGGATCCGGAGGTGGCGTCGATGGATCTGATTCTGGAAAACAACCTTGAACCGAATGTCTATTCTCACCAATCGCTCAAGACCGTTATTGCGGCTGCTCAGGCGAAGGGTTTGGAATACGTTCCGATTCATATCAAGATCGATTCGGGTATGCACCGACTTGGTTTTTACAAGGAAGATATGCCTTGGTTGATCGACCGTCTGACGCATCAGAAAGCCGTGCGAGTAGCGTCTGTCTTCTCCCATTTGGCAGGCAGCGACGAGGCGCAGTTTGATGACTTTACCCTTTCGCAGATCAAGTATTTCGACAGCTGTGCCGAAGAACTCAAGGCAGGTCTTGACTATCCGATCATTAAACATATTTGTAATAGTGCAGGCATCGAGCGATTCTCTGACTTCCAATTCGATATGTGCCGTTTGGGTATAGGTCTGTACGGATTCTCGTTCGCGGGTGCTCAGTTACGCAATGTCTGTACCTTGGAGACGACCATCCTTTCCGTCAAGACCGTCAAAGCGGGTGAGACGATCGGGTATGGTCGACACACGACGCTCACCGAAGATCGCACGATCGCGGTCATTCCTATCGGCTATGCCGATGGTTTCGATCGTCGGTTCTCGAACTACGGCGGCGAAGTGTGGGTGCGTGGCAAACGTTGTCCGGTGGTAGGAAACGTGTGCATGGACCAAGCTATGATCGATGTGACCGGCGCCGATGCCCGTCCGGGCGATATCGCGGAAGTGTTCGGAGAACATATGCCGCTGCAAGAACTCGCCGATAAACTCGGAACAATCACATACGAAATTTTAACCTCTGTAAGCCGTCGTGTCCAACGTATCTATTTCTACGAATAAGCTGACAATCGGGTACGGAGAAACCGTTATCCAACGTGACCTCACTTTCTCGCTGAACGCCGGCGAGATGGTTTGCATGCTCGGACCTAACGGCTGTGGTAAATCGACCCTCTTACGCACGCTCGCAGGATTGCAACCAGCGCTTGGCGGCGAATATACGCATAGTGACGCGAAGAATATCGCCCTTGTTCTCACCGAACGTCTCTCGATGGATAATACGACTGTTCATGACGTGGTCGCGTTAGGCCGTTATCCGTATTCGTCCTTCTTGGATGGTTTAAAGAAAGAGGACGAAGCGATTATTGATGCATCCCTTCGACAAGTCGGCTTTGCAGATACATCTGTCTCTCAAACCTTCTTTAACGCGCATTCGGACGGTGAGAAGCAGCGTATCTTAATCGCTAAAGCCCTCGCGCAACAGACACCGATCATCCTTTTGGATGAACCCACCGCACACCTCGATCTGCCGCATAGAATATTGATTTTGCGTCTCCTGCGTACCCTTGCGCACGAACAAGGCAAGACGATATTGATTTCTACGCACGAACTCGACTTGGCTCTCGCCCTCAGCGATCGTATCTTACTGATGACTCCCGGTCTCGGCATCCAACTCGACATTGCCGAGAACTTGCGCAAAACTGACGCTTTTACCGCTGCCTTTGGCATGGATATCTTTAATCCGCTGGGATAAATAGGGAGCATATAGGGATCAAGTAAGGCCTATATCGTATCATACCACACCTTATATATACTTTGTATATATCCCGTGATTTTGAAATTTATACCCTTTCGGCGAAGAATAAGGTTGGTTTGCCGGCAACACGGCAGCCGATCACGAAGGCTGTACCCCCATCCCGAAGGTGCAGTTTTTTCTTAAGGGCTTCGGGCGTGAGCGGGTAATTGCGGCAGAGGACGTTTGCCTGCTTGAGGTCTTGCTCCTCCGTAATACGCCAAACACGACCCGGGAAGTTGGAGACTAACTCTTCTGATCCGTACAGATGCGTGTTTACATCCAATTTAAGAAGATGAAATCGTTCGGCTATGAGTTTGTATGCCCCAACCTTTAATATCGCCGCAGAAGGCTCGTAAAGGAAGTTGAAAGGTGAAAGGTGAAAATTGAAAGGACTGTTAGACTCTTCTTCGCGGGTGAAGGTGAAGGCTTGGTCTTGTTGGGCGAGATCGATGGCGGTTATTTGGCCTGAACCGCCGCTTACTAATAATAGTTCTTTGACTTCGTTCTTGATGGCGACGACGTAGATGTCCCATGTGACTGCAGACAAGGCATGGATGGCCTGCGTGAGGTCGAGCATAGGGGATAGTTTGAGCAGGACGCGTTTGCTGTGAGTGAGAAGGGTAGGGAGTAATTCGACTACATTGGGTGTGCAGTCTTCGAGACGAAAGACCTTACCGCCATGCGAGTCGCGACGGGCCGGATCGAGGAAGATAAGGTCGTATTGGCCGGCTGAGGTGAGGAACTCTTCGGCGGAGGTGTTATGGATCGTGATCGGCTTATGGGCAAAGTTATGGGTCGCAATGCGGCATAGCTCGGCGTTCTGCTCGACGTAGTCGGTGTGGGTGAAGTTTTCGCTCAAGAAATAGGTATCGACTCCGTAGCCTCCTGTAAGATCAGCCATTTTTTCGCCGCTAACAAGGCTTGCTTTGTATCGGGCGGCTAGCTCACTGCTGCATTGTTCGCAACTAAGGCGGACGGGATACCAGTAGTCGGGAATAGAAGCAAACGTGGGCAGTTTTTCCGCTGTCCGCTCCTTGCCCTCGACCTGCTGGAGAAACCAACGCCATTCGTCGTCGCTGAGGTGCTTGTATTTATTGCGCTGGAGCGCTAAGTCGGCTACCGACATAATAATAACTGAGTATTTCTTCGTAAGGATGTCCTTCGGAGGCCATAACGGCTGCCCCTATCTGGCATAGTCCGGCACCGTGTCCCCAGCCGTGACCATTCAGCGTCCATAGGCCGTTTTCGTGCGAGACTTCGAACCATGAACTATAGAGGCAGGACTTGGAGAGCCAATAGCGGATCTTCAGCTCCTTGCCAATGGTCTCGGTGTGTTTGGTGCCGACTATTTTGAGGCTGTCAATTCGTCCTGAGGCACCGCGATGAAGGGGTTCTAAGGCGATTATATGCCCAAAATCCATACCGGACTTCTCAGCGATGATAGCATCTAATTCCGCGTCTGTGTATTTCACCGTCCAGTCCCGGAAGTCTTTGGTCTCTTGATCGTAGTCATTAAGGACGAGGCGCAGAACTTTGGGCGAAGGGCTTTTGCAGTAATCGCATTGCACGGACTGAATATAGGGTACATCGATATCTTCCCAGCAGGTTCGCCAGATCTCGGTGCGTCCGCCGCAACATTTGTAGTAACGGCAGTCACAGATCTCATCGCCGAACATTAGGACTTGGCCTCTTGTGGCGTTAACGGCTTCTACGGCACGTTCATTCATTCGGAGTAAACCTTCGTAGCGTTGACAATGGTCGTCGGCACAGACGTCGTAGCCTTCATGATTCGGTTTTTGCATGGCGCGAATGGCCCAGGAACGGCTGATCACGGCATGTGCTTTGAGCAGTTCCATCGGACTATTGGCGTTCATCTCGGAAGAGATAACGGAGCAGAGGTAGTCCTCCAAATCGATGGTATTAATGGCTGTTTGGGTGCCGTCGGCGTTGTCGCGAATCTCAAGTTGTCCGGCGAACTCTTGGTCTTCATGGCGATCCCAATGAAAACCAATACCGATACGGACATTCTTTAGAATGAATGTCTGTTCCCGCTGCTCAAACTCGATATGCGGCGCAGTTAATATACCAACTCTAATGTACAATTTACAATTTACAATTGTTCATTCGAGCCACCAACTCGAATGAACGTAACCGATCTTTGTACCAGTTATTGCGGTTCATGGCGACGATGTCGCAGTTAGCGTCGGAGTTGTCTTCCCAGCGGCGGCAGTTATAGACGACGTCATAGATTCGGCCGATGGGATAGTCGCGTGAGATTCGCAGGCCGACGGCATAGTCTTCGCCGTACTTGGTCGTCGGGTAGTTGATCGTGCGAAGGAGCGGTACATAGAAGCCGCGCGGTGCACCGAGACCGTTGATACGGAGGGCGTTATTTCGTCCGTTATCATCGGTCCATTCGCGGTGGTCGATCACACCCGGAGGAAGAATCTCGCCTGCCATGTTAGTCAACTGATACGTTCCTATAACCATGCCGTAACGGGGAGCCGCATGGATATCTTGCTCCGGTTCTAAACCGGCGAAGGTGTCAATGAACTTCTGCACGGTGGTCTCATCGAAATAGGTGTCGTCGGAGTCAAGTTGGATGGCATATTTGCCGCAACGCGGGTCATGAATGGCGACGTTCCAGTTGCCGCCTATCGCGTGCCAGGTCTTGTCCTGGGCGATATAGATGAGTTTATCGTCCTGAATCGCTTGAATCTTCTCTGCGGTGCCGTCGGTCGAGTTATCGTCTACGACGATGACATTGAAGGAGTAGGGTGCACGTACTTGCTGATTCAGCGCACTATGTACGGCGTCAGCGATCGTGCGGGCGCGGTTCTTACAAGGAATGATGACGGAAGCGGTTACAGGGTATTCTTCGGCTGAAGGAAGGGCTTTATACGCACCGGGTTTGAGATACGCACCGATTCGTTTGAGGTGCGCGGTGACGCAGGCTTCCATCTCGATCTGCACTTGCCGATTGTGCGGATCGACGTAGTCGAAGAGTTTTTCGCCGGACTTGCGGGTGTCGGTCTCTACTTCGTAGTAGAGGTACTCCGGTATATGCTCGAGTTTTTCTGCGCGGAGACGAAGATCGTAGAGGCCTGCGAACTCGTAGTCTGTGTCCATTTGGGCGACGATGGCTTTGAGTTTTGCGGTATTCCACAGCAGTACGGCACCGAAGTCAAAATCGTCGCGGAGTGCACCTATCTGGTAGTCGATCACGGGTGCTTGTGTAACGACGTCATTGATCTTGGCGAAATGGTCGGCATAGACCATCGTGGCGCCGGACATCTCCATGACTTGTATCATTCGTTCCTGCCCCAGATAGACCCATTCAATCTCGGGTTTGAGACAGATTATGGTGTAGGCCGTTGAGGCTTTTTGGGCGATCTCGCGAATCGCTTTTGTCGAGCAAACTCTGCCCGGCAGATAGAAAGTAGATATCATAAAATTTCAAATATCAAATTTCAAATTTATTCCGTTGTCGGAACGACGAAATTCTGGTGGTATTCTTTGAGTCCCTCGATGGGATCCTTGAGGATCGTGCCAAGCGGCAGGTTTTCTGCTTTCATGGCTTCTTCGAGGATGGGCTTGTAGTAATAGGCGATCGAGCCGACGAAGCCGATCGGTTGGTCGGTCTTGTACTGCACCAGATTGCGGCGAATGAATTGCACGAAATGGTCATAGACGAGGTCGTGAATACGCTTATCGTCGATGTGGTCGGCGCAGAACTTGGAGAGTTTGGCGAGGAAGCGATTCGGGAAGGGTTGACGATAGACCTTCTCGATGATCTCCGCCATCGAGGTCTCATGTTCCTTGAAGAAAGCGTCCTTGAGGTCATCGCCCAATTGATTCTTGAGCAGGTCGCCCACGAGACGTTTGCCGAGGACGGCTGCCGAACCCTCGTCGCCTAAGATATACCCCAACGAAGGCACGCACCATTCGATCGTCTCGCCGTTGTAGAAACAGCTGCCGGACCCCGTACCGAGGATACAGGCCACGCCTTCGTTATGCCCTAACAAGCCCCGCGCTGCACCCAGCATATCGGACTCGACATGCACTTCGGCTTTCTTGAAAACAGCCTCCAGTGCGGTTTTGACAAAGCCTTTTTTCTCCGGCGTGCATCCCGCGCCATAAAAGAAGACGTGCGTGAGTGTACCGGCCCACAAAAGCGGCGCTATTTGCGGCAATAACTGGTTGCTGATGCTGTTCTGCATAGCAATCGTGGTCTGGAAGAGCGGATTGATTCCGTCGGTGAACACATCGGAGCACTGACCACTTGCTGTGACCAGACACCAATGCACCTTTGTACTTCCACTATCGGCAATTAAAATCATAATTGTAAAATTTTTCGCAAAATTACAAAAATATTTTGGTATATGCAAATTTTTTTGTATCTTTGCGCCAAATTTAAATTTTTAATCTATTGAACCATGAACAATTTTAGTGCACAAGACCTCGAGCAACTGCAGGCTCGCGGCATCTCGGTAGAGAAGGCGGAGGCACAGTTGGAGTGTTTCCGAAACGGTTTTCCGGAATTAGACATCGTGGCTCCCGCTTCGACGAAGAAGGGGATCTTGGCTCCGAAACGTGCGGAGCAGGAGGAGTATATCGCCGCATGGCAGCAGTACTTGGCAGAGGGACATAAGATCCTTAAGTTCGTTCCGGCTTCGGGTGCAGCAAGTCGTATGTTCAAGAACCTTTTCCAGTACTTGGAAGATGGTATTGAGACGCCGTTCATTCAGGATTTCCTGGCGCACAAAGATCAATTCGCTTTTGGTCCGCAATTAGCAGGAAAGGAAGGTCAGGACGCGGTGCGTTATCTGCTAAACGACATGCACTATGGTGAGCTGCCGAAGGGTCTGCTTCTCTTCCATAAATATCGTGACGGCGCGCGTACGCCTGCGTTGGAGCATCTCGTAGAAGGTGCCTTGTACTGTGCGGAGCCGGCTAAGGATGGTGAGAAACCGACTGTATATCTGCATTTTACGGTTAGTCATGACCATCTGCCGCTTTTCCGTCAGCATATCGCGGAGAACCTGCCTAAGTTCGAAGAGAAATACAATGTGAAGTACGATGTGACCTTCTCGGAGCAGTTGCCGAGTACGGATACGCTGGCTGCTAATCCTGATGGTACGCCGTTTAGAACGAATGACGGTAAGTTGCTCTTCCGTCCGGGTGGTCACGGTGCGCTGATCGAGAACCTGAATCAGCAGGACGCGGATATCGTTTTCATCAAGAATATCGACAATGTGGTGCCTGATCGTCTGAAGAAAGATACGATCCGTTACAAACAGATCCTGGCCGGTGTGCTTGTGACCGAGCAGAAACGTATCTTCGAGGCACTGAAGGATCCGAACCTGAGTGACGAAGAGCGTGCTAAACTGAATCGTCCGATTCGTGTCTGCGGTGTGGTAAAGAACACGGGCGAACCCGGTGGTGGTCCGTTCTTGGTTCGTGAAGCCGACGGTTCTATCTCTTGCCAGATCCTGGAGTCCACGCAGATCAGCGATCCGGAACTCATGAAGCAGAGTACGCACTTCAATCCGGTGGATCTCGTTTGTGCGATCCGTGACTACGAAGGCAAGCCGTTTGACCTGCCGAAGTATGTCGATCCGCAGACAGGCTTTATCTCCAATAAGAGTAAAGATGGTAAGGAACTCCTTGCGCTTGAGTTGCCGGGCTTGTGGAACGGCGCGATGAGTCGCTGGAACACGATCTTCGTCGAAGTGCCGGTATCGACCTTCAACCCGGTGAAGACGGTGAATGACCTGCTCCGCGAGCAACACCAGTAAAAGTGAAAAGTGAAAGGTGAAAAGTGAAAGGAAAGGGCTGCCCGAATGGACAGCCCTTATTGTTTTAGTCAAAGTTCCATTTGATACCCAAGCACGGGTTCACCATAAATCCCGACCCCGAGAAATTATAGCTGAACTCGATCTCCGTACCGACGTTCAGGTTCGGGCATTTGAACCAGCGCCCTACGTTGTACCATAGCTGCGGTTCACTGATCATCACGAACGACTGCTGTCCGCCGAAGCGTTGCCCCCATATATCCAGGAATCCGGAGAAACGGAGACCGGGCAGCGTACAGAAATCGTCGCAGCCCCAAACAAACGTGAATTGCAGCGGCGCTTGGTTTTGAATGTTGTTATCCGGGTCGGCTATGTATTTGTATAGCAGCTCCAGATTGAAGATGTTTTTATAGTCGGCCGTGTGCAGACAGTAGTTGAGTCCGACCAATGCCGCATGGTTGATGCCATATCCGCGGATGTCTCCGACGGGATCTTTGAAGACGCCGAGTCCTCCGTTATATTCGACCTGTAGGCTCAGGTCTTTGAGGGCTGTCTTCTGCCAGAAATTGAGGCATCGTGCAATTTCCGTATAGGCCATGAAAGGTGTGTTCTTCGGGTCGTTGGGCGTGATCGCGAAGTCCAGGTCAACAAATGCGAAAGTCGAACCCCAGTTATCCGGATAGAAGAGCTCCAGGGTCGTTGTCACGCGTTGTGACCGTTGGTTCGGACACGCTGTACCGACACTACCGAAGTCGTAGTAGATCTGCAAGTTCGTGCCTGCCTGCGCACGAAACGCAAGCAGACACAAACCTACAATCACTATGAACTTTTTACTTTTCACTTTCTTCCGGTTCGCTGACAAGGATATTCTTTACCTCCCATGTCGGACAAGTCTGTCCGGCTTCGGTCTTGTAACGGAAACCGATATAAATCGTTTGGTTATTCCAAGCGCTGAGGTCCATGCGTCCCGAGTTGTAGTATGTCCAGCTGTTCGCATCCGGTACACCGGTCTTGCCGTTCCATTCGTTCCACGGCAGTTGGGTCCATGTAGCGGCTTGGGCATCATCGACGAAGTCGGTAGAAACCCAAACGGTGATCTGTTGTTCACGGGTCTCATCGGTCGGACCATAGTTGAGTGCATGGTCGAACGAGAGGGCCGGAGAGGTGGCGTTCTTCAACTTGATCTTCGGCGTCACAAACCATCCTTCGCCATAGTGCGGACCGCCTACATAAGCCGAACCACGCATGCCGTAGAGGTTATCGAAACGCCAGATATAAGAGATGCCGTCTTCGAGATCATAGTGGAAGAGCTGGATTTTACCCAGATTACCTTCGCCTGCAACGGCCTGTTTGTAGTAGGTGGAGAGGTTAGCTGCCCATCCTTCGCCAAGCATGAACGACATCGTCTCTTCGACGATTCCGGTAGTGGCGTTCCATGTCTCGCCATTGAAGGTGTATTCGGTGGCCTCGTAGAGCTTGGTGGTCTTGTTATAAGTCATGAGTACCACTACCTGGTCGGTGACGGCATAGGGATAGGTGTTTGTCAGCCAGTTCGTTGCCTGACCGTTCGCCGATGCCGGCAAAATCTGTGCGTTCACCTCTGCCGACGAATAGACTTCCCAAACCACACCGTCTTTGTAGAGGTACAGCACCTCCTTGACGGAAACCGGGCCGCCGGCCACTTCGGCGAAGTTGTATTTTGCTCCGCAGAGGTAGTCATCCTCGACCATCGGAAGGAAGAGCGTCACTTTGCTCTCGTTGGCTGGGGTAAGGTAATTGGTCTCATCGCCGTAGATAGACTTGTAGTCCTTGGCTTTGAGTTCGTACTGGATGGTCTGGTTGAAGAGATCCAAATAAGCAGGTTGACCCTCATCGATGAGATAGGTAATATTACAGGTCGAGCCTGCGTCAAACTGCGGGTACATGTTGTAGATGAACGACGGTACGTACATGTCCGCCGAAGCCAGCTCATTGAAACAGCGTTTCTCTCCTACGGTTGCTAAAGCAGCCGAATAGATATCGGTCTCTTTGATCGAGTCCTGATCTGCGGCGTATTTCTTATTGACCTTGTTCTCTGCGATCGTCTTGTAGTCATCGGAGCTGAGGGTATAGTCGATCGTCTCCACTACCTTGATCTGCGGATCGCCGTTATCCATGTATTTCTCATCGAAATAATTCTCGCATGCCGTCAGTCCGAACGCCAAAGCGGCAACTAAAATATATTTTGCTTTCATACTTATTTAGAATTGGAGTTTGAGACTAATGTTCCACTGACGACCCTTGTTGTAGAAGAAATAGATATTATCCTTCGTGTTCTCTGAAATCGTCTGTGTAGCCGTGTTAGCCGACCATGCTTTCTCGATGTAATACTGGTTCAGCACGTTCGTTACGTTTCCGCGAAGCGTGGCACGGAGCGGACCCATGTCGAAGGAGTAGCTGGCGCGAAGATCCAGACTGCCGCCTAACGGGCAACGGTACGGCTCAACGATGTTCATTTCCTTGCCGAGGCTCAAGTTGCTACCCGAGAAAGAGTAGTAACTGTAGTTGCGGTCATACAGCGTATATTCACCGCCGATACGGAAGCCTTTGAAGGGCTTGAAGGTAACGCCGAAGTTAGCCGTTGTCTGTGCCTGACCGCCGACGTGGATACCCTTCATGTTCACTTTTGCCCATGCATGGTCTTCTGCACCGATCGTGGTACGTTTGCCGTCAGCCGTCATGGCAAAGCCGTGTTCGTCGTAAGCACGACCGATGACGGAATCGCTATCCCACTGCCAGTCTCCCAGCGAGAGCATCGCACTCAGTTCGAGCCATTTGGTAGGACGGGCTTTCGCCTCGAACTCCAGACCCATGTGACGGGCACTGACACCGGTCATATTCATATAATATGCTGTCTGATCCGGGTCGGAGAGGTTTCCGTACTTGGTCATCGTCTTATCCATCCATTCGGTGAAATAACCGTTCACGTGGATCGACGCATATTGGTTCTCAAATCCGTAACCCAACTCAACCGAAGCGATCTTCTCGTTCTTTGCCTCATTGTTGATGGCATTCGAGGTGCTGACAGACATATAGATCGCCTGGTATTTCGGCGCGCGGCTGATGAAACCGGCATTGAGGAAGACGTTGTGGTGTTTCGCGAACTTATAGTTGATACCTCCCTTGATCGTTCCGCCGAAGCGAGCCACGGAGTCACGCGCGGTCACGTTATTATAGTAATAACGGTCGGTACGCCAGTTGTGGTTGAGTGAAAGTGAAGCGTTCACGAAAGCGGAGAGGTTATCCTTGCTGTACTCCAAGCTACCGAAGATACCTTCCTGCACGATGGTACCGGTGTAGTCACGGTAAGCGATATCGCCGACACCGAGTTTCTCGTTTACCCAGTTAGGATCATTGCGGTTCGGGTTGTTCTCTGCCAACACACTCGCACGGGTTGCATCGATATAATAGCTGCCGCCGAAGAGGTCAGAGATAACGGCTTGGTGAATACCTTGATACCAACGAACATCGATACCGGCGGTTAACTCCAGGCAGTCGAACCATTTCTTGTCGTACGTAGAAACGAGTCCTACCCAGTTGTGGTAGTTACGGTTCTCGCAGATCACGAGTTCCGATCCGTATTCGGATGCGGCGTTGATATCCTGTACCATGCCGTAGTCGAACATACCGGTGGTCTCATCGCGGAAGGTAGTGGTTACCAGGCCGTTATAAGCGCCACGGGTGAGGTCGCTATAGCTGTATTTGGAGTTTAGACCGTTCTCCGCTGTACGACCGAAACCACGACCGATCGATACGTAAGCGGTGGTAGAAAGAGAACTGTTGTCGTCGATCTGCCAGATATGGTTGAGGCTGATCTGCGGCTTATGGTATTCGTTGTAGTTCGTACCGGCTTGGTTACCGCGGTTATCGATACCGTAAGACGGGTTGTACTGGCGTTTGTCCATTCCGCTCGGCATGTACTGCGCTACACGGTTCCACTCCGCCAAGGTCAACGCACCCGAACTGCCCGAAGGACGAGTCCAGTGGTGTTGCGGAGCACCGAAGCCGGAGAGGCTGAGCTGATGGTTCTCGTTGATACGCTTCGAGATGTTGGCGAAATAGCTGTATCCGACGAATCCCGTTCCCTGGATATATCCGTCACCCCAGGTGCGGCTACCGAGGACCGTGATCGCCCAGCCGTTCTTCATCAAACCGGTGCTGACGCTGAACGCTACTTTGTTGTAGCCGTTGTTACCCATCGCGTAGCTGAGGAATCCGCCTTTCTTGGCGTCGATACCACGTGTCACGATGTTGATCGTACCTCCGACAGATGGAGCCGACAATTTGGCTGCACCCATACCACGTTGGGTCTGGATGACAGAAGTCACGTCGCTCAGGCCCTGCCAGTTCGACCAATAGACCGTACCGCCTTCCATGTCGTTCATCGGCACACCGTTGATCATCGTAGCTACGTTGGTGTTGTCGAAACCGCGCATCCAGATCTCCGAGTCGCCCCAACCGCCACCTTGACCGTTGGCATGTACACCCGGGGTGTTCTTCAGTACTTCCGGAAACTCCTGACCTGCCAGACGCTCTTCGATCTCCAGCGCCGTCACTTGGCTGACTGCCACCGGCGTCTGCTGCGTACGAGCCATCTGGCCCGTGATCGTTACGTCTTCCAATGCAATCGCTTCCGGCTCCATCGGAATGATACCGTAGTTACTTTTACTCGCTAAGATCTCCAGCGGGTGGTAACCGACATACGTCAACTGTAACTTCGCATTCGGCTGTACCGTGAGGGTGAAATTACCGTCCAAATCTGTGACGATACCATTGGTGGTACCCATTTCCAAAATCGACACACCGATCAGCGGTTCGCCGGTTTTGGCATCTTGTACCATACCTGTCACTTTCTGTGTCTGGGCGAACAGACTAAACGCCGCAAATAGACACAAGCTCAAAGTAAGAACTTTTCTCATAAAAGAATTAAATAGAGTTTGTTTGTTATTTATAAATGCTGTTCAACAGCTGTGCTAACCGAATGCCGGCAATATAGAGCTGCCGTTCGCAGTCCTGATGCCAGCGGTAGATATAATGATAGGTGTTGCCGTCCCAAGTCTGCTGATAGGCGTAGATCGCTTCTGTCAGATGGTAACTCTCTACCAGCAGTTCGGCGTCCGTAGCGGTCTCAATTGCCTTGCGTTCATGGCCGTACATATCCTCGATCATCTGCGCGTACTCCGTGTAGGAATACCCCTGGCTGTCGATCAATTTGGTGTCCCATACCGAATGCAGGTTGGTGTGGCTCGAGAACCATTTCATTTTCACCGCATTGCCGCCTTTGTCATCCATATGCGCCATATGCATAGGGCAGTACCGGTCGCCGCTCAGATGAACCATAAAACGTAACGTATGCGGATTCTTCAATTTGCCTTTTTCCATTCTCAATTCTTTTTCAATAGAATCGAGTGCGCGATAGAGGTTTCCACCCTCTGCCGGATAGTGGATAAGGGCGTCTGCGATCAGGCTGTCACTCATCCCGCCGGCAAAATCCTGATAGTGCCAGCCGTCCTTGATGCTCTGTTTGTAAATCGTATCGGATTTGATCTCATCCGGCCAGTTCGCCCAATAGATCATACCGCGGACACCTAAAATGCCGTCCACTTCTTGCTTCGCTTTCTTACTCATATGGTCGTACGCAATCTTGGCAATGATACGGTGACCTTCCTGTCCCCAACCGAGGGCAGGTAACGAATACGCGCATGCGCATACACATAAAATCAAAAGGAGAATAGTTCGTTTCATAGACTGTGTGAACTAAAAACGCTGCAAATATACAACAAAAATTGCACATATGCAAGTTTTTCTGTACTTTTTTTAATTTTGCCTCCCTGCCTTTGCAAACCGCAAATAGCAAAATGTCAGTATTTGTATGGCATTGCTGATAATTTGTCAACTCGAATCTGCATTTTGTAGAAATTTATCACTTTTTGCCTGAAATATTTGGTGGGTTCTAAAAAACGCAGTACTTTTGCATCGTTTTTCGATGACGCCTGCTCTCAAGGTACGCGGAAACACGCGGGATGCCCACGCATTGGCGCGAACGAAAAACAGGTATTAGTCTGTTAAAAGAAAGGATTGGTTATGAAAAACGAAGTTAATCGTGCCCTTGTGGCTAAGAAAAAGATCCTAGTAACATTGACCACAGTGGTCGTTTTATTAACAGGTGTAATCGTAGCGGAGGCTGCAAAGAGTAGTGATAATTTTACGGTTCGCTTCCGCGAAAACACCTTAGTGGTTTGTTCCACTCAGATGGAGGAAGCACGAATCTATTCGATGGAAGGAAAACTGCTCCTCAAGGAGCGCGGCAATTATGTAGAATTTGAATTGGAGCCCGGTACCTACCGACTCTTCGCCAAAGTAGGCGATTCAACGGAACGCCGCCGCATCGAATTGCGCTGACCGCAAAAAAAGAAAGAGTCCTTCGGGGCTCTTTCTTGTTATTTACTGGCTCGCATATAAAGCGGAACCGAAACCGCCAGGAAGACGAAGTTCGGTAGCCAGGCGGCCAAGAACGGCGACATGACATTATTGACCGAGAAAGTCGTGCTTACCGTTGAGAACAGGATATACAAGGCCGTCAGCACGATACCGATACCCAGGTTCTTTCCCATACCGCCGCGCACTTTCCGGCTCGACATCGTCACGCCCAGTAAGGTCATGATAAATGCCCCTAACGGACTTGCCCAGCGCTTGTGGTACTCCACTTCAAACGCTTTCACGTTGCCGCTTCCGCGTTGCCGTTGCCGCTCCATGTAATGCCGCAACTCCGGTATGGTCATCTGTTGCGCCTGTTGGGCGGTAATGAACAACTCGTCCGGTACAATCGGCAGGATGATATCTTTGCGGTCGCCCCGTTCCAGACTCTCGCGCATGCCGGTGAAGGTGCGTTGCGTATAATTGGTCAGATGCCAGTATTCCAGCGAGTCGTAATAGATACGATCTGCCGTCGTACGTTGCACCAGGGTCTTACCCTCGAATTGCTCGATCGAACAACGATAGCCGATACCGGCTTGCCGTTGGAAAGACTCGATATACAGCACCGTTCCCGGTTGCACCGCCAGCTGGATGTTACGTGCGTTCTCGCTCGTGAAATGCTCTATGTACTTGTCCGTAAAGGCCAGCATATGCTTGGAACTTTTCGGAATCACCCAACCGCCCAGGAACATGCTCAGCGCAAAAAGCAGGGCCGCGGAGAAAGCATAAGGTACCATCAGACGATGGTAACTCATTCCCGTCGCATGCATGGCGATGATCTCCGAATTGCCGGCTAACTTACTGGTGAAGAAAATGACCGAGATGAAGATGAACAGCGAACTGAACATATTCATATAGTACGGAATGAAAGGCAGGTAGTACTCAAAAATGATCTCTCGCAACGGCACGGAGTTCTCGAAGAAATCGTCCATCTTCTCCGTTAGGTCAAACACGATGCCGATAGACAAAATGAGCACGATACTAAAGAAAAACGTGCCCAGAAACTTTTTGATTATATAAAAATCGAGTTTCTTCATTTCGTCATGTCGTCATAACGTCATGTCGTCATAACCTCTTCATGAGATCCGGCATCACAGATTTCTTCCATTCGCTGAAATCGCCGGCTAAGATATGCTGCCTTGCCTGCGTCACCAAATCGAGATAGAATGCCAAATTATGAATCGACAGAATCTCGAGGCCTAACATCTCTTGCGCATGGATCAGATGCCTTGCATAAGCGCGAGTATAGGCGTGATCGACGTAACTCGTACCGTACGGATCGAGTTCCGTGAAGTCATCCTCCCATTTCTTGTTACGCAGGTTCATCACACCTTGCCACGTGAAAATCATACCGTTACGGCCGTTTCGCGTCGGCATCACGCAGTCGAACATATCTACCCCGCGTTCAATCGCTTCCAGAATATTCCACGGTGTTCCGACACCCATTAAGTAGCGCGGTTTGTCTTGCGGCAGGATGTCGTTGCAAACCTCGATCATATCGTACATGACCTCCGTCGGTTCGCCTACTGCCAAACCGCCTATCGCATAGCCGTCCCGATCCAGATCCCTTAGACGCTTGCACGCCTCTTGTCGCAGATCGGGATACGTACAGCCCTGCACGATCGGGAACAGGTGCTGCTTATACCCGTATAGGTCTTCCGTGCTGTCAAAACGGGCGATACAACGGTCCAGCCATCTATGCGTGCGGTCCATCGAGTCCTTCGCGTATTTCTTATCCGCCGTACCCGGACAACATTCGTCGAAAGCCATCATGATATCCGCACCGATCTCGCGCTCAATATCCATCACACTCTCCGGCGTAAACAGCAGTTTACGGCCGTCGATATGACTGCTGAAACGAACACCCTCTTCCGTCATCTTGCGGATATCCGTTAGGCTAAACACCTGAAAACCACCGCTGTCGGTCAAGATCGGCCTATTCCATCCTTCGAACTTGTGCAGACCTCCCGCCTGATGCAGAATCTCCGTACCCGGACGCAGGAAAAGGTGATAGGTGTTGCCCAGGATGATCTGCGCTTTGATGTCGTCTTCCAACTCTTTACGCTGCACCCCTTTGACTGTACCTACCGTACCTACCGGCATAAAAATCGGCGTCAATATATCGCCATGATCCGTATGGATCACACCGGCCCTTGGTCCGACACCCTTCGCCTCGCTATGTAATTCAAAGAATTTCATAGTTTGTTATTCGTAGGGAAAACAATAGCCGGTTTGAACGTCTTCGCCTCTTCCGGCTCCATGAGCGCATAAGCCATGATAATTACCGTGTCGCCTACGTTCACCAGATGAGCAGCCGCACCGTTGATGCAGATACACCCGCTGTTTCGTTTGCCCGGTATGACGTACGTCTCCAGGCGCGATCCGTTGTTGTTATCTACCACCTGCACACGCTCACCGGCATAGATATTCGCCGCCTCCATCAACGCCTCGTCAATCGTGATCGAACCGATATATTCGAGGTTCGCTTCCGTCACTTGTACACGGTGAATTTTTGATTTCAGTATATTCAAAAGCATACTACTCCAATTAAAATCGGCTGCAAAATTACAACAAATATTTGGAATACACAAGGATTTTACGGTAAAAAACAAATTTATTTGTATTTTTTATCCACCGCCCTTTACTTCACCTCTTGCCCTTGTAAGGTATATACCTTCTCTCCGCGGAGGATGAGGATTTGACCGTTCTGGAGAAGTTTGGCGGGATTCTTGCTTTCCGACAGAACATGCCCTATATCTTCCGGATCCGGTTTATACATGGCATATACATCCAACTTCTGCTGCACGTTCGTGCAATCGTGATCCCAACGGACAAAGATATAATGTTCTACCACCGGAGCCTCGGGCAAAACAGCATCTTCTCCATGTTTCACCCATTGCTCTTCCAGTAGTTCTTTATAAAAATCGAAGAAACGCACCCGGTATTCGTTGATGGCACATTCCGCGGTCAAAGAAGTGTCTTGACTTAACAAGATCGTCCGCGGATTGTCAGTGTTGCCGTCGCTCCATTGCACGAAGTGGTAGTTTCGCAGGGGATAAACCCTAAGTGTAATACTATCACAGACGGTGTGCATTTCCGTGTGGTCAACATACCCGTTTTGCACATCCAGTACCAAGTTATACGGTTTGCCATATTGGACGATTTTAGTGTAGTCGGAAAGCACCTGTCGGAAATGCTCCAATTCTCCGCAAGGAACATAGATGGCTTTCAATTGCCCACCATAGAAAGCGTATTCTCCCACTTGATCCAACGCGCTGCCATGCGCAATAGTGACAGAAGGGGAAAGGAGGTAAGAGAATGCGTAAGGCTGGATTGTTGTGACACTGCCAGGCAGCACAAAATCCTTCAGTGCACAGGATTCAAAAGCACTTCTGCCAATGATTCTGACGGTGTCAGGAAGGATGAGCGTAGTCAGACGGGTACATCCGCTACACGTGCCATCCGGAATCTTTGCGAGCCCGCCCGGAAACCGGATATAAGTCAGGCTGCGACATTGCTCGAAAATTCTTTCTCCGAGCGTTGTGACATTATCGGGAATCGTGACGGAAACCAGACTGTCACAATAAGAAAAAGCCCCATTTTGTATCTCCGAGAGTCGGTTACCGATATGGATACTTGCCAGATTGCGACAAGCTGAAAAGGCGCTATTCCCAATAGAAACGAGGTGGTCGCCCGTGGTCAATGATGTTATACTTCTACAGCAACGGAACGTTGCCTCTGCGATGTTGGTAACGGTTTCGGGGATAACTACATCGGTCAGTTTGGTGTCGTAGAAATACAACTCATGCGGGGTACATGTTATATTGGAATTAGGGCTAACCGTCCACGGCTTGTTACACCACTCTTCCAACGTACCCATATAGTGGATATGAATGGTTTTTGTCAGGTCGGAAGGGAAACTCATAGCTCCTACATAAGTCAGGGAAGACGGGATCTCCATATATTCCAAATTGTCACAGTCAGCAAAGACCAAGTTCCCCATCCATGTAACCGTATTGGGGATGATGACAGAGTCCAAACTGCTGCACCCCATAAAAGCGCAATCCTGTATTCTTGTGACAGTATAAACGGTATCACGATACGTGACGGCAGAAGGTATGTTCGCCATTTTCATTCCCTGATAGTTAGATGACATCGTACCCTCCATCCAATCTCTTATGGTAGCCATAGATACGACCCGGGCTGTGGAAGAAGCCGTGTCCAGATCATAGTACAAGTTATCTATCAAGATATGTCCATGCGCATTGTCCCACGCTGAGAGCGAGCATATATTCGCGAGAAAGGTTATAAAGAACAATATCCGTTTCATATTCTCAAAACATCGATTATTGGCTGTCGGATCATCGTATTGTAGTTGTTGTCCAAACCTTTGCCGCTGCAAAATTACTGCTTTTTTGGCATATATGCAAATTTTATGATGTTTTTTTATACAACAAAGTGCTATTTACCTATGATTTAGCTATCAATTACCTATCCGTACCATAGGATTCCCATACCATTCCCATAGGATTCCCATAGGATAGAAGCCTAAAATTGCAAAAAATGCAACATATACTATATATATACATAGTATATATATACTTTTTGTTTGTTCTTTTTTATTTGCATATATGCAATTTTTTTTGTACCTTTGCAGCGGATTAGAATGAAACTATGCGAAAGGGAAGGATTATATTGTGCTTGGTAGGATTGCTGAGCGTGATGCCGATGGCGGCGGACGGTATGTGGCGTCTGGGCGTGAACGGCGGGGCAACCTGGAATCACTATGCGATCGACAAGCAGTACATGACCGACTACCGCTTTCCGGCAGGATGGGGCGGCACGGCAGGCATGTATGCGCAGTATAACTTTTTCGACTGGTTAGGCCTGCGCGCCGGCGCCTATTATGCGCAACGTAACTACCGGCACACGCGTGCCCGATATTCCGGGATGCTGAATGTGCGGTATGAGAATAACTATATGCTCTTTCCGGTGACGGTGGACTTCAGTTTCGGCGGAAAGAAAGTGCGTGGCTATGTGGATCTGGGCATGTATGGCGGTGCGTGGCTGGCGAGTCATCGCAGCGGAAAAGACTATGTGTCGGTAGGCGGTACGGGTTCGTACGAGTTCTCTGAACCGGTGATTTTCAATGCGCAACGGGACGAACGTGGTGATTTCGGTTATACCGGCGGTGTGGGCATTCTCTATCAGTTTCGTCCGCATTGGATGATGCAGGTGGAAGCCGTGTGCTACTACAGCGTGGTCAGCGCCACGAAACAGTATATGCAGCATGTGAAGGACTATCGTTACCATACCACGGTAGGGATGCAAGCGGGAGTAAGTTATGTCTTTTAGATTCATAAAATATACCCTATGCGTAGCAGCCTTGATGCTGGCGTCTTGTCGTCAGCAGAGCGACAATGTGCTGAACTATGCGTATAACGACAACATGGCGTTCGGCTCTGCGGAGAAGAGCTATGCGGCTAAGTTCGACGTCATGTGGTACGGCTTGAATGCCAACTATGCGTTGTGGGATTTTGAGTACGAGAACGGCTTGGACTGGGACCAGGTGTACGACACCTATCGGCCTAAGTTCGAAAATCTGGATAAGCAACAGACGGCGGTGAGTGATTTGCGGTTGAAGAATCTATTGGACTCGGTGTTGGCGCCGCTGCATGACGGTCATCTGGTCGTGCGGATGGCGAACCATGCCACGGGAAAGTATGTCGGTTCTTCGCCGGGACAGATGCGTGTGTTGCGGGAGCGATCGGAGGAATATGCAGCGGTGCGGAATAAAACAATAGGCGCCTCTGCTTATACCTGGTACCGCAACGCTGGAGATATCATCGAGGAACGTCATTCGCAGACAAATCCCTTGGAGACCTGCGTGGAGCCGGTAGTATTGCGGTTGCAGGAACAGGTGTCCGAATGGGATGATAAAAAAGCTGCCGGAACGATCACACCGGAAGAGCAGGACTCGTTAACGATCTACGGCAAGGTACTGAATGAGTTATTACAAGCCTTGACACAAACCTCTTCCGACCAAGCGGCGGTTTCGGCGTATAATATCTTAGCCTATCGGTACGAATACCTGCAGGTCCCGGGTCTGGTGCCGGTCGATCCGACCTTGGTGAACTATGCCATGAACCTGTCCTATGTGCTCTTCAAGAGTAACGGCGGAACGGTCGCTTATCTGGCTTTTGACCGTTTCCGACTGAGTGCTTATCTTGAGCCTGAATATACGGAGGAGCTTTTCGGTACGCCTTCGGCGAGTACGCAAGCGGTGATAGATGACTTGAAGGCAACCTGGCGGGCATGGTTCAATGCCATCCAGACTCATCAGCAGGCAGGTGACCTGCATGGTGTGATCATCGATATACGTACCAACGGAGGCGGATACATGAATGATTTCAAATTTGCCTTAGGCGCCTTATTGCCGGCCGGCGGACATCATAACACAGACGCACGCTTCAAACGCGGAACGGGACGATATGACTATTCGCCCGTGATGCCGCAGAACATGCCTACCTTGGATGAAACGCATGTGACGGTGACAGCGCCGATCGTGACCTTGTGTAACTGTGCCTCGGTGAGTATGGCGGAGCATACGTCGTACGGCACGAAGATGTTAGACAACGGCACGCTTATCGGTACACGTACTTTCGGCGGCTTCAGTGCCCTAGTAGGCGCAGAAGGGTATACTACCAACTACGCCGGTCATGTAGGCGTGCAAGGTGTGACGCCGGTCTTCTGCTACGTTCCCATGGAGGTGGCGTTTTCGCTGGACGGACATATTCTCGAAGGGCATGGTGTCGATCCGGATATAGAGGTGGCTTCTGACGTAGCGACATGGAACAAAGGAAATGGGCCGGATTGCCAATTGGACCGTGCATTGCAGTTTATCAAATAAGGTTAAAATATATGAACAATTTATTTAGTTTAGCAGGAAAGAACGCATGGGTGACAGGCGCATGTTACGGCATTGGTTTTGCTATCGCCAAGGCGTTCGCACAAGCAGGTGCGGAGCATATCATCTTCAATGCCCGCAGTCAGGAAGCGATCGATAAAGCCTTGGAACTTTATCGTGCAGAAGGTATCAACAACGCACATGGCTATGTGTGCGACGTGACGGATGAAGTGGCGGTTAAAGCCCTCGTGGAGCGTATTCATGAAGAGGTAGGCCCCATTCATATCCTCGTCAATAACGCCGGTATCATCAAGCGTATCCCGATGCACGAGATGAAACGCGAGGAGTTTCAGCAGGTGATTGATATCGATCTCGTAGCGCCGTATATCGTTTCGGCAGCGGTACTGCCGGAGATGATGGAACGCCGCGAAGGTAAGATCATCAACATCTGCTCCATGATGAGCGAGTTGGGGCGTGAGACCGTTTCAGCGTACGCAGCGGCCAAGGGTGGCTTGAAGATGCTGACGCGTAACATCTGCTCCGAGTACGGCGAGTATAACATCCAGTGCAACGGTCTCGGTCCGGGATATATCGCTACGCCGCAGACAGCGCCGCTGCGTGAACCGCAGCCAGACGGCAGCAAGCATCCGTTCGATTCGTTCATCTGCGCCAAGACGCCTGCAGGCCGTTGGTTAGAAGCAGATGAGTTAGGCGGCACAGCGGTCTTCCTCGCTTCGCATGCTTCGGATGCGGTCAACGGACAAATTATCTACGTGGACGGCGGTATTCTCGCTTATATAGGACGTCAACCCAAATGAAAAAGTTTTTTTTAATAGGATTAGTCGCCCTCACGTTGACGGCATGTCATAAGGAGGCGGTGCAACCGAAGGTGTATGGCCGTTATGTGCCGGAACGCAAAGATGATTTTGCGTGGGAGAACGAGTATGCGGCATTCCGTATGTACGGACCTGCTTTGCGACCGGAGAACCCATCCAACGGTGTGGACCTCTGGCTTAAATCGAGGCCCGAGCTGGTAGTCGATAGTTTCTATTATCGCGAGCATGTGTTGGGCTTGCCATACCATATTAACTATGGTAAGGGGCTGGATTGCTACAAAGTAGGCCATACCTGCGGATGCGGAGGTATGGTAGTCATTGCCAATGATACAACCTGGATAGGCGGTGCCTATGACCGTTGGGAGATCCTCGAACAGACACCCGATAAATTTGTTTTCCGCTTAGAATACGACAGCTTACTCGTAGCCGGTCATATTTTGCATGAGTCCATCACGATCACCGCTGAGGCCGGACAGCTGCAGAATAAAGCAGAAGTGGTACTAACCGGAGATTATTCCGGCGAGATGCTTGTTGGCGGCGGAATCTACTTGCATGACACGGTGGACTACTACCTGACGAAACCGGAGGTTGGATACGTGTTCTACGAGGAAGATGCGCTGAGTGATAAGACGGCGGCTAAGATGAATTACGAATACAACGGTAGTACCACTCAGGGACGCGTCCAGATCTCTGTCAAAACGCCGGGTGCTACGCTGACGGAGATTCGGGACGGTAACCTTATCGCTGTACGTCCGTACGAATTATGTGACACGCTGACGTATTATTTTGGCGCTACGTGGAGTGAGTGGAGTGAATAAGTATGAGTTTTCTGGATCAACTGAATGAAGCCCAACGGGAGGCGGTGACGTGTACGGAAGGTGCGTCGCTGATTGTGGCAGGTGCCGGGTCGGGTAAGACTCGTGTGCTGACGTATCGTATCGCTTATCTCTTGCAACAAGGCGTACCGGCGAGTCGGATCATGGCGCTGACCTTTACCAACAAAGCCGCCCGGGAGATGAAAGAGCGTATCCAGAAGTTAGTGGGCGAAGAAGCCCGCTATCTCATGATGGGTACGTTCCATAGTGTATGTGGAAGATTATTGCGCCCAGAATCGGAAAAACTTGGTCATACAAGAGACTTTACTATCTACGATACGGCTGATAGTAAATCGCTGCTAAAATCTATTTGTAAAGAATTAGGATTAGATGACAAAGTTTATAAACCAGGTCTGGTTCTATACCGAATATCCTCTTTAAAGAATAATTTTGTTACTCCAGAGAATTACGGAGCTAATTTGAATCTTCAAAAAGAGGATCGAGATATGCGCATGTATCAATTATATGATGTGTACAAACTCTATCAATCTAAGATGTTGGAATGCAATGCTATGGATTTTGACGATATGTTGTTGGAAACATTGCGGTTGATGAGAGATTTTCCTGAAGTGCGCAATAAAATCCAACAACAATTCCAATATGTATTTGTCGATGAATATCAGGATACAAATCATGTACAATATCTACTTGTAAAAGAGTTTTCGGCTCCGCAGAATAATATTTGTGTCGTAGGCGATGATTCACAATCAATATATTCATTTCGGGGGGCAGATATAAACAATATCCTTGATTTTCAGACGCAATACTCGGATGTGCATGTGTTTAAATTGGAACGCAACTACCGTTCGACTCAAAATATTGTGAAAGCTAGCAATTCTCTTATCTCCAACAATTCAGATAGAATTCCTAAAGAAATATATTCTGAAAGAGAAGAAGGTTCGCAATTGATATTGAAACCATACAACACAGATAAGGAGGAGGCTGTAGGCGTTGTCGCCCAAATTAGGCAAGAACATTCTACCTTACACACCTCGTATAATAGTATTGCCGTGCTGTATAGAACAAATGTCCAGTCTCGATTGCTGGAGGATGAATTACGTAATCGTGAGATACCATATCGCATTTATGGCGGCATGTCATTTTATCAGCGAAAAGAGATTAAAGACATTATTAGCTATCTACGACTTGCGGTTAATCCTTTGGATAACGAAGCTCTTTTGAGAGCTATTAGTATCTATAGTGGCATAGGGGCTGTAACAATGAAAAAGGTTGCCGCTTGTGCGAAGGAATATAATGTTTCCTATTTGGAAGCAATGCGGGATTCGGAAAAAATCGGTATTTGTGTAGGCACTGCGGCTGCTAAATTGCAAGCGTTTGCAACTAAAATAGAGAATCTTTCTGCAATAAATAAGGAGCAAGGAGCCTCTGCCGTTGTAATACAAATATTGGAAATAACAGAAACTCCGCTTGATGTGAAATTGCTGCATGACAAAGAGGAAATAGACAGAGTTCAAAATATCCAATCGTTTGTGCAGCAAATTAAAGAATACGAGGCGGAGAGAAAGGATTCGAGTGAGAATGTCCCTATAAATGAGTTTTTATACGAAGTAAGTCTTCTTACGGATCAAGATGATAATCAAAATGACACAACAGACCGTGTCACTTTAATGACTGTTCATAGCGCAAAGGGATTAGAGTTTCCGACAGTTTTCATTACAGGTCTAGAAAATGGGGTGTTCCCTTCATGGCATAGTACAGATGATATGAAAGAATTGGAAGAGGAACGCCGCTTATTTTATGTGGCTATTACACGTGCAATGGAACGTTGTTATTTATGCTATGCAAAAATAAGGTTTGTTAATGGCGAAAGAAAAGTCCAAACTAGGTCAATGTTCCTGAATGATATAGATCGTCAATACATAAAATCATCCAATACTTATTCTTCTTGTGGTGAAACGGTTAAATCTCATTGGAATTTTACTTATTCATCCAATGCGGCATTCTCTCGAAGCTGGGGCGCTCCTCAAAATTATGGAGTAGAAACTCCGCCCACTCCGAAAACGCCTGTCCGTCAAGAGCAAACGCCGATCACTTCATCCTGGAAAGCAGGCGACCGTGTTTCGCATCGTGTGTTCGGTCAGGGAACGGTCATGCGGGTGTATCGCGATGAGGTGACGGAGAACGACAAGATAGAAATAGCCTTCGATACCCAAGGCACGAAGACATTGTTACTAACGCATGCAAAATTGGAACGCGCTTAGGCGTAGATGCAATAACCGGCGACACCGGCGAGAAGAATCAATAAGATAGGGTGACTGAGAATTTCGGTCACTTTATTTTTGGCGAAGTTAGGTAGGATCGTTAGGCATGCCACCGTAGCAAAGATGATCCATGAAATAGGATCAATGAAATTGGTCGGTTTGATAAGCAAGAGAGCCGCTGAGGCTACGAGACCGATGACGGTGAATCGCAACATCCGCAGGGTCTGCTCATAATAGGGATTGCCCTGAAATTTATTCCGTAACCAGAAATACGCTTTGCATATACTGAGCATAATGATCAGGCTCGGCAGGATAATGGCACAGGTAGCGATGAGGCTGCCCCATATGCCGGCGGTAGTATAACCAACGTAGGTGGCGCAGTTGATGCCGATCGGTCCCGGAGTTACTTGGCTGACTGCTACGATATCCACAAATTCCTGCTGACTCATCCAGCCATGATTCTCCACTTCCATCTCTATTAGAGACAGAATAGCCAGGCCGCCACCAAAACCGAAGAGGCCTATTTTGAAGAACGATATGAATAGAGCCAGATAGAGCATAAAGTGATTATTATTGTTGCCAGAATAACCCACACGGGATTCACATGCCCGAGCCAAATAAGCAGAGCGGCAGCGATGGGGATGAGCGCAGTAACCCATGAGATCTTCGCCGATTTAGCCATCTTGAACAAAGGGGCAGCGATCAGGGCGACGACAGCAGGACGAATGCCTTTGAAAGCTGCCTCCACAGCAGGGTACTCTTTCCATTCCTGAAATACCATTGCGATAGCAAGGATAATGAGGAAAGAGGGTAGAACGGCTCCCAAGACCGCGCCGCATACACCTTTCCATCCGCCTACACGCCAGCCGATAAAGATGGCAGAGTTAACAGCAATGAGTCCCGGAGCTGCTTGTGCAAGCGCAATCATATTGAGGAATTCCTCCTCATCGATCCAGCCCTTGCAATCCACTACTTCACGTTGAATAAGTGGTAACATGGCATAACCTCCACCGAGGGTGAAAGTGCCTATTTTGAGGTAGGTGTAGAAAAGTTGCCAGAACATTAGCTGTCAGCTATTAGCTATTGGCTTTTAATCTTTATTCTCCCGTAATTGCTGCTTGACGAACTTGGAGAGCATGTTGATCGCCGCATTGTTATGTCCGCCTTGTGGAACGATGACATCCGCGAAACGTTTGCAGGGCTCGATAAACTGCTCATGCATCGGTTTGAGCACGCGTTTATAACGCTCAATAACCTGCTCTGCGGTACGGCCACGCTCAACCACGTCACGTTTCATGACGCGAATGAGTCGTTCATCGGCATCGGCATCTACGAAGATCTTCAGGTCCATTTGGTCGCGCATCTTAGGCTCACGCAGCGCCATGATACCTTCTACCACGATGACCTCCTTGGGCTCGATATGAATCGTTTCTTTGGAGCGGGTGCAGGTAATATACGAATAGATAGGCTGCTCGATAGCTTTGCCCTCTTTGAGCATGGCGATATGCTTGGTCAGCAGATCCCAGTCAAACGCATCCGGATGGTCAAAGTTAATGTTCTGACGCTCCTCTACCGGAACGTGACTGCTATCCTTGTAGTACGAGTCTTGGGGAATGACTACTACCTCTCCTTTCGGAAGGCGCTCAATGAGTTTTTTGACTACCGTTGTTTTACCCGAGCCGGTACCGCCCGCAATGCCGATGATAAACATAAAATCGATTTGTTTGTCTGTTCGGGCTGCAAAGGTACTACAAAATTTGCATATATGCAAGTTTTCTGTATTTTTTTTTCAAAATTTCTTGCGTAATTCAAAAAAATAGTGTATCTTTGCAGCGATTTTGTGTAAACAACTTAAATTAACTAATTTATATGCATATGAAAAAAGGTTTATTATTTAGCCTCATTGCTGCTATGGTAGTGTTGGCTTCGTGTAACAAAACACTCCCGAATCCGGAGCAAATTTCCGTTAATCCGAACCCGCTGGAGTTGAAGGGCGGTAAGGTGAATGCCGAGATTACCGGTACTTTCCCTGAGAAGAAATTTGCGAAGAAAGGTGTTCTTGTTGTTACCCCGGTTCTTAAATTTGACGGCCAGGAAGTACTCGGAGAGCCTGTTACCTACGTAGGTGAGAAGGCGAAGGAGAACGGTAAGACGGTGAATTACCGTGACGGTGGTCGTTACAGCCAGAGCTGCTCGTTTGATTTTGTTCCGGCAATGATTAAGTCGGAGCTCTATCTGCGTTTTAAGGCAACTGTTGGTAACAAAGACATTGAGATCCCTGATTTGAAGGTGGCTGACGGTGTGATGGTAACATCCGACTTGGCTAGCTCGAAAGACAACAAGACCGCTTGCACCCCGGATAAGTTCCAACGTGTTATCCAGGAGTTGACCGAGGCTGACATTATGTTCCTCATTCAGAGCGCAGATGTTCGTTCTAACCAGACCAAGAGCGAGGAGATGAAGGCCCTGCAGGCTGCTATCAAAGAGGCTAAGAACAACGAGAAGAAAGAGATCAATAAGATCGAGGTTTCCGGTTATGCTTCTCCTGATGGTGGCATGGACCTGAACGAGAAACTGGCGCAGAACCGTCAGAAAGCGGCTGCTAACTTCTTGAAGAAAGATCTGAAGAAAAATAAAGTAGGTAACGCTGTTGAGTCCAATATCACCGCTGAAGACTGGGAAGGTTTCCAGAAAGCAATGGAGAACAGCAACCTTCAGGACAAAGACCTCGTTCTTCGCGTGCTCTCTATGTACAGCGATCCGGAGGAGCGTGAGGCACAGATCAAGAACCTGAGCGCAGTATATAAAAATATTGCTGAGGACATCCTTCCGGCTCTCCGTCGCAGCCGTCTGATCTTGACGACCGACCTGATCGGTAAGAGCGATGACGAGATTCGTGCGTTGGCAAAGAACGACCCGGCTCAACTTAGCGTTGAGGAGTTGCTTTATGCTGCTACCCTGACCAGCGACAAGGCTGAGAAGATGGCGATCTATCAGAAAGCTGCTGAGTTATACAACGACTACCGAGCATACAATGGTATGGGTCAACTCTATTTCGAGGCAGGTAACTATGCTGAGGCTGGTCGTTGCTATCAGAAAGCGCTGGAGATCCAGCCGAATGATCCGGACGTAAACTACAACGCAGGTCTCGTGGCTTTGGCTGCTGATGATCTTGAGAAAGCTGAGTACTATTTCGGTAAGGCTGCCGGTACCAAGGCTAACCTCAGTGCCGCTATGGGTACGCTCTATACGAAGAAGGGTGACTACGCTGCTGCTAAGAAAGCATATGGCGAGAACGCAACGAACAATGCTGCCGTTCAGCAGATTCTGGACGAGAACTACGCAGCTGCTTCGAAGACCCTCGACAATGTGAAAGAGCCGAACGCTGTTACTGCATACCTCAAGGCAGTTGTAGGTGCTCGCACCAATGACAAGGCTGCTGTTTATGCTAACTTGAAATCGGCTGTTGAGCAAGACACTAGCCTTAAAGCGCGTGCTGCTCGTGACATCGAGTTCGCAAAATATGCTGAGGAGGCTGAGTTTCAAGCTATTGTTAAATAATGTCGGTTTTATTTCCGAAAGTAAATAAACCCCGTGAGTGGGACTACCGCCCCATTTACTTCGACGAGGAAAAGGAGGCGCGCAAGGATAAAAGACTTGCGCGTCTTCGTCGAGGGGCTTTCCGCGAGGAACATGAGAAGAACATGACGGAGTTGCGCAAGAAAAAACAATCCAAATTGGTGTTTTGGATCGTATTGCTCGGCCTGCTTCTTTTCTCCTTCTATTTCCTTTTATAATACGCGCATGTATACGCGATAGATATGGATATCATTCATCTTTTACCGGACAGTGTGGCCAACCAGATAGCGGCGGGCGAGGTGATACAGCGCCCTGCTTCGTGTCTGAAAGAGTTGGTAGAGAATAGTTTGGATGCGGGCGCTACTCGTATTCAGGTTATTGTGCGGGATGCCGGCCGAACCCTGTTGCAGGTAATAGATAATGGTAGTGGCATGAGCGAGATGGATGCCCGTTTGGCGTTCGAGCGGCATGCGACCAGTAAGATACAAGAGGCGCAGGACCTGTTTTCATTGCGTACGATGGGTTTTCGCGGGGAAGCCTTGGCAAGTATCTGCGCGGTTGCGCAAGTGGAGATGACCACGCGCCGTAACGAAGACGAGACAGGTACGCTCATTGAGATCCATGGATCGGATGTCGTGCGCCAAGAACCCTGTTCGTGTCCTGTAGGAACGAACATCAAGGTAAGTAACTTGTTCTTTAATGTGCCGGTACGGCGTAAGTTCCTTAAGACTGACCAGACGGAGTTGCGTAACTTGTTGACGGAGTTCTATCACATCGTTTTGGTCTATCCGAAAGTGGCCTTCACTTTTGTGCATAACGATGAGATCCTCCTTGAACTGCCGGCCGGTACCGAGAAACAGCGTATCGAAGCGGTGTTCGGAAACTCCAAGAAGAACGTCTATACCTCTGCTTTCGTAGAGGTGAATACAGATACAGAACTGGTGTCTATCCGCGGTTTTGTGGTCAAGCCGGAGAATGCAACCCGCAAAGCCGAGCAGTATTTCTTTGTTAACGGTCGTTATATGCGCCATCCGTATTTCCTCAAGGCCGTTCAGACGGCTTATTCGGGAATGCTGACAGCGGACTACCAGCCTTCGTTCTTTATTTATTTCACCATTGCACCGGAAGCGATAGACGTCAATATCCATCCTACCAAGACGGAGATCAAGTTTGCCGATGAGCAGGCAATCTTCCAGATTCTCATGGCATCGGTACGAGAGGCCTTGGGTAAGTTCACCCTTGCGCCTACCCTCGATTTTGACGCGCAAGGCAGCATCGATATTCCTCTGCCTTCTACTGAACCGGTGGCAGCACCTCA
This sequence comes from uncultured Bacteroidales bacterium, assembly GCA_902799555.1. Classification (GTDB taxonomy): domain Bacteria; phylum Bacteroidota; class Bacteroidia; order Bacteroidales; family Paludibacteraceae; genus Colicola. The sequence continues at coordinate 113,145 of CADCBB010000001.1, forward strand.
TGTGACGGTGGATCCGACCTATAACCCCTTCCATACCCGTGGCGCTATCTATCCGGATAAGGCACCGAAGAATTGGGAGAGTCTGTATGAAGCCTTATCTACGCCTCGTGATCTGGAAATCTCGACATCTCAAGAGATGACGATCTCGGACACGGCGCCGATATGGCAGTATGGCGGGAAATACATCTTTGTGGCAGTGGAGAATGGGCTATTGATGATCAACCAACATCGTGCCCATGTGGCAGTGCTCTATGCCCGTTTCCTGGAGCAGTTGGCCAATACGCAAGGAGCGATGCAGCAGCTCTTGTTCCCGGAGGTGCTCACGTTGACACCGGATCAAATGGCTTCTTTATTGCCCTTATTGCCGGACCTGAAAGCAATCGGTTTTGATTTGGAACAATTAAGTCCGGATAGTTATGCTATCCAGGGCGTCCCATCGCAGTTGACAAATCAGTCCGCAGTGCCGGTGATACAACATATCCTTCAGCAGGTTCGTGAACGCGGGGCAGATACCCAACGTGAGTGGCGTGAACAGATCGCTTTGGCTTTGGCTGAACAAGGCGCTATCGTCTATGGTAAACCATTGACGGAGACTGAGATGCGCGAACTGGTGGCACAGCTGATACAACTGCCATCTTACCGCCGCACTGCAGACGGAAAGACGATTGTGTCGTTGATGAGTGACGACGAGATAAACAAACGCTTTTAGTGGATTGATACCATGAAAAATATTCTTTATTCTTTACCCATTATTCTTTGTTTGGTGGCTTGCACGCCGGATCATCTGACGATCTTGCATACAAATGATACGCATTCGCAGGTAGAGGCCAAGGAAAACGGTCAAGGCGGGTATGCCCATAGAATGGGCTTGATAGCCGAGGAACGTAAGGCGGACAAGAATCTGTTGCTGGTGGATGCCGGTGATTTTAGTCAAGGAACGCCGTACTTTAATTTTTACCGGGGGCGCGTAGAGATAGACGCCATGAACCGCATGCGTTACGATGCGGCTACCTTTGGAAACCATGAGTTCGATAATGGTTTGGATACCTTGGCAATGGTTGTTCGTCGGGCGAATTTCCCAATCGTCTGTGCCAATTATGACTTTACGGGTACGGCCTTGGAAGGTCTGGTGCCCGCTTGGACGATCGTGCGTAAAAACGGCTTAAAGATCGGTATATTCGGCCTTGGATGCGATCCGAAAGGACTTATCGCGACCAAGAATTTTGAGCCGGCGGTCTATAATGAACCCTATCCTATCGCCCAAGCGATGGCGGATACCCTGAGGGCGCAAAAATGCGACATTGTCGTGTGCCTGAGCCACCTCGGTACGTATGGTAAGGCTCCCGAAGATGTATGCGATGTTACGATGGTGCAGCAGACGCGCGGAATCGATGTGGTGATCGGTGGACACACGCATAAAATGTACGATCATTTGCGGGTGGCGAATCTGGATGGAGACAGCATACCTGTGTGCCAAATGGGCAAGAGTGGGGCGAATTTGGGTAAGATAGTGCTACATTTAGGTTGCAAAAATGAAAAATAATTAAAATTATTTGCATATTTCAGAAAAAAGCAGTAATTTTGCAGCGATTTTCGGAAAAGCCCCCTGTGCTTGATGAAAAATTGGAAAGAAAAAATTAGAAAAACATATTAATATTAACTACTAAACATTTAGTATTATGGCAGAAGTTGCAAGCAAAGTAAAAGCTATTATTGCTGATAAGCTTGGTGTAGAAGAGTCTCAAGTTACCAACGAGGCTAATTTCCAAACGGACCTGGGTGCAGATTCTCTGGATACCGTTGAAATGATTATGGAGTTCGAGAAAGAGTTCGGAATTGAAATTCCGGATGAGGATACTCAGAAGATCGGTACCGTAGGCGATGCTATCTCTTACGTAGAGGGTAAATTAGCGAAGTAATCCTCTTTACACAGTAGTTTGCGAGTTTACGGGAGGACTGTAAACTCGTATACTTTTTATTTATACCTTGGGTGTTTATGCAGTTAAGAAGAGTAGTAGTGACAGGCTTGGGAGCCCTTACTCCGGTAGGTAACTCCGCGCCTGAGACATGGGAGGCATTGGTGAATGGAGTGAACGGAATTGCTCCTATTACGGCCTTTGATGCAACGAATTTCAAGACCCAGTTTGCCGGTGAGGTAAAGGGTTTTGATATCAGTTCAATGCTGGATCGCAAGGAGGCACGTAAACTGGATCGTTATTCGCAGTTCTCCGTTTGGGTAGCCAATGAAGCCTTGCAAGATAGCGGTCTGGATCTGGATAAAGAAGATCGCAGTCGTGTCGGTGTGATATGGGGCAGCGGAATGGGAGGCTTGCAGTCTTTGGAGGAAGAGGTGAGTCTGTTCGCAGAAGGCGACGGTGTACCCCGTTATAATCCGTTCATGATCCCGAAGGCCATCCCGAGTATTGCGGCCGGTCAGATATCCATCCGTTTTGGTTTGGGTGGTTTGAGTTATTCGGTTTCTACCGCTTGCTCTTCTTCTTCGCATGCCGTAGGCTCGGCTTTCGATCAGATTCGTTTGGGACATGCCGATGTGCTGCTTACAGGTGGCGCAGATGCGGATATTACTCCGGCTGGCGTGGGTGGTTTTAACTCGCTGCATGCGTTGTCAACGCGCAATGATTCGCCGCAGACTGCCAGCCGTCCCTTCTCCAAGAGTCGCGATGGCTTCGTATTAGGCGAAGGAGCTGCTTGTCTGATCCTGGAGGACTACGAGCATGCGAAAGCACGCGGTGCGAAAATTTATGCAGAGATAGTGGGCATCGGCATGACCTCGGATGCTTACCATATGACAGCCCCGGATCCCGAAGGTAAGGGTGCAGAACGTGTTATGCGTCTGGCGATCAAGGATGCGGGAGTCGAACCCGAACAGATCGATTTTGTCAATACCCATGGTACATCCACTCCGCTGGGTGATGTCACAGAGGTGAACGCTATCAAGCGTGTGTTCGGTGAGCATGTGTATGAGATGAATCTCGATTCGACCAAGTCGATGACGGGTCATCTGATCGGTGCTACCGGTGCGGTAGAGGCCTTGGCTTGTATCATGGCGCTCAAGGATGGTATCATTCCTCCTACTATCAACCATGATCCGGAAGATGTGGACGAGAATATTGACTATCGTATTAACTTCACTTTCGATAAGGCACAAAAACGCGATATACACTATGCGTTGAGTAACACCTTCGGTTTTGGAGGACACAACGCATGTCTGGTGTTTAAGAAATGGGAAGAGTGACCCTTTAATATCACTCGTATTAGTCACATTTAAAATATTTAAGGTATTATGATTACAAAAATCGGTGAAAACGCAGGCCTTGTATGGGGTGCGTTGCAGAATGGTGCACAGGGTTTGAAAGCACTCAAAAAAGCTACGAAGCTGAAAAATGAGGAGCTCTACTTGGCACTCGGCTGGCTCGCTCGTGAGGGCAAAATCTCCTTCACTGAGGCTGAGGCAGACACTATTATTGCATTAGCTTAATCATGGTAATTGCTATTGTAGGCGCCTCGGGCGCTGTCGGACAGGAATTGCTGGCTGTGCTAGCACAGCGGCAATTTCCGGTCAGCGAACTAAGACTGTTCGGATCGGAACGAAGTGCCGGCACAATGTATGAATTTAACGGCAGAAAGTACGAAGTACAACTGCTGCAACACAACGACGCTTTCAAGGGCGTCGATATTGCTTTTGTTTCTGCGGGCGCAGGCGTGTCACGTGCATATGCGGAGGATATCACGCGCTTCGGCGCTATCATGATCGATAACTCATCCGCTTTCCGCATGGACGAAGATGTGCCGTTGGTAGTACCGGAGGTGAATGCCGCAGACGCATTGAACCGTCCGCGAAATATCATCGCGAACCCTAATTGTACGACCATCCAGATGGTAGTAGCGCTCCAGGCAATAGAGAACCTGACGCATATCCGTCGCGTACATGTCGCTACCTATCAGGCGGCGTCGGGCGCAGGGGCTCAGGCGATGAAAGAACTCGAAAACCAATATCGTCAGGTACTCAACGGCGAAGAGGTAACGGTTAATAAGTTCGCTTATCAACTTGCCTACAACCTCATTCCCCATATCGATGTGTTCACCGATAACGGGTATACCAAAGAGGAGATGAAGATGTATCACGAGACGCGTAAGATTATGCACTCGGATGTCAGAGTGAGTGCCACTTGCGTGCGTGTACCATCGCTTCGTGCACACAGCGAGAGTATTTGGATTGAAACAGAAAAACCGGTTTCAGTAGAAGAAGCACGGCAGGCGTTTGCTAAGGCGCAAGGCTGTGTGCTCATGGACGAGCCGGAGAACAAGATATACCCGATGCCGTTGTTCCTCAGCGGCAAAGATGAAGTGTTCATCGGTCGTATCCGCAAAGACCTGACCGATGAATGCGGCCTTAGTTTCTGGTGCGTGAGTGACCAGATTCGTAAAGGTGCCGCCTTAAATGCAGTACAAATTGCTGAATGGTTGATCAAATCGAAATAATGGCTCCGGTAGGATGCTGGGAAAGTTTAGCGGCTGCGATACAAGCGGGTGCTACCAGCGTCTATTTTGGTATCGAACATCTGAACATGCGTGCCCGCAGTTCGGTCAACTTTACCACCGAAGACATGGCTACGATCGTAGCGACTTGTCGGGAAGCAGGCGTGAAAACCTACCTGACGGTTAATACGGTCATGTACCCCGAAGATCTGCCGCTCATGCGTGAGATCGTCGATAAAGCTCATGCCGTAGGCGTGGATGCCGTTATTGCTTCCGACATCGCTGTCATGCAATATGCCAATGAGATCGGTCAGGAAGTACATCTCTCCACGCAACTCAATATCGCCAACACGGAGGCACTGAAGTTCTATGCGCAGTTCGCTGATGTCGTTGTATTGGCCCGCGAACTGAATATGGAGCAGGTGGCATCGGTTTATCGCGACATCCAAGAGCAGCATATATGCGGTCGTCATGGTGAACCCATCCGAATCGAGATGTTCTGTCACGGGGCATTGTGCATGGCGGTGAGCGGAAAATGTTACCTGAGTCTCAATAACTACGGACTGAGTGCCAATAGAGGTGCATGCGTACAAGTCTGCCGTCGCGGCTACACCGTCAAGGACAAGTCTTCAGACCTGGAACTCGATATCAACAACCAATATATCATGTCCCCGAAGGACTTGAAGACCATTCATTTCCTCAATAAGATGCTCGATGCCGGTGTCCGGGTGCTCAAGATCGAAGGTCGTGCCCGCGGAGCGGAGTATGTATCTACCGTCGTGAAGTGTTACAAAGAAGCGGTGGAGGCTTGGCAGAAAGGCGAATATGCCCATGACGAGATCATCTTACCCAAGATAGCGGACTGGAATGAACGGCTCAGCCGCGTCTTCAACCGCGGTTTCTGGGATGGTTATTACCAAGGACAGAAACTCGGCGAATGGACTCATTCGTACGGTAACAAAGCAACACGCAAGAAAGTGTACGCCGCCAAGTGTACCAATTTCTTCAAGAACCTGAGTGTGGCGGAGTTCCTCGTAGAAGCGGTGGACGCTATCGAAGAGGGACAGGATCTGCTTATCACCGGTGAGACGACCGGCGTCTATGAGTGCACGGCGCATGACCTGCATGACGATAAAGGGCAGCTCACGCAACGTGTACAAAAAGGAGCGTATTTTGCGATTAAAACCGACCGCCTGATACGGCGCGGCGACAAACTTTATCTATGGGAGAAGGAATAGCACATATCATGTCCCCTCTGTCCGCGCCATGGTGTGGCTGGACGATGTTGGTCTTGTTACTGTTCGCGGTACTGAGCGAATGGTTGCAACCCGGTGTCATCGCGCAGAGTCCGGTATCTATCCTTGTTCGCGCAGAACGAACCTACAAAGATGCACCGACGAGTGTCATGGCTCAGATCTTGATAACACTCTTCCGTATAGGCACCCTTGCGATGCTGATATGCCTTTACTTCTGCGAGAGCGGTTCGTTTCCTTTCGCGGCCTTTATGGCTGTGAGCGGCATCATTCTTGGAGTACTTATCGCCAAAATGTTGTGTAATATCCTCTTGGATTACACCTTCCAACTGTCGCGCCAGTTTGGGGAGATATACGAGCATTATTCCAATTTGCTGACTCTTACCGTTGTGGCGCTTTATCCGGTGTTGCTCCTCTTTTTGCATATTGGTTCAGCGGCATCCTATCGCTGGCTATTGATTATAACAGGCGGAGTATTCCTCCTTTTATGGCTTTTCAGAAGCGCCCAACAGTACATCCGCACGCCGATGGCGATCCTGTATTTGTTGGTCTATACCCTTACCTTAGAGGTACTGCCCATGGCAGGACTCATTTATTTATCTGCAAAAACGATATCTTACATATGATAAAAAAACTTCTATTCTCTCAACCCCATCCAACGACGGAGCACAACCCATACACCCGTTTGGAAGCCCAATTCGGTGTGGAGTGTGACTTCTATCAATTTATTCATGTCGAGGGACTTAGTGCACGGGAGTTTCGTCAGCAACGAATCAACCCTCTGGATTATACAGCGGTGATCCTCAACTCCAAACTGGGCGCGGAGCATTATTTCCGTTTGTGCGAAGAGATGCGTATAACCGTTCCCGATACGATGCATTATTATTGCAATTCCGACCAAGTAGGACTCTATTTGCAGAAGTTCATTAATTATCGCAAACGTAAAGTGTTCTTCCCTGAATCAGGAAATAACTTCGCTGACTTGCTGCCGGCTATGCATCGTCGTCCGAACGAGAAATACCTCATGGTACTCTCCGATATCCATACGGACGAACAGATCAACATGTTCGCTATGAACGGTGTAGAAGTGACACCGGCGATCATGTATCGCACCGTTTCGACCCCTTGGCCGCAAGACAAAACGTTTGACTATGACCTGATCGGTCTTTTTACACCTGCCGGTGTAATGTCGCTTTGTGAGAATTTCCCTACATGGAAGCAGGGCAAGACCCTCATCGCGGCATTCGGTGAAGGTACGATCCGTGCACTCGAAGAGAATGGTTTGCGCGTGGATATAGAAGCCGGTCCGGGTAAAGAATTTGCTTCTCTTCCGATGGCTATCGCCGACTATCTGGAGAAAAACAGTTGATTTGAATACGTTTCCCAAACATAGTAGACTCTGCGGTCAAGAGCACATTGCGGCTCTATACAAACAAGGCAAACGCTTCACGGCGTGGCCCCTCCGTGTGACCTATATGCCTACGGAAGAGCAGACGCAGGTCCTGGTTTGGGCGCCCAAATCGCTCTTCAAAAGGGCGGTCAAACGCAATCATCTGCGTCGCCTCATGCGCGAGGCCTATCGTCTGCACCAAGACTTGTTGGGCGAACAGCATTACCTGATCGCCTTCAACTATATGGATAAGGAAGAACAAACCTACGCGGTCATCGAGAAAGCAGTATGCAAAGCGCTGAACAAAATAAATGGAAAATAATTATTCGTAAAGCGTTTTTGTTGCCGGTTTATTTCTACCGCGTCTTCATCTCTCCGCTTACGCCACCTGCCTGCCGATATACGCCGACATGCAGCCAATATATGGTCGAAGCCGTCCTGAAATACGGGATCTTCAAAGGCGGCTGGCTAGGCATCAAACGAATCTGCCGTTGCCATCCATGGGGAGGATCCGGCTATGACCCAGTACCCTAATTTGTTAATTCCATAATTCGCTAATCGTTATGAGAATCGATATTATAACTTGTTGTCCTGAATTGTTGGAGTCCCCTTTAAATCACTCCATCATTCAGCGTGCGAAGGATAAAGGCCTTTGTGAGATCTACGTGCATAACCTCCGTGACTGGACGTTGGACAAGCATCGCAAGGTGGATGACTATGCTTTCGGTTTCGGTGCCGGAATGGTCCTTCAAGTTGAACCCATCGATCGTAGCATCTCGCATCTGAAGTCGGAACGCGACTACGATGAGATCATCTTCACGGCTCCTGATGGCGAACGTTTTGATCAGAAAGCAGCGAATAGTTTGTCGCTCAAACAAAATATCATCATCCTCTGCGGGCACTACAAAGGGGTCGATCAACGCGTGCGCGATCATCTTATCACGCGCGAGTATAGCATCGGAGACTTCGTGCTCACCGGAGGTGAGATGCCGGCGGTTATGATGACCGATGCGATCGTTCGTCTGCTCCCTGGCGCACTTGGAGATGTGGAGTCGGCTCTCAATGATTCTTTCCAAGACGGACTGCTTGAAGCCGGCGTCTATACCCGTCCTGCCGAATACAAAGGATGGAAAGTTCCGGAGATCCTGTTAAGCGGACACCAAGCTAAGATCGAAGAGTGGATGTATGAGCAGTCCTTGGCGCATACAGCCGAAAGAAGGCCTGATTTATTAGAAGAAAACTAAAATATCGTAAAAGGCGGCAAAGTGATGTTATTTTGCAAAGTGAAATTGACACTTTTATGTTTTATAACATTTTTTTTGTAAAATATTTGGTCAATTCGTCAAAAAGCAGTACTTTTGCACCGTGTTTTTCATGGTATTAGATTTAAGGTTAAGTAAAAAGATTGGGATGTCGGGAGACATCCTTCTTTGTTTTTGGTTTCCATCTTTTTTATTTGCGTATTTCAAATAATTTTTGTAATTTTGCAGCGCAAAACGAAATATTCATGGAAACGCTTATTTCTGTTATCGGCGGAGCGAATGTGGACATGTCAGCTACGCTCAATGATGCTTTCATTGCCGCGGACTCGAATCCCGGACATATAGAAGTCGGATACGGCGGTGTGGCGCGTAATATTGCGCATAACCTCTCGTTGCTCGGTGCACGGACGCAGTTGCTTACCGTATTTGGCGGCGACCTCTTTGGCGGGCTCATTCATGACTACTGCAAGCAGCAAGGTATCGACGTACATCTCTCTGATCGCGAATCTTCCTTGCGTTCCGGCATCTATTTGTGCCTGAATAACCGAAGCGGTGAGATGATAGCCGCAGTGGCCGATACCGAGGCTATCCGAATGATCACGCCCGAATGGCTTGCCAAGCGGAGTGGGGAGATCAATATGTCCGATTATATCGTAGCCGATACCAATATCAGCGAAGATGCTATTCGTTGGCTCATGGAGAACGTGACTGCGCCGCTGTTCATTGATGGCGTCAGTACGACCAAAGCCCACCGCGTCGTGAATGCCCTGCGCAAAGCCAAACTGCCGTACCTGCATACCCTCAAACTGAACCTCAAGGAAGCATTGGCGGTAACCGAGAAACAGACATACGGCGAGGCGGCGCAAGAGCTGTTGGACCTCGGCGCGGCGCATGTCTATATCACCCTCGGTAGCGAAGGCGTTTACTGCCGGACAGCAGCGGAAGAATGGCTCTTCCCTGCGTTGCCGGGAGAAATAGTGAATACGACAGGTGCCGGCGATGCTTTCCTGGCAGGCGTCGTTTATGCACATGCGAAGCAAATTGATTTCCCGCAGACTGCTCAATATGGTCTCATGGCCGCGCGTGCGACCCTCATGAGCCCCAAGGCAGTGAACCCCGATATCGCAAATATATTACTATAATGAATCAATATTTATCTATATCCCCTGAAGTTCAGGCAGCCTTGCAAGAAGGCAAACCCGTTGTGGCGCTGGAGTCCACAATCATCTCGCACGGCATGCCGTACCCGCAGAACGTAGAGACCGCCCTCAAAGTAGAGCAAACCATCCGTGACAACGGTGCAGTACCGGCTACTATCGCTATTATCGGCGGGAAACTCAAGGCCGGTTGTACGCCCGAAGAGATCGAGTACTTAGGCAAGAAAGGCCAAGCGGTCATCAAGGCTTCGCGTCGTGACCTGCCTGTACTATTGGCGCGTAAAGAAGATGGCGCGACGACGGTCACTACGACCATGATCATCGCGGCGATGGCGGGTATCAAGATCTTCGCTACCGGCGGAATCGGTGGCGTACATCGCGGTGCACAACAGACCTTCGATATCTCGGCTGATCTGGAAGAACTTGCGCAGACGCCCGTCATGGTCATTTGTGCAGGCGCTAAGTCGATCCTGGACCTCGGTCTCACACTTGAATACCTCGAGACCAAGGGCGTACCGGTCATCGGTTACGGTACAGACGAACTGCCTGCCTTCTACACCCGTCATAGCGGTTTTGGCGTGGACTATCGTATCGACACACCCGAAGAGTTGGCGGAAGCCTTCAAGGCTAAGTTGGCTTGCGGACTCAAAGGCGGCATGCTGGTCACGAATCCGATTCCGGAACAGTACTCCATGCCGAAGGATGTCATTGATGCCGCTATTGCACAAGCCCTCCAAGAGATGGACGAAGCCGGTATCCACGGTAAGCAATGTACGCCTTTCCTGTTGGCGAAGGTCAAAGACCTTACCGGTGGAGAGAGCTTGGCTTCGAATATCCAATTAGTGTTGAACAATGCCCGTCTTGCGGCACAAACAGCGAAAGCCTTATGCGAAAATTAATTGTCTTTGTTCTTTGTTCCTTGTTCATTCTGCCCGCTTGCCACAAGCAGGTCAAAGTTACTTCCGTCTCTACCGAAGCTATCCCTGTGGATGCTTCTTCGGATGCCATCCAAGATCTGAACTACATTGCGGAACTCGAGCCGATCAAAGAGGCGCTGGAAGCAGAGATGAACGTACAGATCGGCTATGCAGCCGAAGACCTGTGGGTTGCTGAACCCGAATGTCCGATGCTCAACTGGGCGAGCGATGCCTTGTGGGAAGCGGCGAAGAAAGCCTATCCCGGTCAAGTGGATATCGCCATCGTGAACATGGGAGGTATGCGTTGCTCCTGGAAAAAAGGTCCTATTACACGCGGACATGTATTCGAACTTATGCCTTTTGACAACGTGCTGGTCGTGCTAACGCTCAAAGGCGAAGATGTCCTTGCGCTCTGTGAGTCCTTCGCCCGTTATGGCGGTCAAGGCGTTGCCGGCATGCGTGTCACGATCATCGATAATCAGGTGGCGGATGTGCAGATAGGTGGTAAGGCGCTGAATACCAAAGCGCTATATAAAATCGCCACCAGCAATTATCTTGCCGGCGGCGCAGATCACATGGACGCTTTGACGAAGTATGTCGATTATTGGAACAGCGATCTGCTGATCCGTGATTTATATCTTGAGGCCGTTCAGACGCAGGACACTCTCCGTGCCGCAATCGATGGACGCATGACGTTCAAACCATAGCGGCAAGTTGTGCTCCACATGCCCGAAGGGTGCATTGAAGAGAATGGGGTAGTTGTAGTCTGCAACTACCTCTTTTATTGTCTCATAGACCGTCTGTTGCATCAGCGGATCGTCTTCGCAGTCGCTGAACTGTCCGACGATCAGACCGCTCAAATGCGCTAATACACCGCTCATGCGCAAGTTGCGGATCATTCGGTCAATATGATAGTGCCGCTCACCGATATCTTCGATGAGCAGGATCGGAAACTGATCACGGATGGCGGACTGCGTGAGTCCGAACTTCGTGCCCTGTAGGCCATACAGCACGCTTAAGTTACCGCCTACGATCGGAGCACATGCCTTACCCGGTGTGTTGAGCGGATGACTCTCCCAACGGTACTCGATCGCTTCGCCTTTCAGCAAACGCTTCAACGCTTGTATCGGTTCGCTCTCTTCCGGCAGGGTTGCGATATGCTTGCACATGATACCGTGAACGGACGGCTGATTACTGATCGCGGATAACTGGTGTAATGCCGTGATATCGCTAAAACCGATGATAGGCTTCGTGATCTTCGGCACACGGTCGATGATCCGTTGCAAGCCGTACCCGCCGCGTGAACAGAGGATAGCATCCACCGACGGATCGTGTAAGGCCTCGATGAGATCCGCCAAACGGTCTTCGTCTGTTCCTGCAAAACGTCCCCAACGGTCACGCGCGTGACGACCTTCCGTCACCTCATAGCCCCATCCGCGCAAACGCTCTGTTGCGCCGTCGATAAACGCGGGCTCTATTGCTCCCGAGGGAGATACTATGCGAATCCTTTCAATTTTCACCTTTCAATTTTCAACTATACATTTTCCCCTCTATCCAATTAACCAGCCGTTTCGGCAGAATCCGATCCAAGAAACAGAACACGCCATAAACGAATCCGCCTACATACTGCGGTTTCGGACTGTGGCAATTCGCGATATGCCAAAAAAGTTTTGCCATTTGGATCGGTTGCATGCCGCCGCGCTCATCTTTCTCCATGGCAGAGACAGCTTTGTTCGCGCTCTTATAGACATCTTCGCCGGCAACACTCTTCTCGCGTGCGTCGGTGAAACCTGTACTCACATCGCCCGGCATCATTACGCTCACCTTGATACCAAACGCCCGTACCTCATTCGCCAGCGCCAGCGCCAGCGCGTTGATAGCGGCTTTGCTTGCGGAGTAGAACGATTGATACGGTACGGCCAGCACAGCGGCTACCGAACTGGTATAGATGATTCGACCGAAACGCTGTTGGCGTAGTTGCGGCAGTACGGCTTGCGTCAGACGAACGGCTCCCATGAAATTGACATCCATCTGTTTCTGAGCATCGCGAATGGCGGTGAACTCAACTGCTCCCGATATACCGAAACCGGCGTTGCTGATGACCACATCGATCGTCTTCGTCTGTTTCAAGACCTCATCAATCGCTTGGCGGGTACTCTCTTCGGAGGTTACATCGCACTTAATATGCGTTATTGAACCTTTGTCCGAATGGCCATCTGCTCTGTCGGGAGCACCCGACCGGCTTAGCTCAAAAACACGCCAGCCACGCTCCGCAAAGAGCGTGGCTGTCGCTTTTCCTATACCGCTGCTACCACCTGAAATAACCAGTGTAGGCATAATAACTAAGTAATATCTAAGTAATAACTAGGTAATAACTAACTATACTCAGTGCGCGGGTGGCTACATCTGAGGTGCACCCTCTTTAAGAACGCGTGCGATGATCTGTACCGCTTCGTCGATGATCGGCTCCGTGTGGGTCGCCATCAGGGTCGTACGCAACAGACACTCGCCTTCTACGCAAGCCGGCGCAATAACCGGGTTCACATAGACGCCTTCCTCGAACATCTTCTTGCCGAAGTACAGGGTGTCCAGCGTCTTATACGTAAAGATCGGAACGATCGGCGTCGGTGCCTCGATGATCTTGACACCATTTGCGATGAGCTGTTTCTGGAAGTACTTCGCGATATTCATCAGACGCGTCGGACGCTCCGGGTCTTTGATCAACTGATGCAAAGCCTCCAAGGCCGTCGCTGCCGAGCACGGCGTGATACTTGCGCTGAAGATGAACGGACGACTCACGTGACGCAGCCAGTCGGCTACGCGATGACTCGTCAGCATACATCCGCCGATAGAAGCCAACGACTTCGAGAAGGTCAACATCGTGATATCTACCTTGTCCGTCAGGCCGAAATGCGCCGCTGTTCCACGACCGCCCGGGCCCAACACACCGAAACCGTGCGCATCATCTACCATCACACGTGCACCGTATTTCTCAGCCAGTGCGCAAATCTCCGGTAACTTACAGATATCGCCGCGCATGGAGAATACACCATCGGTAATGATCAGCTTACCGGCATTCTCAGGGATGGACTTTAACTGACGCTCCAGATCTTGCATGTCCGAGTGACGGTAACGCAGTACCTTCGCATAGCTCAGACGGCAAGCGTCGTAGATAGAAGCGTGGTTCTCACGGTCGTTGAGGATGTAATCGTCCTTACCGCAGATAGCGGAGATGATAGCGAGGTTCGTCTGAAAACCGGTCGAGCAGGTCATGCAGTCCTCGTAGCCGGTGAACTCCGCGATCTCTTTCTCCAACTGCAAATGCAGGTCCAGCGTGCCGTTCAAGAAACGGCTACCGCTCACACCCGAACCGTATTTGTCCAAGGCCTCATGGCCGGCTTTGATAACCGCCTCGTGCTCCGTGAAGCCGAGGTAGTTATTCGAGCCCAGCATGATCACACGGTGGTTCTCCATCTTCACCACAGGGGCTTGACGGCTCTCCAACTCGTGGAAGTACGGATAGATACCTAATTTGCGAACCTTTTTGAGGGTCTCAAAGTGGTCGCATTTTTCGAAAAGATCCATATTAGAGGACGTTGAGGTCTTTCAGGATTGCAGTTGTCTTACGAACAGCTGCCTCAGACTCGTGCAGTTTAGCGCGCTCTTCTTCGCTGATGTTCAACTCCAGGATCTTCTCGATACCGTTCTTACCGATGATACAAGGAACACCGATCGTGATGTCCTTCATGCCGTACTCGCCTTCCAATGCTGCCGAGCAAGGAATCATCTTCTTCTGGTCCTTGATGATAGCCTCTGCTACCGATGCAGCAGCTGCACCCGGTGCCATCCAAGCGGAAGTGCCGAGCAGACCTGTCAGCGTAGCACCGCCTACCATCGTGCTCTTAACCACGTTCTCCAACTCCTCTTTGCTCAGGAACTCACTTACGTTGATACCCTTGTAGGTCGTGTAGCTCGTCAACGGAATCATCGTCGTGTCGCCGTGACCACCGATTACGAAACCGTCAACATCGTTCGCGTTGCACTTCAGAGCCTGGCTCAGGAAGTATTTCAGACGTGCGCTGTCCAATGCGCCACCCATACCGATCACGCGGTTGCGCGGCAACTTCAGTGCGTGCAAGGTCAGATATGCCATCGTATCCATCGGGTTCGAAACCACAACGAGGATTGCGTTCGGGCTGTATTTGAGCACCTGGTCGCAAACGCTCTTTACGATACCTGCGTTTACACCGATCAACTCCTCACGTGTCATACCCGGTTTACGCGGCAGACCCGAAGTGATAATAACAACGTCCGAACCGGCCGTCTTGCTGTAATCGTTTGTTACACCTTCAACCACGGTGTCAAAGCCCATCAGCTGAGCCGTTTGCATGATATCCATGGCTTTACCCTCTGCAAAACCCTCTTTGATATCAATCAGACATACTTCGTTAGCTACCTCATTTACAGCCAACACATTTGCGCACGTAGCTCCTACGTTTCCTGCGCCTACTACAGTTACTTTACTCATAATTGTGTATATTTTTTATTGTTAATTTTCAAAAAGCCCGCAAAGTTACGAAAAATTTTGTATATATACAAATTTTTAAGAATAAAACTGTAATTTTTCTTATTTTTGTCATCATAGTTTGCATAATTCAGAAAAAAGTAGTACCTTTGCGGCAAAATTGAAGCATATGAAAAAACTCTTTTTTATTCTCCTTTTGGCGCTTTCGACCATGACGGCAGGCGCACAACATCGCCATGACCACCACGCGCCGCATGGCAGAGGGCACGAACGTCCTCGTATCGAGTGTGCAACCCACGAACAGATGAGCATGGTCATGCACACCCTCAGCGAACAGTCTTTTGATGATAAAAAGTTGGAAATCGCTAAGTTATGCGTCGTTCTCGGCCATTTCTGTGTCGATGATTTGGCGCGCATGGCAGGCACCTTCTCTTTCGACGAAAAACGTCTGGCTTTCCTTATTTTTGCTTATGATTACTGCGAAGATCCGCAGAATTACTTCGCGCTCCGCGATGCCTTCTCCTTCCGCAGTAATTTCGACACCCTCATGGATACCGTTCATCCCGGTCATCGACATTAATTGCAATCGCTCTATGGCATGAAAAAAGCAGCCCTCAGCTGCTTTTTTCTATCTCCGTCCGTGGTGTCGGTGATGCTTCTTAAACTCACCTTTCCGGAACTCACCTCTGTGGAATTCTTCTCTTCGGATAGCCTCTCGCTTTATGGCTTTCCGCCTCTCAAAATCACGGAACTTTGCTTCCTTGCGCAAGTCTATCATCTTACCGCACTTTTCACAACGAACCATCTTCTGTTCCGACCGTACCGATTTACCTCTGAACGCGCCGCCTCTCTTCGCTTCCCGTGCACTTACGTTCATTACCAACATGGCGCCTAAAGCCAATACCAACAATCTTTTCGCTTTCATAGCTTTGCCCTCCATTTTAACGGGTTTAACACTCTTTTTCTCTCTTAAATAAACCGGTTTCTCTACAAAACACAAATACCGTGCCAAAATCGTTCTTTTCAAAATTGTGATATGTCTCATAAGGTCGTTCGTTTTTCTAACTTTCTGTCTATGTGCTGATTATATATAGTATTTGCGCTTGATGTGTGATAAGATGTACGATGAGCTCTTGCATATTTCAATATTTTGTAGTACCTTTGCAGCAGATTTTAGATTCGAAAAATATGGACACAATGAACGCAATTATTCTTTTGGCGATCATAGCGGAGGTGCTACTCCTTATTATATGTATAATCGGGTATAGAGTGGCTTTCCTGAAACGCCAACTGACCGATCTTCGTATCAAGATGGTTATTTCTCAACGCGAGGAGCAAATGCGTCATCAGATCCTAATTGACCAGATCAAGCAGCAGAAGAGTGTAAACGCACTCGATAATCTGCAAAACCTGTTCGCTGATAAAAACAAAGAAATTAAGCGTATCTATCCTGCGTTAACGGAGACCGATATGCAAGTAGTAACACTCATTGGTCTTGGCGTTGACAATTCGGATATATTGCAACTTACGGATATGTCCAAACGGACTTATTATAAACGTCGTCAACTGATCGCACAGCGGATGAATACTACCGCAGCTCTATTGGATGAAGCGATTTCTCCCTTTTTTACTCTTAAATTAAAATGACAATGACAGCTTCTCTGAAAAACAAACTTCTGGTTCTCGTCAAACTTGTTTCTACCTTAATCACGGCAATTCTTGTGTTGTGGCTACTCAACACGGTCAAAGGCTGCGGTTGGAAATGGCACACGATTATTTGTTTGAGCTTCTGCGGATTGGTGATTTTGTGGGAGTGGCTGGCGAATCAGTACAAAAAGAAAATCTCTCTTTCGGCAGAGGAACGCAGTAAACCTTTGGAAACCTATCTCGATTTCAGCAATTCAATTGATTGGTTTCCAATTGTCTCATGGATCGTTTTAGCGTCTCTTTTGTTTCTTGTGCTGATTCCGTTCAAAAACGGCTATCCGGCCGTAACCCATAATATCGTTGCGCTGTGCGTGTATGTTGTAGCTATGCTTCCTTTTTTTCTTGCGCCGCGACGCAACAGATATATCATTGACGGAGATGTACTGATCGTGCAAGAGTTCGATTTGTTCCGCATGACCACAGACTTGTCTATACCGATTAAAGCGATAGAGAAAGTGTATATAGCTGACCTTTTTACATTGACTCCGCGAGTGATTATCGTGGTGAACGGCATCGAACGCAAACTCCGTTGTACCTCACATACAGAAGAACTTGCCAAAGCGCTCCTTCTCCGCATACCTTCGTGATACTTATCGGAAAAAATACATAAAATTGCATTATTTTGCTCAAAAACTTGCATATATTCCAGAAATGTTGTAATTTTGCAGCGTTTCGGGAATGGATCAACACCCGGAAAAGTGAAACAATATTGAGATTTATAGAAACAATAGCCCTATGAAACACGTATTATCTATTCTCCTTGCCTGTCTCTTCCTAACGGCATGCCATAAAACCTCCACTCCTCGTGGAATCCTTTCTAATGACTTGTCTTATTCGCTCGTCTGTCCGGATTCGGTTCCTACGGATGGAGTCTATTCGTGGTGGAGCGAGTCGTTCAAGAAATGTTGGACAGAAGAATACGGAAATGAACCAATGGAAGACGAGTGGCTTTATCTTCCCGAACCGTTAGGATTCCGAGGTGCGGATTTTCAACGCTTCTACATCCATTATGATACCGTGTACAAGGTCTCCGATTCGATCTACCACATAGATGGAAGAACGCGCTGTAAAGACGAAATTTGTGCAATCGCTGGTAATCTGGTAGTTGATTCGCTCGTTTCGCTTAATGATTCATTATTTAGTGACGATAGCTATATAAAGATTAGTGGTTCCGGCACGCTCTATGCCCATTATATACTGCAAGCGATGCATAACGACAAGCATGTCGCTGATATAGTAGGAAAGGCGTATTTTGATTACCTTGTTCACAACGATAGCATTTTTTACGACGCCATCAGTTATGCCGGTGATGCTTATTGCAACAACCAATATACCGGCAAGTGGATTTATCTTGATACCCGTGATACGCTTACTTGCAACTGGGGCGACTTTCGTATCCCCGAATCCAATGGGTTAGATGGCGGATGTGGAGTCTTCTCCCCTTATGATGAGTTCTACGATAATGGCTGGAAGACATATATTGATTGGCTTGATCATGGCTGGGTTGCCGATCCGGAACATGCCTACTATGACTCTATCTACCAAGCCGACATTAATAGGTGGAAATAAATATCAAATAAACGACTCTTATGAAAAAGTATTGGTTCTTATTTGTAGCGTGCGTGTTAAGTGGCGCAGCATTCGCTCAAGAAGCGTTTCTCCTTCCGGATTATGAAGGGATCCAAAACATGGGGCAAGCACAGTATGATTCCTTGCTCAGCCGTTTCCAAGCACAGGATACCACGCTTTCTATCGTTGATCTGCAAGCGGTCTATTACGGATCAGCGTTTTACGGGAATCCCTCTAAAGGATTAAACAATAAGCGGTTAAATGCCATTTTCGAGGCGGAAGGGAATAAGGGCGCAATTCTATATGTTGATTCGGTTTTGACCTCATCTCCTTTAAATTTGGATGCGCTACGTACGCGTTTTATCTTGGCGTACAACGAGAATGACAGCGTAGCGACACGTGCGTATTTGTGGAAATATGATCGTCTATTAGATGCTATTTATGCTACGGGCGATGCCCGGAGTGAAAAGACTGCGTTACATGTGGTGTGTGTGGATGATGAGTACACGATCATGTATTATGTGATGCAGGTGAATCCGGAAGGACAGACATTAACCTCGTCCCTCTGCGACAAAATAGATATTGTCACTAAAAACGGTACCAAACTGCCGGTTTATTTTGATGTTCAACTTGTCCTTGCCCTCAACAATCGCATGTTCTCCTCCGACAAGAAGCCCTTCCATTTTACCTATAAGAAGTTAGAATAATGACCCGCTTCATTTCCATTCTCTTTTCCTGCCTCTGCCTGTTCATCGGCGCGTTGTTTACGCCGGTATGGGCAGACGATATCTATATTGATGGCGAGTTATGGCATTCATTCGGCAGCCCTATTAACCAAGACTCTGTGCTGCGTAGCCGCTTATTAGCCGCTTTGCCGGAAAACAGGGTAACATGGTGGGAAGATATAGATGGCTACAATGCCTATTGGTCGGTTCAGAACGGCGAATTATGCTTGGAGGACATCAAGGTTGCTTTCCGTCAAAACAACCCGCCCTCTTATCCCTGGCAAAGCATACCCGATTCCGTCATACAACGGGTATTCAGCAACTACATCATCGGCAATCGAATCGTCGCCTCGTGGTACTCCGGAAAAATGTTCGCTTTCAAAGGGCAAATAGTGTGGTCTTCCTTCCACGTCAGATCCAATTATGAGAAGGAGATGCTCCTTTCCTTTGACCATGGTACTATCACCGAACGCCAACTCTTCCATAACAGATTAGTCACGGACGGATTCTCTCTCCAAGATAATACGGCACTTGTCGAACGGCTTCAACAATTCACCTTTGATACTAAAAAACCGGAATTGAAACATGCAGAACGAATCGTTTGTCATGTGTACGATATACAAGCCGACTCATTAGGAAACATAACGGATTGCCGCGTAGAAGCCACTATCATTTATTCGAACCGCAAGAAAGGACGCAAAACGACCAAAGGCGTTGCGCTGGAGATCAAAGAGCAGTTCATGAACATCCATCCATGGAAAACCTATTACCTCAACGGTGAGTACGTTGTGCCTTACTTGCATAACGGCATTTACTTCCCCCTCCGCTTGAATAACGATACAGAGTGATTTCGGCAAAAAATACAGAAAAATCACATTATTTTGCTCTAAAACTTGCCGGTATCGGCAAAAATTTGTACCTTTGCAGCCGGATTTTCGTTTAAGAAAGTGTGGACGCACATATTTTATTCGTTTCAAAAAGTGTAATAATACATAAATTATTCGTTTGAAAAAATGTTAAAAAGAAAGATTGAAGATACGCTGATTCAGTGGAAGAATACTCCGAATCACAAGCCTTTGGTAATCATGGGTATCCGCCAATGCGGTAAGACTTTTATCGCACAGCACTTTGCCGAGGCGAATTACAAGACGGTTGTGTATATCAATTTTATCAAGCAACCGGAGCGTATCTCCGCGTTCGTGGGTTCCAAAGTAGTGGATGACATTTTGCTTAACCTCTCTGCTCAGATTGCCGGTGTTACGTTCACGCCGGGCAAAACGTGCTTTATCTTTGACGAGATTCAAGAATGTCCGGAAGCACGCACTTCACTCAAGTTCTTCAAAGAAGACGGACGGTTTGATGTGATTGCTACGGGTTCATTGTTAGGCGTGCAAGGTTATGGTGACGAGAAGAAGAAACATCGTCGCAAACAGGTTCAGCAGAAAGATCTCGGTATCAACTCCGTTCCCGTCGGTTCGGAGGATATTGTAGAGATGTATCCGCTGGATTTTGAGGAGTTCCTATGGGCAAACAATATCTCAAACGATGTCATAGAAGCGCTGAAGAAGTTCTATAAGGAAGAGACGCCGGTTCCTGCCGGTATTCACTCGGCATTAAGGAACTTGCTCCATCTATACATCGCCATCGGAGGACTTCCGGAAGCGGTTAATGCGTTCCTTTTGTCCAACAATATGAATGAGGTGAGCAAAGCCCACCAGTCTATTTTGAAGGAGTACCAAGACGATATGGTTAAGTATGCTCCCGACAAAGACAAACCGCATATTCGAGAGTGTTTCAATTCCATCCCCAAGCAATTGGCAAAAGAGAACAAGAAATTCCAATATAACCAAGTGAAGCCAGGAGGCAGAAGCGACACCTATCTTGGCTCATTACAGTGGCTGGAAGATGCAGGTATTATCTGCCGTTGCTACAATACGGATATCACCGGCCTGCCGATGGAAGGCAACGCGAAAGATAATGTGTTCAAGGTCTATGTGACCGATATAGGTCTGCTCATAGAGATGTTGGGTGCTGGCACGCGTGCTGACATTCTGCAAGGTAACTTAGGCGGCTTCAAAGGTGCTATCTTTGAGAATCTAATGGCGGACACGCTGCACAAAAAGGCACAAAGTCTGTACTATTTTCAAAAAGATTCCGGTCTGGAGTTGGATTTCTTGGTTCGCATGAACGGAGAATGTGTGCCGTTGGAGGTGAAAGCTAAATCATCCAAGGCCAAGAGCGCTAAAACCGTTTTGGCACATCCGGAGAAGTACCAAGTACACCGGATTATTAAATTTGGCGACTACAATATCGGTCGCGATGGTGATTTACTCACGCTGCCGACATACATGCAGTTCTTGCTTGATCTCGAACCGGAACAGATCATACTGGAACCGATAGACACCGACCAACTCACCCAACTCGCCAAAGAAGCATTGGCAAAATAGTTCAATATCTGATTTTCCACATAAAGCATCCTGTGGGCACTTTTTTGTGCATTCTCTTGCGTATGTCAAAAAAAAGTAGTACCTTTGCGGATGATTTGTTTCTATAATGCACTAAAATTGATGCATTATTGGAATAAAACAGCAAAATTATGAGCGCCTTAGATACGCTTCGGGAACGCTTCGGTATCGCATAGGGGGAATATCGTATCATACCAATACCTATAATATACTATGTATATTATTCCGTGAAGTTGATTTTTTATACGTAAAAACTCGAAAATGAACTGCAAAATTCACCCCATATTATACCGTTTTTACCTCCGCCTCAAAGATGCACTCGGCGCGGAGATTGTTCATCGCCGCAAACGCACCTCGTCAATGTCCATAGAGGTCATTTTCTATAGCGACGAGATGCTGGTCATGACAGGCCGTTTAAACACCCTTCCTGAGGCCGAAAAATGGGGCTATTGGGTCATTTGCCGACCGCAAACGAAGAAGCGCTATATGTTCCATAAGGGACATCGTGTGTACCAACTCTACCTCTCGCCCGTTCACCCGAAAAAGCAGCGAGAAACGGTTTCTGTCATCACACCTTTACATGCCGAAGCGGTAGCCATGATCGCTTGACAAATCCCATAAAACAGGCAAAAAATCAAGAAAAATTGCAGAAAAATGGCATACACTATTGTGTATGTCAATTTTTTTTTGTAATTTTGCAGCCGATTTATGTGCGCGAGTGCGCAAACGCGCGTACACATACATAAAAATTAGGAATATAAATAACACTAAAATACAAATGGAAGAACAAGAAAAGTATGATGGATCGAGTATTCAAGTGCTCGAGGGATTAGAGGCGGTGCGAAAGAGACCGGCGATGTATATCGGCGATATATCGCTCAAGGGTCTGCATCACCTGGTGTATGAGGTAGTGGACAACTCCATCGATGAGGCGCTCGCGGGCTTCTGCGACGAGATCGCCGTTCATATCAACGAGGATAACTCCATTACCGTGCAGGATAACGGTCGTGGTATTCCGGTGGATATGCATCCGAAGGAGCATAAGTCGGCCCTTGAGGTCGTTATGACCGTCCTCCACGCCGGTGGTAAGTTTAACAAAGACTCCTACAAAGTGTCCGGTGGTCTTCACGGTGTCGGTGTGAGCTGTGTGAACGCACTCTCTACGAAGATGCATGTCGAGGTGTACCGTAACGGTGCCATCCACTCGCAGGATTATGCGAAGGGTAAACCGCTGGCGCCTGTTCACACGATCACCGAAGAGGAAGCAACCGGTAACTGGGAGCAGCGTAAGACCGGTACGTTCGTGCAGTTCTGGCCGGACGATACGATCTTCACCGAGACCGTTTACCATTGGGACATCCTCGCAAACAGAATGCGCGAACTGGCATTCCTCAATGCCGGCATCAAGATCGTCCTCAAGGACAAACGTGTCGTAGATGCAGAGGGAAATTGCAAGAAAGAGACTTTCTATTCGGAGAAGGGCCTTTCGGAGTTCGTGCGTTATATCGATGGTACCCGTACGCCGCTGATCAGCGAGGTGATTCACCTCAATACCGACAAATACGGCACGCCGGTTGAGGTGGCGATGATCTACAATACTGACTTCAACGAGAACGTACACTCCTACGTCAATAACATCAATACCATCGAAGGTGGTACCCACGTAGCCGGTTTCCGTGCTGCCCTCACCCGCGTCATGAAGAAATACGCCGAGGAGAGCAAGATGCTGGAGAAGGCTAAACTCAAAGATAAAGACGGTAACTCAACCATCGACCCGAACGATTTCCGTGAAGGTCTCACGGCGGTTATCTCTGTCAAAGTAGCTGAGCCGCAGTTCGAAGGCCAGACGAAGACCAAGCTCGGTAACTCCGAAGTGGCCGGTATGGTTTCCAGCGCCGTGGCTGAGGCTTTGCAGAACTACCTCGAGGAGCATCCGGACGATGCGAAGAAGATCGTGGAGAAAGTGATCCTGGCTGCGCAAGCCCGTATCGCTGCCCGCAATGCGCGTCAGTCTGTGCTCCGCAAATCGCCGCTCAGCGGTGGTGGTCTGCCCGGTAAACTCGCTGACTGTGTTTCCAAAGATGCATCCGAGTGTGAGCTCTTCCTCGTTGAGGGAGACTCTGCAGGTGGTACCGCTAAGACCGGTCGTGACCGCGTTCACCAGGCTATCCTTCCGCTCCGCGGTAAGATCCTGAACGTGGAGAAAGCCATGGAGCATAAAGTCTTCGAGTCTGAAGAGGTACGTAACATCTTCACCGCCCTCGGTATCACCTTTGGTACCGAAGAGGATCCGAAAGCGCTGAACCTGAGCAAGATTCGTTACCATAAAGTAATTATCATGGCCGATGCCGATGTCGACGGTGCCCATATCGCCACTCTGATTATGACCCTGTTCTTCCGTCATATGAAAGAGGTCATCGAGCAAGGGCACCTCTATATCGCTTGTGCGCCGCTCTATAAGTGCTCCAAGGGTAACTATAGCGAGTACTGCTGGAACGATCAGCAGCGTGCTGCCTTCATCCAGAAATACGGTAACGGTGACGAGAAAGCCATCAAGACCCAGCGTTACAAAGGTTTGGGTGAGATGTCGGATGAGCAGCTGTGGGAGACCACCATGGATCCCGCACGTCGAATGCTCAAGCAGGTGACGATCGAGAATGCAGCCGAAGCAGATCGTATCATCGCCATGCTCATGGGTGACGATGTAGCGCCGCGCCGTGAGTTCATCGAAGAGAACGCAACCTACGCAAACATCGATGCATAATGAGAATAGCAGTCTATTGTAGCGCGAAAGATGTCATTCCGGAGGAGTTCCTTTCCCTCGGAACGGCATTGGGCACGTGGATCGGCCAAAACGGTCACACGCTCGTCTATGGCGGTGCTACAGGCGGTCTGATGTCGCGCGTAAGCGATGCGGCACATAACGCAGGCGCACATGTCATAGGCGTCATCCCGCCGCGTATCAAAGCAGCCGGACGACTCGCTACGAACTGCGATTTTCTCATTGAGGTGGCCAATATGTCCGAACGCAAGCAACGAATGCGGGACGAAGCAGACCTCATCGTCTGCCTGCCGGGTAGTTACGGTACGCTCGACGAGATGATGGACGCTACCTCATCGGCCATCGTCGGCGAACACCACAAACCAACCTTCGTGCTGAACTTTAAAGGCTTCTACGAGCCCCTCAAGCAGCAGATACGCGTCATGCAAGACCTGCGTTTCATCCCCGAACAGCAGAGTTACCAGCCACTCTTCGTGGACACGCTTGATGAACTTTATGACAGAATTTTAAATTTGAAATCATAAATCAAAAATCATAAATAAATTATTATGAACCTATTCACTGCCAGATTAACCGGTAAGATGCTCTCGACCGAAGCGTTCGAGAAAACCATTCACGACATGCAAGAGCGTGTTAAACGCTGGCGTGCCATCGAGAAATCGCCTGAATTGGCGGAGTACCTTGAGTTGAAGAAGATCGTTGAGAGTAGCGATTTTCAGGAGCGCAAGAATGAACTTGTTAACCGTAAGTACAAAGATACCGAGGAAGGCAAGAAAATGATGGCCTACGAGCATATCGTCAACTCGCGCGAGTATCGTCGTTATCAAGAAGCACTCACCGATCCCGTCTTCCAGGATTTCCTCAAGTTCCGCGAGACGCCGGAGTTCCAGAAGATCAACAGCTTCAAGGCACGTTGGAGCGATAGTAGTCTGCGTACCTACTACCGCCTCTATAACTCATCGTACTACAAGAACTATATGACCATGCTCAACTCGCCACTCCTGACCCAATTGGCAGTATTGGAGAAAGAGGTTAAGACGCCTGAGTTCGAGAAACGTCATGCCCTTTGGGCAGATCCTAAACGTTGGGAGCACTCCGAGGAGTACAAGACCGAGCAACGTTATCTGGCGCTGGCTAACTCGGCGGATATAAAGTTCTTCTATGAGTCCCGTAAGGAGAAGATAGACTGGGCCGAGCTCTTCCGTCCTGCTTTCGACGATGATATGTCTTCGTCCAAGAACTGGAAAGCCGGCTTTGGTTATGCAAACCCGGCCATGAAGGACGGTCATTCCCGTACTTCAGAGCGTCAAGCCTATAACAATGGTAAGAATACTTTCTATGTAGAAGGCCGCATGGACCTCGAGACCCGTAACGAGTCCAAGAAAGCCCTCGCATGGGATGAGAAACGCGGCTTCGTGGAGCATGTGTTCGAGTATACCTCCGACGTCATGAATACCAAAGAGGCGTTCGCCCAAGAATCAGGTATGTTCATGGCGAAAGTGCGTTCGCAGGGTACAGGTCATCATTTCTTCGGCCTCTCGACCGGTAAACTCAAGAGTCCGATGATCGCCCTCTATCACTTCAACGGCGATATCCATCAGATGGGCTATGTACATGACGAGAATAACACCCGCATGGTAGATCTGCGCGGTATGCTCCGTTCGATGTACTATGTCTATACGTTCCGTTGGACCAAGCACGAACTTGTATGGTACGTCAATGATATGGAGGTTCTTCGTCTGCCGAATCGTCTGCCCAAAGAGGCGATGTTCTTCTTGGCACAGAGCTGGCTGCCGATGAAAGAGAAGGGTGGAGAAGGTAAACTCAAGATCCAATGGGCTCGCGTTTATCGCTCCGTAGATTAATTGTATATTGTACATTGTAAATTGTACATTAGCTTATGTTCCTCATCGCCGGGCCGTGTGCCATCGAAAATAGAGATATTGTTTTAACGACCGCCGAGACGCTTAGACGCCTCTGCTATGACCTCGGTATCACGCTCTATTTCAAGTCCTCTTTTGATAAAGCGAACCGTACCTCCGCTTCGGCGCGAGGCATCGGTATGGACGAAGGACTGCGTATCCTCCAAGAGGTCAAAGACCAATTCGGGCTGCCTATCTTGACCGATGTGCACGAGAGTCATCAATGTGCGCCGGTTGCCGAAGTAGCCGACGTGCTGCAGATCCCGGCTTTCCTGAGTCGTCAGACTGACCTGCTCCAAGCTGCTGCCGCAACAGGTCGTATTGTTAATGTCAAGAAAGGACAGTTCATGGCGCCGTGGGACATGGGAGGAGCGATCTCTAAGATCGAACAGGTGTCGCTGAACGCCGCCAAGGACGGCCGTATATGGCTTACCGAACGCGGCAGCTCCTTCGGCTACGGACGTATCGTCGTCGATATGACCTCCCTCGTCGAAATGCGACGCTTCGGATGCCCTGTCATCTTCGATGCTACGCACTCGGTGCAGCAACCTTCTTCCCAAGCCGGTATCACAGGCGGAAACCGTGAGATGGTACCATACCTTATGCGGGCTGCCTTGGCGGTCGGTATAGACGGACTCTTCATCGAGACCCATCCCGATCCGGACAAAGCGATCTCTGATGCCGCGAACCAAGTCCGCCTCTCCGACATGGAGAACCTGCTCAAACAAGCACTTGAAATAAATTCGATAACTCGTTAATTCGTTCATTCGTTAACTCGTTATAACATGGAAGCAACTATCACCGTTTATTGCAAGAACACGCACACGTATCATGAGGTGCCACGCGGTATTTCGTTGATTCAACTCAAAGATCTGTTGGGGATCCAACTCAAGTACCCGATCATCGCGGCGCACGTGAACTACAAGGTGGAGAATCTCGATTTTCTGCTCTATAAACCCAAAGATGTAGAGTTCTTGGATGCCAGCTCGCCATCGGGTATGCGCGTTTATGTGCGCACACTTGGTATGGTCTTAGCTTGTGCGGTGAATGAGTTGTTCCCGGAGATGGACTTGCGTGTAGAGCACCCGATCAGCAAAGGGTATTACTGCACCCTCCAATGGCATACAGACAAAGCCACCATGCCCGAGGATGAGAAAGAACCGCCTACCGTCACACCTCAGATGATCGCTGCTATCAAAGAGCGAATGAAACAGATCGTGGCGGAGAATAGACCCATCGAAGAGGAGGAGAAGCAGACCAAAGAGGTGATCAAGATGTTCGCAGAGCGATTCAATAACGAGTCCTCTATCTTCGAGACACTCGGTAACCCCTACTGCCGTTACTTCCGCATGGGCGATTTCATTGATTATTACTCCAATGTGCTCCTGCCCAGTTCGGGTTATATCACCCTCTTCGATATAGAACCCTTCAAGGACGGCATGCTCGTTCGTATCCCGAACCGTACCAACCCCTTGATCCTCGAGGACTCGATTCAGCAAGAGAAGATGTTCTCCATCTTCCAGGAGTACAACCGTTGGAATAAACTGCTGCATATCAATAATGTAAGTGACTTTAACGTAGCTTGTAACGCCAAGAAATCCTTCGAGTTGATCAAGCTCGCAGAGGCGCTGCATGAGAAGAAAATCGCCCAGATAGCGGATGCAATCGCGGAGAAACGGCCTAAGATTGTCTTCATCTCAGGTCCTTCGTCGTCCGGTAAGACTACTTTCTCCAAGCGTCTGCAGATCCAATTGCTCGTCGATGGTATCAAGCCTGAAGTGCTCTCCATGGATGACTATTTCGTCAACCGTGTTGATACCCCGAAGGATGAGAACGGCGAATACGATTTTGAGACGGTGAAGGCCGTTGATCTGCCTTTCTTCCAGCAGCAGATGCATGAGCTGCTGGACGGCAAAGAGGTAGCCCTGCCGACCTATGACTTCACCAAAGGTGAGCGTGTCTTCAAAGGCAATAAACTGAAGCTGCAGAAAGACTCTGTCTTAGTCATCGAAGGTCTCCATGCCCTTAATCCTTGCGTCCTGCCGGATGTGGATAAGAGCCTGACTTTCAAGATCTTCGTCTCTGCTCTCACGACTATCAATATTGATAACCATAACTGGATTCCGACGACCGATATCCGTCTTTTGCGCCGCGTGGTTCGTGACTATAAGTACCGCGGTTTCTCGGCCAAAGAGACGATCGCCCGTTGCCCGTCCGTTATACGCGGAGAGATGAAATGGGTTTATCCGTTCCAGGAAGAAGCGGATGTCATGTTCAACTCTGCCCTGATCTTCGAGTTCGCGGTGCTCAAACGCCATGCTGAACCGATCCTGCAAGAGGTTCCTAAGTTCTGCGAGGAATATACGGAAGCCCATCGGCTGCTGAAATTCTTGCAGTATTTCGTACCAATACCGGAACGTGAGATTCCGCCTACATCCTTCCTCCGTGAGTTCGTCGGTGGCTCTTCCTTCCGCTATTAATGGCACAAGATTTGTAAATTGTACATTGTAAATTGTAAATTGATTAATGAAATTAATCGCTATTATATTAGTTAGCCTCTTGGATTTGTTCCCGGGTGTGCAGATCGTTCAGGACTCTACGATGGCCGTCCTGCTGGACGAAGCGGTCAACGGCAAGCGTGAGTTGGTAGAGGTGGACGGCTATCGGGTGCAGATCTATTCGTCTAACCAGCAGCAGAGTGCCAAAGGCGAGGCGCTGGATCTGGAGACCAGGCTCAAGGATAAGATCAACCAGACGCTCTACGTGCAGTACCTGCCGCCGTTCTGGAAAGTGCGTATCGGAGATTTCCGTACCTACGATGAAGCGAAAGAATACAAGAAACTATTCGTGCAGCAATTCCCGGACCTCATGGGAGATACCTATATTGTGCGCGATAAAATACTGGTAATGCAATAATGGACTTGCAAGAATTTCATCCGAATCCCGAGGTGACGGCTGCTATTGAGAAAGCCGTTGAAGCTACCCTTACTCAGATAGGCGAAGACCCGCAACGCGAAGGACTGCAAAAAACGCCGCATAGGGTAGGTAAGGCCTTGCAGTTCCTCACCAAAGGTTATCACGAGGATCCCGAAGCCATCCTCCGTTCTGCCCTCTTCGAAGAGGATTATCGCCAGATGGTAGTGGTCAAGGATATCGATTTCTATTCGCTTTGCGAGCATCACATGCTGCCTTTCTTCGGGAAAGTGCACGTGGCCTATATCCCTAACGGACGTATCACGGGTTTGAGTAAGATCGCTCGCGTGGTCGATGTTTATGCCCGCAGACTTCAAGTGCAGGAACGGCTTACCACCCAGATCAAAGAGTGCATCCAAAATACCCTCGATCCGCTTGGTGTCATGGTGGTCATCGAAGCCGAACACCTCTGCATGCAGATGCGAGGTGTCCAGAAACAGCACGCCATGACCGTGACATCGGATTTCACCGGCGTCTTCAATCAAGCCAAGACCCGCGAAGAGTTTATGAAGTTAATAGGCCACTAAGATCTTCACTACCGTGTGACCATCGTTCGCATTGCACAGCGCTGTATAGACTCCCGGAGTAGCTCGTCTACCGTCCGGGAGTTTTCCATCCCAAACGGCAGTACCGCCATGACTCCGCGTCTTGCATACCAGGTTTCCTCCCGCATCCACGATATTCACTACCGTGTTGTCCATCAGTCCGGTAATGCTGATATAGCCGACATAATCAGGACGAACAGGGTTAGGGAAGGCATATGCGCCGCTCATGTCCTCTTTGGGTTCACTTGCATCGCTTAGATACGAAGCGATGCCTTTATCCGTACCTACGAAGACCTCTCCCGTACCCGGCATGATAGCGATAGACTGAATGCCATTGGCGGGTAAGAGGCTGTTTGTCTCCGTGAAATGGGCAACTGTGATCGTGTCATCTTCGATGAGGTACAAGCCCGAGTTGGCCGTTCCGATCCACATGCGGTTACCGCCGTCCACGGCCAGACAAGTAATCTGCTCATCGCCTAATAGATAGTCGCCAAGACCCGTTCCATCATTACGCGGAATGATAATGCGTTGACAGGCGTTGGACGTGAAAAAATCCACATCCTTCGGAATCAAGATAATACCTTTTTCCGTACCGATCCATAGTCGGTTATAAATGTCTTGCTCCAGACACATGATATTGGCCGGCGACAGTACATTGCCGTTTTGATCCACCCAGCTGTTACGTTTGACACAATGGTCATCGTGGGTAGAGGTTGGTGTGCCGCCATCGTCATATAGAATAACACCGCGGGTGTCCAGACGCTGGTCGTATAGCCATTTATAGCGGCTGTTCCTGCGGTCCGGTAGGATGCGCCCGCCCGGTGTAGTCATCTGTATCTGCGCACCGCCGCTATAGAGGCTGATGGCTTTCCATTGCCCGTTTGGCGTGCGTACGTGGAGTGGCGAACCGGTGGCAGTGGCGTTGAGCACCCAGAAGTTTCCTTCCTTGTCCATCATCGCGCCATCTGTACGGGTGAAATAGTCATTCTTGTAGCCATAAGCCACGCTGCGTAAGGTGCTGTTTGTGCTGTCGTAACGGGCTACGGCTTCGTAGTTCTTGAATTCATACACTCCGGTTCCGTATGTCGCGGCGAAGAAATGCCCTTCATCGTTTGGATCAACCGCCAGACTCACGATATCAATAGCCGGCTTTCCGACCTTTCCGCCTATCTGGCCTTCATCAATACCACGCCATGAACTGCCATCGTAGATGTTGATACGGCCGTAGCGAAGGAATTGTGTTGCCCAACGGCCGCCGATAGCCGAATAGATTTTGCCGTGTGACGGGTACATGCAGTAA
Source organism: uncultured Bacteroidales bacterium (assembly GCA_902799555.1). GTDB lineage: Bacteria > Bacteroidota > Bacteroidia > Bacteroidales > Paludibacteraceae > Colicola. Next base: position 144,137 of record CADCBB010000001.1, read on the forward strand.
CCGAAGTTACTGTTCGGACCCGCTGTGTGAAAATAGTCATCTCCGTTGGAGCCCAGACGAATCAGGCCGTAGTTGGCCTCTGCCAGCCAGTACTCGCCGTTCGTGTATAGGGCATCGTTCGCTACATAGTTGGCGCTTAATCCGCTCCAACTGTCATCATCCATCAGCCGCAAGAGGCCTTTGCCCTCTGCATAACCGAGTAACTGGTTTCCGCTCACATGCATCCATTGAAGCGGTTGACCGCTTACTAGCTGCCAACTCGTGCCTACACGGCGATATAGCGAATCATGCGCCAATACGACCATTTGTCCGTTATACACCGCTGCCTGTTGTACTTGCTCAAACGGCATGAGTTCCGAATGCCAGTAGGAGTAATCCATCTTGTTATCTTTGAGCGCGGCATGGTAGATTTTATCGAAGGAGAAAGCGTAGAGCGAATCGCCCATCTCCACTACATGCTGTACATCGATAGAGGCTGCGTCGGTGCCGATATAATAGGTCTCACTCACCTCTGCTTTGCGCGTCTGAAGCGCAATGATACCGAATGGCATCGCCAGATAGCAGTAATCGCTTCCCGGACAGATGGCATTCACCGTTACCGCCATCGAACCGGCTTTGAGCGATATGTCCGACATCGAGGTCACAGTACCGTTATCGTCCAGCAGGTCTACCTGACCGTTCTCGTACGCAATGATCAACTTACTGGCCTTCGTGTCGTAGGCGATATGGGCAATGGAGGATCCGCTCAGGCCGGTCGATTTGTTCCAATACGAGATGGACTCGTCGCTGCGGTTGACGCAGAAGAGCGAACCGTTACCAACGGCATAGATAGCCGAAGGTGTAGCGGCCATCTCTAACGGGTCAACATAAGAGAAATGCAGTTTCCAGTTCAGCATACTGCCTTCCTCCAATCGGCTTGTCTCCTTATCCTCTGATCCGTTCAACCCTTCACCCGATCCGTTCGGATCGTATTCAACAATACCGTCCGCCGTGCCGATCCATGCTTTACCTGTTTCGTCAATCCCTAAAGACAGGATGCTGTTCGATGGCATGGCCGTGTTGTCGGTCGTATAATGCGCCAACACATTCGTTGCTGACGGGTTCAGTACGTAGATTCCTTTGCTGAGGGTTCCTACCCATATTTGCTGGTCGGAGTCAAAAGCGATGCCATTGATTGTCTGTGAACTCAGTAGATCATCTCCATTTTCATCCGTGAGTTCCGGGCGGAAACAATTTCCCGTTTGTAGAAAATCGTTTGCGTTGTTAATAATAAATAAACCACTTTCCGTACCTACAAATACTCGCCCGTCTGGCGACTGTTCGAGCGAATGTAGAAAATCCAGATGGATATTCTTGCCGTTTTGGTCTGTCAGATCACTTCGAAAAACAAACCGATCGTCCGTATCTGTCCATGTGCCTTGGTCGTCCAATAGCCCGATTCCGGTTCCGTATCGAGCTACTCCAATCCATTTATAATGTGCATGCTGATTATCAATGATAAGACCTCCGGGGGTATGGAGCGCAAGAGGCCCATCGCCTACTTGTATAGTAGTTGCATGCCATATACGCGATGCATCTAAGCATTGTAATTGAGCGTAGGTGCATGCATCTAATATCCAAAGATTTCCATCGGCATCGTATTCCATATAATCTAGACGGGTGTACCGAATAGGATCGGTTGCTGCAATGGCAACTAACGTGTTCTCCCCTCCGGCAATGTCGTGACGAACAAGCGTGTCGTGACGAAATTCATACAATCCCGTTCCATAACTTGTTACAAAACAATGGTTTGGGTCTTGTGGATCTACGGCTATGTGCATAAAATCCAATGCAGCAATGCCCGTCTTTGCCTCTATCGATTCGGTCGTCACATTCGTCCATTGTGAACCATCATAATGCATTACTACACCGGGATTATTGTACTGCGATGCCCATCGACCACCCGGGACTGCCCATACATGACCACCAGTTGCCCGCATCCGATAAGGAGTGTTTACTAACGGACCATTCGGTTTGTAAGTCAGACGCTCCGTTGCAGTGAATCGAATGATGCCTTCTCCATAACCGCGGTACCAATCACTCGTGCCATCTTGGTAATGCACGCCTTTTTCGGTATCGCTGGGAATGCGTCCGAGTAGTTCCCGATGCCAATAGGTGTAGTCCGATAATGGATCGGTTAATGCCGCGCAATAGAGACTGTCGTCCGAGAAAGCATAGATACTGTCATTCGCGATCAGCACATCCTTGATAGGCGTCTCTTGCCCGCCGGGACGTAACCAATAACTGTCCACCAACTTATTCTCCCTCAGATCCATCGTCTGGATGCCGTAGTGCGTAGCCAGATAGGCGGTACGACCGGCAATCGTTATGTTGTAGATTGTCTTGCGCTGAGTCATATCTTTGTCGTACAACTCACCGATATATGTCACGCCATTCGTGGTCAGCACATCGATCTGACCATTGCCATAACCGATGATCAGCTGATGACCTGTTTTGTCATAATAGATACATGTGATACCGGTTCCGTGCAAGCCCGATTGACGATTATACACTTTGACGGCTTCGGTCTGTTTGTTAACGCTGAATAAATTGCCGTCGGATAAGGCATATACTACATCTGAACCCATCGCAATCTGCGTCACGTTATTGTACGCATAATGCGTCCTCCATACCTCCGCCTTGCCCGCTATGTGGAATAACGAACAAAGAACAAAGATAGCTATAATCCGAAACCTATAACTCATAACCTTAACCTATAACCTTAACCAGCGCTTGCAAGGCGCGTGCTCTATGACTGATACTGTTTTTTATCTCTGCCGGCAGTTCGCCGAAGGTCTTGTCGTATCCCTCGGGAATAAACACCGGATCATATCCGAATCCTCCGTTGCCGTACTCTTCTTCCGCAATCCGTCCGCGTACAATCCCGCTAACCGCTAACCGTTCTCCGTTCACCTTTATCAACGTGATCACCGTTCGGAACTGCGCACCTCGGTCGGTCTTTCCTTGCAATTCGCTGAGCGCTTTCTTGCGGTTGGCTGCCGGTTCGCCGGCCCAACGCGCTGTATACACACCCGGTTTGCCGCCCAATGCATCGATCTCCAATCCCGTATCATCCGCAAAGACGCCGTCTAATGAACAATGTCCATGGTCCAATATCCACTGATAAACAGCTTCCGCTTTTATCGCACTGTTCTCTTCCAGCGTTGTGCCGGTCTCTTCGATCTCCGCTTCAAAACCGATATCGCTGAGGCTCAGCACCTCGATATCGGATGGCATGATTCGCCGTACTTCGTCTAACTTATGGGCATTATTGCTTGCAAAAACCAATCTCATAATTCTAATTCACCGGATTCCACCTAATGCGCGTGCGCGCACATGTTTATTAAAAGGAGTGTGCGGACTCGATTTCCCGCATAATCACTCAATTTTCGCTGCAAAGTTACGCATTTTTTTCCAAATAATCAAAGAAAATGCACTTTTTTTGCATTTTTTTTCAAAAAAATTTGGTCATGTCAAAAAAAAGCAGTACTTTTGCACCCGCTTTCGAGTTGGAAGGCATTTGATCTTTATTTTTGAGTCAAAAAAATTGCGGAAATAGCTCAGTTGGTAGAGCACGACCTTGCCAAGGTCGGGGTCGCGAGTTCGAGTCTCGTTTTCCGCTCTTTTTTTTTGCCCAGATGGCGGAATTGGTAGACGCGTGCGTTTCAGGTGCGCATGCCGCGAGGTGTGGTGGTGAAATTGGTATACACGCTACTTTGAGGGGGTAGTGGTCGCAAGATCGTGTGAGTTCGAGTCTCATCCTGCGCACTCTGAGACATCTTCGTAAGAGGGTGTCTCTTTTTTATGTCCATAACTTACTGAAAATCTGTCAAGTAAGTCAAAAAACTTATTGCGATTTTCGGTTCGATAATTGCGTTTTACCCTATCCCACAAAATTCCGTTTGGAAATACTAATTCTTGGATTCTTTTCTTAGTATCTACGTCCCCTTGCTCCCACAAACTGCCTAATTTTGAGCAAGTTACAACAACTGCATTGATTTTGTCGTCAAGGTTCGATAAATTTAGGTTATATTGTTCTAAATCCTTTTCGATGTTTGCTTTGCGACGTTTTAACTCGTCGATCGTCACATTGTAGGCATCATCGTCTAACTTCCCTGTGGCATATTTCATGTAACACGTCTTCAAGTCGTTTTCAATATCTGTAAGTCTCTTTCTTAGAATGGTTACTTGGTTTGCGCTCTCTTGCGTATGTGTGCGGAATAAGTCACGTATGATGCTTTCATACTGCAATAGAACGGACATAGGCGCGTCATAAGCATAGAGCAATTGTTTGTATTTGCAGTGCATTTCAGCTGCTGATACATTGTTCTTACAGCCTATACGGTTACATTTGTAATAGTCTTTCCCTTTGCTCTTAACACTATACGCAGTGAAGCGCGTGCCGCAATCGGCACACGCAACATGATGCGTTAAAGGGAAATTCTCCTTTTTCTTCTTGTGTTTGTACTTACCCGAACGATTAGACATTATCCTCTGCACTTCTAGCCAATCATCGTAACTAACGGCTTTTTCGATTTTGCCATCTACCATACCGTCTGTTAGTAGTTTTGATTGTATCTTTCCGGCATAGAAGGGATTGTTGAAGTAGTGATTGAGTGACTGCTTCGTTATGTCTAAGCCTCTGTTCTTTAGCGCGTCTAGTATCTCGCCATTGGAATATCCGTGTAACTTCATCTTGAATGCAAGCCCTATTAACCTGCCTTCATCATTGAGATAGCACACGGAGTTCACGCTCTTTCCTTCTCGGTAATATCCTCTTGGAAGTACACCCGTATATGCGCCACTCTCATAGCAATGTTGCCTACCCGAATAGAACTTATCTGTTCTTTTGTCGTTATCCCATGTTGCCATCAATAGTAGGGTAGAAGCCATCATGATGTTATCCTTAGTGTCTGTACGGATGCCCTGTTTTACCGAGCATACCGAAACACCTAAATCGTATAACTCCCGTATAACCCCTATTGCTTGTGCAGCGTCACGGCTGAACCTGTCAAACTCAGAGCATACGATGAGGCTAATACTTGTGTCTTTCTTAACCGCTGCAATCATTCCCTTGAATAAGTGCCCCGGAACCTTAGCAGACTCATGTGTACCGCCGAAGTAACCTTTTACTTTTAGTCCGTTATCCTTTGCAAACTTCTCGCATAACTGCTTTTGATACTCTAAGCTACCGCCATTTTCTTCCTGTTTCGCTGTTGATACTCGCGTCCAAATAACGCAATTTTTACCTTGTCTTGTGTTCTTGTTATTATTCATGATTCTTTGTTTTTAGTCGTTAAAAATTCAATGCCTATTTGAAATAATCTAGTCATATAGTCATTCACAATTTTTTGTTCTTCTTCGCTTAATTTGCTGAAATCAAATTTATTACGATACATTTATGTAATCGTATTTCGCCTTTCGGCTACGGCAATGCCGCTTATTAGGTTTTTGGGCTCATCGGTACACTCTTATGTGCTTTCGATGTCTTTTCCTGCCGCCTTGGGAAACCACCAACCAAGCATTGATGTTTGTTTATTTCGTCCTGATCCTCATAAGTGTTATTTTTAAGTTCACTGCAAAGATACGGACAATTTTTCAAATAGCCAAAAAATCACATCATTTCGCGTAACTTTCTCAACGTGTTTACACTTGTTCCTGTTATTGATTGTACATTACGAAGCGATATGCCTTTACGAAGAAGAGACATCTCTTTAGTGTACTGAGCACGCATAGCCTCCTCGCTTTTCCGATACCCTTCTTTGCGCCCCACCTTACCGCCATTAGCGCGATAGATTTTATACCCACTTGACATACGACTACGAAGAAGACTTCTCTCTACTGCGTTAAATTGTCCGATAATTCCGAGCACCATCTGGCATAGAGCATTAACGGATTTATCGGCATTTAACGTCTCTAAACCGTTTTGCAGGATATAGACGCTAACTTTCATTTTAGTTAACTGCTCAATCACTTGGAGAAAGTCGATGGCACGGCGGCTAATGCGGCTACATTCATACACTAAAACCTTATCTATACGATTGGTAGCGGCGAAGTCCAGTAAGTCTGTAAGGGCTTGACGCTCGGCAATAGTCTTAGCACCGCTAATTTTTTCACTAAACTCCCGTACCACTTCATAGTTCATGCGCTCTGCGTATTCACGAAGTTCTACTAATTGACGTTCGTAGTCTTGTCCTTGGGTGCTTACTCTTGCATAAATGCAAATTCTCGTTTTCATAATCTCTAATCTTTTTTAGTTATTGTATATCGTAATTTTAATTATTGCATATTCTAATTAATTACGAAGCTAAGGTACAGCTTTTTTTTGATATATGCAAGCTTTTGAGTATAAAAATTACGTTTTTTTTGCATTTTTCTTTGATTATACAATAATTTTTACTATCTTTGCAGCAAAATTTATGAATATGCCTAAAGCAAAAGAAAAAAACACCGTAAGATCCGCAGCATCGTTACGGTTTGAAGAGAATGTACAATCTCTGTTGTATAGTTGGCGTGGGAAATACAAAACACGTGCTGAACTTGCAAAGGCGGCTGGAATATCAGCCCCTTCATTAACAAATGCATTGAAGGGAAACCCGCAATTAGACACTATACAAAAAATAGCAGACGCATTAGGTGTGTCCGTTGCTAGTCTGTTTGAAGAGAAGAAGAAAAAACAAACGGGAATTGATGGTTACATCTCTGTGAATGGAACTATCACGCATTTCTGTTCCGAGGAAGAACTAAATGCGGCAATATCGGCTAGTAAACCTGCATAAATAAACAAAACTGCGCACATGGTCATGTGACGCAGTTTCATAGTCTAGTGTGTAGTGATACTTACTTCACCTCCTGCCCTTGCAGAGTGAACACCTTGTCACCACGGTTAATATAAACCTTACCGTCAATTATTACCTTGGCACTACGTACATTGTCAGCCTCAGCATTTTCTAATGCCTGTACATCTTCAATTGCACTTATCGAATAGAAGTCTCTCCACACAGGTGCATTCTTGTACGCGTTAATAGAGTTCTTCGGTACATATAATTTGCAAGTTGATTTGTTTACACCATCAAACGAACCTGTATATGCATTAGCAGGTGTCTCTCCGTAATTGTAGATTGCCTTTAGGCTATTACATTCCATGAAAGCATACGATTTAATTGCAGTTACACTATTGGGAATAGTTACTGATTGCAGATTAGTACATCCCATGAATACGGTATAATCAATAGTTGTCAAACTGCTTGGCAATACGATTGAAGTCAATTTCTCACAACTTGTAAAAGCCCCTGCTCCGATGCTTGTAATGCCATCAGGCAGACTTATTGCAGTTAAGTTCACGCACTCATTAAACGCTGCCCCTCCAATACTTGTTACGCTATTAGGTATTGTAACAGATGTTAAAGTTCCAATGCGTTCTAATAAGTGAGACGGAATGCGCTGTACACCATCGCCAAACACAACCGTTGTAATCGGAGCAGTAGCATTATATCCTACACCGGCATACTCCCAAGGAGAGTTAATGTCAAAGTCATTGCACTTTACCGCATTCCACGTCAGCGAAGTTATTTTATCGCAACCGAAGAACGCATCGTAATCCATCGTTTTCAAACTTGCAGGAATTGTTAACGAAGTAAAACTGCACATTCTAAATGCAAATCGTGCAATATCTGTAATGCCATCGGGAAGCGTTACTGATGTTATATTTAGACAATCCATAAATGCATTCTGTCCAACTGCCGTTACAGTGTATGTTACTCCATCATAAGTTACGACTGCCGGAATGTTTACCGTTGTCATATCTGGATAGTTCTCATCCATGCTTTGATACGTTACGGTTGCTGTTTTCTTAGATGTGTTGAGATTGTAGTACAACTCGCCGATAAGTGTTCCATCGGCAAACAATACGCTTGTTCCTGCAATGGCAGCAAACAAGACTAAAAAGATTTTCTTTTTCATAATGTTTATCTTGTTTTAGTTGTTAGTGTGCATACAAAAAGCGGGACTGCTATCTTGCTGTTCCGCATTCTGAGGCTCTAGCATTGCCTTGATAACCGAACAGACAACACAGAGCCCCACCCAGTATGTATATAGTACGCATACGCGCACGTGCAATACACACTTACGAGCATCTTGTGCTGCTGTGTCTTGGTTATCAGTTGAACTTGCTAGATTCCAGAATGCCAAAACAAAGCGCGTAAGACGCTAATATGTCTTTATGTGAAATGAGATTACTCTCAAATCGGCTGCAAAGGTACGAAAAAAAATTCAAATAACCAAAAATTTGCCATGCAAAATAACTTTTTCAATTGTTTTAATACGTTTTGAAGGGTTCGAAGTATCATTTTAATCTTAGAGAGGGGTATGAAAATAGTTGTTTTGTTAAAGTGATACAAAAATGCCTACTAGAAAGACTTCCAAGAGTACACCCTTCAACCTCTCTTTGAGGCTAGTTTGCTGATTTGTGTGTAGTGCATTATACAACTGATGGTATGGCTTTAAGGTTTGAGAAAGGTTCGTGCTCTTGTTATTCCTATCTCTGATTTCCTTTGCTAACCTCTCAATAGCCTTTAAGTCGTAGTTGTATTTCTCCATAAGCGCTATTCTCGCCATATCGCCCATTGTCTTTGCCGTACGAGCCTCAGCGTTGTCTAACAATACTTTGTCGAGAAAGGGCTTTATCGGATTGTAGTCAGAGCTCATTACTGATGTCAACGAATTGTCACGCAATTGCAAACATTCCTTGATGGCTTTGATTGAGTTGAGGTTCATTTCAAAGCGAACCTTTCCCTTGAAGTGGTTCTTCATTCGGTCTGCTACGGCATGACCGAATGAGTTCAACCATTGCTTGTTTTCGGAAAGGTTCATCTCCTTCTCTTTGTCGTAGATGGTTAAACGTAATTTTCTGTTCCTCGTTTTTACCTTCTTCTCAATAACAAAATTGCCACCTTCATTAGTCGCATTATAGCGTTCGTTGTTTTTTACGCATGATTGTATCTCCGTGGTAAGGCTTGGCATGTCCGGATATTCGGCATCTATAGTAACGTCAGCCCTTACAATCGTCCCATCTTTTAAGATAGCATCCGTGTTGAGAGAGCACAATCCAAGAGAGTTGATGTTATCTAGGCATTGCCGTATATTCGTTTGGTTGATTAGTTCGGTATAACGCGCCCCTAATATCTTGCCTGTAAACTCGATGACGAGTTCATTATCCACTAAATCCTTTTCTATATAGAGCAAGTAAGGTGTTGTTTGTTGGTACTTGAATGCAGATATTATACCGTCTGTAATTATCGTATTAAACCTGCTCATGTTGATGTTATCTATATAGTCGGCTGACTTTGCGACTATCTTTAGTTTGTCGAATTTGTTCATTTTGCATAGTCGTTTTGTGTTTAGGTTATTATTCAAGGGGTATTAAAAAAAACGAAATCTTCACCTTGATAAGTGGTGTACTATGCCCCTATTAAATCGTCCATCGTAATACCCGATTTTGGGCGGTGTGGGATGGTTTTCCAATAATCCAGAAGCGCGCGACTTATCTTCTGTTTCCATTGTTCGCTTTTCTGCCTTCCTTTCATGCTGCGGCTTATACGCTCGCGTGTGGCGTCATCTAATTCGCGCCATTGTCGTTTGTGTTGTTGGTTTTCCATAGTCTATATTAGGCTTTTTAATGCCTTCTCCTTATATATAAATATAGTAATACTAGTAAAAGTATCATGTTTAGTAGAAATTTTCGCGAAAAATTCACGTCCGAAAAAATTTCGTACAGAGTAAGATGTGTACATATTAAGCCTATCTCAAAGAGTGAAATATCGGGAGGGAAACACACGCGCAACCCTTGAAAATACAGGGAGGGAGGGTTGAGGCTTTCTACAAATAATAGCCTCAACCACTTAAATACACTGGGACAATATTTTTGCGGAAACGTACCCCTATGTGAAGAGTGTGCGGTGTATATCGTGCCAATCCATGAACTCCAATACGGCTACGAAGCCTTCTATGAGGGTTCGATAATTGGTAAGAGGAGTGCACAAAAAAAACAGACAGCTTTTTAGTTGTCTGTTTTTTGTTTGCCGGCCTCATCGAATTTGGCTTTCATGGTCGGATTGCCATAGGTGAGGCGCTTAATGGTTACGTCCTGCAGTTTCTTATCCGCCGCATTGAGGTTGTCGCTTGATTTGACGAGGTTCTCCCTTACTTTGGTCAGATGAGCTATCGTCTTATCAATCTCCTCGATGGCATCGGCGAAACGCTCATTGGCCAGACGCACATTGCGTGTAAAACCGTCCTTGAATGCCATTAATTTCTCTTCAAAATTGGTCACATCCACTTGTTGTTGTCTTACCAGCATCAACTCCCGTTTGGCATCCAGACTCTTCTTGTTGGCCTGGCAGAGGAGAGAGATGAGCGGGATAAAGAACTGCGGACGAATGACGTACATCTTCTCGAATCGGTGACTCACATCCACGATGCCGCCGTTATACAGCTCGCTATCGGGTTCGAGCATGGATACCAGCACGGCGTACTCGCAGTTTTTCTTCTTGCGGTCGGAGTCTAACTTAGCAAAGAAATCTTCGTTCTTATGCTTGGTGGCGGTAGCGTCGTTCTCGTTTTTCATTTCGAACATGATAGAGATATACTCTACGCCGTCGTCGCTCTTGTCACGGAAGACGAAGTCGCCTTTCGTGCCCTCTACCACATCATTGTCTTTCTCGAAATACGCGTTCGGCATCATTAGTCGCAGGTTCTGCTCAAAGAGGGTAGAGCAGTGGATCTCCAGCGTCTCTCCTACCATCTTCGTGCTCATGCGTTGCTTCAGATCTTTGTAATACGCCACTTGCTCTTGCGCGGCTTTCAACTGCGCCTCCATCTGTGTGCGCACTTGCGCTAACTCCTGCTCTTTCCGCATGTAGGCTTCCGTGGCCTGCTGACGCACCTGCGCTACGGCTAACTGCTTCGCTTGCTCTGCTTGCTGCACCTGTGCCTGTAGAGCTTGCAGTTGTATCTGCATCTGCGCCTGTGCGGCTTGCTCTTCGGCCTTACGACGTGCTTCGTCTGCTTGCTCACGCATTTTCTGCGTCTGCTCCATATCCTGCATCCGCTTGTTCAGTTCGCGCTCAAACTCCGCATTGCGCACCTGACCTAACAGCGCTACGTAGTCACTCTCGTCAACGGCAAACATATTGCCGCAGTGTGGGCATTTCAATTCATTCATGCTGTATCCATTTTGCGCTGCAAAATTACAATAAAAAAATGACATATGCAAGAGAATGGGGCAAAAAAATCAATAAAAATCACGTCGTCTCTTGCATATATCAAAAAAAAGTAGTACCTTTGCAGCGTGATTTGAAGCTATAACTCGGTTTATGAGTCGCTAATACTAAAATAAGATGGATAACACACAGATTTCTTGTATTCGATTAGTGCCTTACAAGCAGTTTACGGATGGCACATGGGGAACAATTTTGGTTCTTGGATGGCAGACGGAGAAGCCCTCGGTCTTTCTCTTTAATAGCGCTGCGCGCAAAAAGGATGCGCCTAATACGACGCGTAATAGTCTGCTGCCGGAAGAAGCGGAGCAGTATGCCCGTTATATAGAGGATGAGCCTGCAATCATTCTTGGCAAAGATACCTATGCGCGTTATGGCGTGGTACGCCTCTGCGGCGGGTTAGTGAGTGCGCATATTGCTGATCTGGTATGCAAAAACCTCAATAAGCATGATCCGATTATTCGGCGCAATGAAGATCGTGTTAAGAATCAGTTGGCTGCTATTCAGGAGTCGCGCCAAGCTGTTGTCTTAGAAGAGGAATTGCTTTTGCATGCAGATAACCAATCCGAATGGCAACGGTCTATCCTGGAACAGATCTTGCCGTTGGTGGTGGTTGGTTATAATCATGGCGAATGGATCCATACCACGCTGCTGGCTATTCAGAAGCTCGTCCGGCGCAAGAACCGGTTGTATAATACGAAAGAAGAAGCCGGTATCCGCGCGGTTGCCGTATCGGGTGTCTGTCGGTCTAAATCGGATTGGGGAGCGGTCTTTAAGATCTTGGCCGAAAAGAAGCTCGTGAATCCTGTTTCGTATCTCGCAGGTGCGAAGATTATCAACCAGGCATGCGAGGCAGAAGTGACTACTGCATCCGCTATTAAGCAGTCTCCGGCATTGGTTATTTTAGGTGGAAAACATGATAAAGGATGGACGGATAAGGTGCATAATAGGCAATCTGCCAATTTGGTCCTGCATTACCAGGAAATTGCAGACATCTTCATAGATTGCGAAATATAAGTGAGTCTATATCTCAATCTATAGCTGATTTTTTTATAAACGCTTTACTTGCGTATATGCGCGAAAAGCAGTAACTTTGCAGCGGTTTTAAAATTGATACCAAATATGAAAAACAAGCTTCTCTCTATTTTATTTTTCTTTTTGTTCGTTTCCGGTGTGGTAGCGCAGGAAAGTTCGTTGGCGTATTTAAACCAGCAATGTCCTCAGTTGACGCAACTCTATCGTGAGGAATTGAAGAACTGCCATGCGCATTATATCTTTGCGGTGGATGTGTCGCTTTCGATGTGCCGGTTTGAGCAGACTGTTCGTCCTGCATTGGAGGCCTTTGTGAAAGCGCTTCCGATGGGAGACCGTGTGACGATCATTCCGTTTGCGCACGATGCTATTTCGAATAAGATGGGGTATGACGTGACGATCGATGCACAGACGAAGAACAGCATGGTTCAGATGTTATCGACCCTGTATCCCCAGGGTGCAGACAGACGGGATCGTCAGTATTTCGATACGGATATTTACAAAGCACAGCAGGCCGTTGCAAAGTCGGTTCAGATGAATCAGCAATATGATGTAAATATCATCGTATTCATCAGTGATTTATTGCATTGCCCAGAGAATAATATCGACCGTCAGTTCAACGGTTCGGAGATGGGTGATATGCATACCCTGATGAAGTCGGCTTACTGTGCGAACGCGGAGAGCATGATCTTCACGCTGGAGTTGCCGCAGAGCGGAAAACCTGTCGGATATGTATTCCCGCAATTGAAGGAGTTGTATGACGATTGGGGCGTGAAGGTGGAGCAGCAGCGTGTGCCGGAGAACTCGGAGGCATTGATTCGTCAATGGTTCGACCAACAGAAAGACCGGATCATGTTCATGAAGTTACAATCGATTATCATTCGTGAGAACAAAGCGAACCCGATTGTGGTGAAGACAGAGACGAATATCGACGGAAAGGTGAAGGCGCATATCGAATGGAAAGCGACGAAGCTCTATCCGAAGATTACCTTGGATTCGACTTATATCCTGAATTCTAATTTCCACTTCAAAGCCAATCCGGATTATATCAACTATAGCGAGGCGGGTGAGATGTATGCCGATATAGCCTTGGGCCAGATCAAGCATAAGGATTTCGGTTTCCATGCAATGGCGGATACATTGCATTTCGATGTAAAACTGCCGGTGGACTATCAGAACGAGATTGACAAGTTGCTGGAAGGTCGTCCGGGTGCATTAGCCAACTCATCGGTTTATATGGAGCGTTCGATCTTTACGTTCTTCCTGCCGTTCTGGTTCACCGTGACGTTGATCGTTCTGTTTATCCTCTATATCATCGGTATCTTCAAAGCAATCGGCCGCAATAATCAATTGCAGTTCAAAGCGAAGATGACGGTTTTTGAGAACGATGTCCAGGTGGGCGATATCCGTACTGTGAAGGATAAGAACAGTACGATCCTGTTCGGTAAGGGCGGTACGAACGCGACGCGCGTAGAAGGAGCGGAATGGCAATTTGAGGTGCGAAAGAAGAACGGCAATCCGTTCCTGGTATTCCAGAAACCGAAGTTCGTATGGCGTTCGACGCAGGGTTACTGTCTGGCGAGCCGTGCGCAGAGCGGCGATATCGTAGGAGGTATGACGGTCAAATGCGGAAAGAACCGCAGTGACACGCCGCATACCATCCGTATTAAACTGCTATCATAACAACAACACAATATTCACCATTTAAACGTACAAGTTATGGCAAACGAAAAGCACATTCTCATTGGAATTGGTGGTCAGGGATGTAAGACCATCGCCATGATCAAGGAGAAGGTTTATGAGAAACGCTTCCCTGTGGCTACCCAGTCCAAGAGTCGTCTTCAGGCAATGAACGACACGTACCGCTTCTTGTTCCTCGACACGGATCAGCGTGATATCGACGAGGCCAACAAGCGCAACAGAGCTACGTTTGAGCAAGGTAAGGTTCCCTTTATCTCGCCGCAAACGGACTTGATCAACTTGGGTCGTGCGAATCCACATGCTATCTATTATGAAGCAAAGCAGGATCCGAACAACCTGATCAACAAGCGTATTCTGGAGGCTTGCTCCGATGAGTTGGCATCTAAGATCCCTGATCAGCCGCTTTCTTTCGGCGCGGGCGCGTTCCGTATTAAATCGCGTATCGCGTTCGCACACGCGTTAGCGGACTTCCAGACCAAATTGCAGGCGGCTATCTCGTCCCTCAATGATGTGAAGACAGTAGGCGGCGAAGACTGTATCATCTACTACTGGCTCGTCAGCAGTTCGCTCGGAGGTACGGGTTCAGGTATCTTCAATGATGTGCTGTACCATATAAACCAGATCCACCATCAGGTAGTAGGTAACGGCGATCCGCAACTCGTTTACACGATGTATATGCCGAAGTTCTTCATCGATGCAAATGCCACCGAGGAGAAATATTCGCTCAACGCATTCGGTGTGTTCTCCGAGTTGGAGGCGTTCAAGGTAATGAGTTATAATCCGAACCAATACACGGTAATGCACCGTTTGGCGTTCAACAGCGATTATAACCTCGTGGATATGAATAAGCGTTACTGTCCGTTCTACTATATGATTCCGGTGGATATCCAGACGGATAAGGGTACGAGCCTCGGTAGCCCTCACACGATGATCCGTAATACGGCCGAGATGCTCTATCATCTGCATAACGGTCAGGCAGGCGCTACCTTCCGCTCCGATATCGACAACTACATGAACGATATCATGGAGAAGAACCATAAGGACTTCCTTGTTCCGATGGGATATGTATCGCTGCAGAAGCCGAATGAGTTCTTCAATAAGTACATGCGTTTCCGTCTGCGTCGTGATATTCTTCGTAGCTGGTTGCTCTGCGCAGAAGGCAAAGAGAGCAAAGTGGAGGAGAGTAAGATCGACGATCTGACGACGCAGTTGTTCCGTGAGATGAACGCGGGTACGCGTGACACGATCGCCTTTAAGATCGCTAATGCGCCGGCTATCAACTCCTTGCGTGAGTTGCTGGAGGATCCGGCTATGGCTTCGAAAGAGGAGTTGGATGCCGAATTGGATCTGGACAACATCAAGGAGATGGTCAAAGCGGCCGTCAATTCCGTTGAGAAAGAGATCAAGACGCTGGAGAACCGCGAGAGTTACAAGCGTGTGATCGTCGAGGGTGCATGGGAGCAGGCAGAGAGTTGGATCCGCGAGCATGGTCTGACTTATGCGCATGACCTGGTAGATATGATCCGCAAAAAGATGGCGGAGAAGTTCGTCGAAGAGGAGAAAGACTGCGTAGAGCAGCGCGCTATCGACGAGACCTTCGACAATGACCTGCAAGAGTTGTTCGAGGCTGCGAAGAAAGTGGACCTCGTTGAGAAAGTACGGAAGAACAACAAGGAAGATATCCAGAAATATATCGCTAAGTTGTGCGAGTATGCCGATGCATCGATCGACATGGCGATGTTGCGCTGGAAACGCGACCTGTTGAAGGACTTCTGTCAGGACGAGAAGAACGATGAGTTGTCGCGTCTGAGAAAGCAGATCGCCCTCTTCAAGGATAAAGCAGCCGAGATGGCACGTGCAGCCGCTAAGGAGTACGACAAGTTGGCAGCCGCTATGGGTGCAGCCCAGATGGATGTGACGACCGTTTATCTGCCGCAGTTGGCTAAGATCTGTGACGGTAACGGTTGGATCCAGAATAATATCTTCAGCAAACTCTACACCGAGTTCGTCAAGGCGCAGCATGACAAGGCTGAGACGCCGGAGCGTGCAGATATCCAGAAGATGATCGAGGCCAATATCTACCATGCGGTCAACGAGGCCGTTATGCAGGCGATCAACAAGGGTCAGTACAAAGTCGTTCGCAAGGTAGTGGACGAGAAGACCAAGAAAGAGGTCGTTACGGAAGATGTACGCTTCTTCTGCAACCCGATCCTGGCAGACGCTAACGTATCGAATGAGAAGATCATCGACGAGTTCCTGAGCCTGATCGAGACCGTCTTCGACAAGATGCTGCGTGAGAACAAGACCGTTCAAGAGCGTTGGGAGAACAAGAAGATCTCTGAGTTCTTCGCTGAGTTGACCAATGACGACAAGGATGCCGTTCGTCGCAGCCTGAGTCCGTCGCTCTTCTTCTCGTACAATGCGAACCGCATTGACGTCGTGAAGAAAGAGGAGCACCTCGTGTTCGTTGCCGGCAGTGAGGACCTGGCAGTTGAGATGCTGGGTATGCAGAAAGGCAATCCGAAACATCGTTATGAGAAAGCCGACAGCGACGATGTGGCGCTGGTTCTCAAATCGAAGTTCGGTCTCTCGCTCGAAGACTACCGTATCTACGATTCGATCAAGTCCGTTTATGACCGTGCATCGTTCCGCGAGAAATATCATTTCCACCACGATTTTGCACAGTACGGTGCTGACCTGACGCTGGACAATATGCCGGAGGAGAAACTGCCACACCATCGTACGTTTGCGAAGATGTTGCTGCTGGATAAGTTCCGCAAGGAGATGCACGATTTCTTCTATGTTGACGAGTACGACGCACAGGCTTATACCGATACGATGTATGTAGTGGATCCGGAGTGTGAGACCTCATTCAAGATCGCTAAACCGGAGGCGTTCGGTATTCATTCGCAGACCGGCAAACTGGTATTGCGTCTGGAGGAGAACGGCCGTCAGTTGTACTACGAGGTAGAAGGTGAAGACTTTGTTGAGCAGTTCGCTAAATACCGCGATGCTTATCAGAACTACCGTTTCGGCGAGACCTGCGAGTCGATTCTCCAGGCATTGCTCCGCCAGAAACATACCGTAGATGGTAAGGACGAGACGGGTGAGCAGATCTTCAAGCACCTCTATCCGGAGAAACAACGCGAGTTGCTCAAGGAGTTGTCAGCGAAGAAAGCGCACGCGAAGAAGCCGTCAGAGCGCCGTCTCTACGAGGCTTTGTTCTCCATCATCCGTGAGGAGTTCAACTACGTACAGAATTTTATTAAGTAAAAAACGATCCCTAATTCAGCTATTCTATGCTTCCTCTTTGGATAATAGATATTTCCACCAACCGCGATCGGAGAGAGCCCTTAGTGGCTCTGCTCCGGCAGGTGGAGCATGTACATATTTCGAACACGTTTGCTATCTTGTCCGATAAGGCCAAGAAGGCGAATCCGGCGGCTGATCACAGTGAGCCGGATAGCGTCTTGGAGTCTGCCGTTCAGGCCGCGTCCTTGTTGGAGAGTACAGGTGTCTCGGAAGATCTGTCTAATTCCTTGTCGCAGCAGGAATTGCTGGATCAGTTGGAACGCCGTGCCGCGGAGAGAGATGCCGTCATTAAGGGTGACTATTGGTATTATAGCGCCTTTAATGACGTGTTCCGCGGACTGGGTGCGATCACGAGTGAGACCTTGGATGATAAGGATAATGTGGCGGAGCGGCTCTATGCCTTGCAATCCCAGATTGTGGAGGCCGGCGTGCGGTTTATCCACCAACTGCGTCTGTCGAACGCCAAACCTTATCAGACAGTCAATGTGATTGTGCTCGGCGATGCTACCGAGGCGTTCACCCAAACGATCTTCCCCTCTATTGCAGCCATGCTGCAGAAAGAGAAAGAGCGTATTCTGCAGGCCCATATCCATCAGGGCATGTGTATCTACGGTGCGCTCTATGTGCCGTGCGATATCAACTCCCGTCCTGTGGAGGACCGCACGAAAGTGCTGCATCTGTTGACCGAAGTCGAAGTGCAGCATAAACTGCGTGACGTACGCGGATACGACCATGTGATGCTTTACCAGAACGTCCAGAACCGTACCGAGTGCACCTACGCCCTGATGAACGAGAAAGATCAGGCAGAGTACCTCTTCCAATGCCTCGTTCATCTCTTCTATGCCTGCGATTATACCCATCCGCTCATCAGTGGAACGGTATCCGAGGACCTCTTCTATTTCTCCATGGGAGCGACCTCGATCTATTTCGACATGCAGGCTGAAGATGCGAATGACGCCAGCCGGTTGGCTGCCCAACTGATGGCGAATATCAAGAAAGACAGTGAAGAAGAAGCTTCCGACCGCGAGGAGATATACCTGCTCAAACCCACGGAGTTCGCGGCCGAGAAATTCATCCATGATATCAATAAGGGCATGAGTGTGGATATGCACGATGCCGAGATGGACGAACCTAACCCGCATCCTATTCTGCATTATATGCAGAAAAACCTCAAACGCCTGTATTATTTCTATTACCTGCGCCTCTATCCGGCTAAGTTACTGCGTAAGATATCCGATAATATCGAACGCGCCACGTCCGACCTGCTGGATAAGATGTCCAAGCGTTCAACGCGGATGTACGAGAACTGCGAAGGAGCGGTACTGCCGGCTATCGCGCGCGTATTATCAAAGGTGTTGCCCGAAGAAGGCGTGCTGGCGGCGTTGGAACGGGAGTTCATGAAACTCGAGGAACGCCTGTCGCTGGAGAAAGAGCGGATACGCGAAGAGTTAGAACATTATTACTGGGATGCACTGCTGGATTCGGAAGAGCGAATCATTCCGAAGAACCAGTTGGATTATTTTGAGAACTACCACGAGGCCTACCGCACCGATATCGCAACCGGCAACGGCGGCACAGAACAGGAGGCGCTGAAGAAAAAAGCCATGGATCGTCTGATCGAGATCATGTCCCGTGAGCAGACGACGCTGGCTACGGTGAGCCGTTTGTTCCTGTTGGGACTGGTGAGTGTGATGGCTATCCTGCCGATCCTCTCGCTCATTTCGCCTATGTTCATCGATCTGGGCAATGTGAAAGGCAACACGTTCGGTTGGGCGATCGCCCTCTTCCTCTTGCCGGTATTGATCCAGTTGGTGATCCTCGCCTTCTACCTGCGCAAACGCAACGCATGTATCCGCGAGTTGAAGACCTATTACATGCATGACGCCTATGCGCGTGTGGCGAACCGTATCGAGTTCGAGGCAGGCGATTTCTACAATAAGATGCTGGCGCTCTGCGATGCTTACCTCAAGCGTTGTACGGCGATCCGCAAAGAGGTGGCGTTCGTCGTTCCCGATCTGACGGTGAAGCCGTTGCTGCCGGAGACGCAGTTCAACCAACCCTTGCGCGAAGGGACGTTCGATGGCCAGGTGATCATGCCGGCTTCGGAAGTGGAGGGTTGCCGGATACGCGTCAACTATCGTCCGGAATTGATGGCCGAGCTGCAGACCAAGCATTATTTCATGCTTATCAACCATTTCAACGACGAGATAGCCTTGCTCTTCCGGGATGTGCGTGTCACCGAACGCCAGACCAAACGGCTCAACCCGATCACGCAGGAGACCGAGATCTTCACCCAAGAGCAGCAGATTGAAGAGATGCAGCAGCAATGGGAGAAACATAAGGACGAGTTCCATGTGCAGTTACTCAAGGCCATCCGAGGCGAGATGCTGCCGCGTGAGAACCCGACCGTCGGTGAGAAACTGCTGCAGTATGAACGCAAGACCGGTAATATCCATCTGCTCGATACGATGATCAACTATGCGGCGGCGAACGGTGAGGTCATCTGCGAATCGAATCTGGAATGCTCGGATGTGAAGGTGAATAAAGATATCTCCATCCTGCTCCAGACGCTGCCTCTGTCGCCGAACTTGCAGAACGCCGAGTACAATGAGTTGTACAAGCGCTACCTGTTTATCACCCGCTGGCGCAGTTACGAGTCCTTCTCCTTCAATCGTATCTTACCGACCGAGGATTTTGATCAGTCGATCCGTAATGTACGTGTCTTCGCAGATGAACAGAAAGCGCAGAACGAACAGCAGAAACGCGGCAGAAGGAGTCGTGCGATCGTGCAAAACGAACCCGAAGTGACGACCGAAGAGGCCTTCAAACCCGCGCCGTACAAACCCGATATGTCGGCCCTGATCTTATGGGCTATCTGTCCCGACGATACCTCCAGCGAATGGTTGAAACTCTTTGACCCGAGCCATTTTGCAGAGGCCTATCGCGATCGGCAGGCGATTCGTGAAATAATGAACCAGGAAGATTAATGCACCTATGATAAACATTGAGATTCTTTTGATTATCCTTGGCGGTTTAGGGGTGGTACTCGCCGGAGTGCTGCTCAAGAAACTGTCGAAAGTGAAAGTGTGGATAGATGCCCGGCAGAAAGAGACTCAACCGCTTGTCCGTCTCGGTTATCTGGAGAAAGGGGCGGATGGAGAAGCGGCTGAAGTGCATCGCTCCGGTGCCTTCGGCAAACCTGCTATCGCTATCGTGAAGGTGGATGAGAAATCGACCGTCAATAGGGGCTATGTGGACGTGCTCATGACGGATATGAACGATGATTCCGAGAAGCCGCATTACCGCCGAACAGGTTACGTCTGCTTTGATCAGGATACGACTGTCGATCAGTACGGTTATATCTACAAGCAGATCAAAGGTAAGAAGGAGAAGAAAGTGATCGGTTATCTGGCTCGTCCGTCCAAACCCAACGAACCTACTATCTACGGTGAACGCTCCTGGAAAACGCTGTGGTTGCAGTGCGTCTTGCATGCCTATGCCGGGATGCCGGCGAAAACAACCGAGAATAGTCAGTCCGGTCAACAAGAAGCGCCGAAACCGGCGCAAGCCGTTGAGCATCTGTGCATTAACAGTCCGAAGAAGAAAGATATCGTGCCGGATGAAGTAGAGGAAGCCGAGCAGTCCATCGTACCGGAATTGGAGGAGGTCCCCATCTTGGAGGAACCCGAACCGGTCGAAGAGACTCCTGTTCAAGAACCCGAACCGGAACCGGTGAAAGAAGAAGAGCCCGTCAAAGAGGAAGAGCCGGTCAAAGAGGAACCAAAACCGGTGAAGCCTTTGGAGAAACCCGCGCCGAAGAAACCGCTGGCTATCTGTTCGTTCTGGGGCTTCCATAACTCGAAGCGCGATCCGCTGCCGGCTGAGGCACGTGCCTGCGCTTATGCGCTCTTGCAGCGCTTCGCTCCGCGGCAGAAAGAGACCGAGTACGCGTCTGAACAGCCTTACGGTTGGAAAGATACCGCCCTCCTCTCCGCCTTCATCTATACCGTCCTGTTCCTGCTCGTCTATCTGGTCAACTCCGGTATCTTCCAGATGCCGCTCTTAGGCAAAGACTGGCAGTCGGCGATGGTGTTTGTCGGTTATTACTACGTCCTCTGGGCGATCGTGCGGTATATCAAGATCGATGCCATTGAGAATGCGAACTCCTTCCAACCGATCTTGGATCTGTTCAACAAGAACCTCGGTCTGAAATGGATGAATATAGCCATCCTGGCGCTCTGTTCTGTAGCTACGGTATTCACCCTTTTCTATTACGACTATGATTTCCTGCCCTTGCTGATCGTTATATCTACCGGTCTGACGATCAACATGACCCTGCCCGGCGCCAACAGACGATGGAAAGTGCAATCATCGTTCCTGGAAGAAGCGACGGACGAAGACGAGGAAGAGCAGGCCGAACCGAAGAACCCGCAAGGAGATATCTCCCGTTCCTATGAATGGAAACTGGATGAGACCTATGATCCCAATCGATCGGTTGAGGGTTCGCTCACGCTCTATTTCAAAGCGGCTGAGATACGGGACGTACGCCACCTCAACCCCTTCTTCGATCAGCGCAAGGACCATTCGGATAAGGAGAACATCCTCTATATGTTCCGTTTCCTCAAGAAGTACCGCAAGACCTTCCTGGCGCGGACGAACTACGTGGCATATACCATCAATAAGATTGCCGAGAAAAAGGACTTCTCGCCGATCGACAAGCTGCAGTTCACGCTTGATTTTGTGCAGGAACCCAATATCACACTTGTACAAGCTTCCGAAGACAAGCTCATCAATTCCTACGATGATTATATCCGCTATCCGGATGAGACCTTGTACGACAAATGTGGAGACAGTAACAGCAAAGCCCTGTTGGCGGCGATGCTCTTCCATCTGATGGGGCATAACGTGCTCTACCTCATCTCCCGCAAGCATAAGCATGCAGCAGTGGCTGTCGAGGTGCGCCTGAGTGACCTCAAGGACGGTTGGTACGGCAATCCCGATAAGATCAAAGAGGTCACGATCAAGTACGAAGATCGCTATTACATCTTCTGCGAGACTACCGGCGATAACTTCGCCCTCGGTGCCAGCGTCAGCGGTATGGCGATCGATGAGTTCGATGAGAAGATCTACCTGCCGCTTCGCGAAGAAGAGGATGAGTTCGATAACGATGGTCGCAGTTCGGAAGATGTCATCGAGAGTCGTATCTTTGAGTGGCGACTCGATTCGCATTTCGGAAACCAACTGCAGGGCAACTTGCCCATCGAGATGTCTTCGGCGATGATTGATGAACTGCGGAGCCGTAACCCCTTCCATACCTACGGACAGGACGGCAACTCCTACACGCAGAACGTGCAGGCTATGTTCCAATACCTCAAGGATAACCCCGATAAGATGGCAGGAGTGCGTCAAGTGGCCGATTATGTTCGTCAGTCGGTGAAGGCCGCCGGTTATCCCGAACTGGATGTGCTGCAGTTTGCCCTTGATTTTGCGCAGGAACCCAACATCAAGTACATGGTCGATGAGCAGAGTCTGCCGATCGAGTTCGCCAAGGAATACATGCGTTTCCCGGAAGAGGTGCTCTACGATCGCGAAGGCGACTGCGACTGCAAGTCCAGCCTTACCGCCGCGCTCTTCCTCAACCTCGGATACAAGGTCATCTTCATGATCTCCGAGAAGCTGAAGCATGCTGCTATCGGCGTTGAATGCAAAGATACGGACTGGCTCTCGCAGATCCATGCGCCGAATATCGATGCCGTCACCCTCAATCATAACGGAACTCTCTATCTCTACTGCGAGACCACCGGTGACGGTTACCATATAGGACAGATCAAAGAAGGGGAGTCCATGCACGATTTTGAAACCATTCTGGAATTAGCACTATGAAGAATAACAAAGTCATATCGAAAATCGCCACGATGGTGATTGTGATGGCGGTCCTTGCTTTGGTCGTTGCCAAACTGTACGATATCGCCACCCATCGTCCCTCTTTGGCCTATCGCCAACTCTCGCCGCAGACCATCCAATGGTTGAACCTCTTCACGCAGGGCGA
The DNA here is from genome assembly GCA_902799555.1 of uncultured Bacteroidales bacterium. Taxonomy (GTDB): domain Bacteria; phylum Bacteroidota; class Bacteroidia; order Bacteroidales; family Paludibacteraceae; genus Colicola. The sequence goes on from CADCBB010000001.1 coordinate 167,546, forward strand.
CCCGGAGAGTATTATCAAAGCGGCGCCGGTCGGACCGTTCAACTGGAGCAATAAGGAGGATATCGGCCAGAGTCGCAAGATGGGCAAATGGGGCAAGGAAGAGGATGCTACCACGGTCGTTTATTACCGCAAGACACGCGATGCACAGGATCAGATCCGCGCCAGAAGAGTCTTGGAATGTGTGGATAATATCCTCCTCGAGATACCTGATTATCTCAGTGCTTACAAAGGTCCGGACAGCCTCAATGGTCGTAAGATAGCGGTTTATCTGCCGAGTGCTCCCGAGGAATATGAGCTCTTGCTCAAGAAGCTATGCGACGACATGCCGGCCGGTGGTTCGCAACTTGGACGGTCGATCATCTCTATCGGTCCGCTGGGCTGTCAATGCAAGGGTATCATCCTTCATCCGGACGCCTTCCAAAACAAGAACGCGGGCAGCGATCCCGAGTATATCCGTATCTTGCGCCGCGAACTGGCGTATTATACTTACATGGCTAACCTCGATTATAACCAATCTACGCAACGCCCCTCCTGGTTCGTGCAAGGCATCGCCGTCCATTTCTCACTCGATGGTAAACGCTTGCCGTCTTTCACGCCTGAACTGGTTCAGCGGATCGAACAGGAATGTGCGCTGGATGCCGAGTTTCCGGCGAAAAACAAACTGAATCAGGTTGGCGGTACCTCCTTCATCCAGTTCTACGAACAGACTTTCGGCCGCATGGCCCTCACCCGTCTGATCGAGACTACCTATGCTATTCCTGTGGATAGCGCCCTCTGCCAAACGACCGGCATGGACCTCGTCTCCCTCAAAGACCAATGGATGGAATACCTCCGGGCAGACCAACTCCCCGATCAAAACGCAATGACTTATTAACCTATAACGAAGAATAGGGGACGCGCGCGTGCGCGTTCCTTATTATGTATTATACGCGTACACGTAGACCTCGCGAAAATGCCGTTTTTCTGCTTTATAGCATATTTTGACCGAAAACCCTCAAAAATCGCCAAAAATTCACCTATTGAAAATCAACGAGTTACAAAGAAAATGCATTTTTTATGTAATTTTTTTGCAAAAATATTTGGTCAATTCAAAAAAAAGCAGTACCTTTGCACTCGCTTTTGAGAAACAAGTGTGTTTCGATTTTCTACCGGAGGCCCGGACATTAAAATTCAGATTCACCTACGTGGACCTAATTTTTTTGCGCCAAACCGAACGGAAAGACGAAAGCAATTGAAAGATTGATACAATTAGTGTAGTACAAGAACTGAGCTCAGAGCGATCTGAGCAAAACAATAGGTTCCCTAAAATTTCTACACTTGATAAATCGATTATTCTGAGCTATCTTATAATTTCTTTTTACAACGAAGAGTTTGATCCTGGCTCAGGATGAACGCTAGCGACAGGCCTAACACATGCAAGTCGAGGGGCAGCGCGGGAGAAGCTTGCTTTTCCT
>CADCBB010000002.1 GCA_902799555.1 uncultured Bacteroidales bacterium
ACGCATAGAACAAGCCTTGTTTCCGCCTCTTATTTGGACCCTTTTGGGGCTCGAAAATATGAGAACGGGGAGTTTTAATTCGGGTGCAAAGATACAAAAATATTTTGGGATATGCAAATTTTTGGACACAAAAAGTTAATTTTTTGGACGAAAAAATGTATAGAAAATTGATTTTTTATAAAAACGTCATGACGTAATGACGGGATGACGAGATGACGAAGGGGTATAATGGCGACAAAAATGTCGCCAAAATGCACGATGAATCATCCAGGATAGAATCTCTGGAAATCGACGAAGGTGGGTTCCATGCGGAAAGCACATACCGATAGCGTGCAATCCTATTGCCCTGAAATAGAAGAAAAAAAAAGAACGCAGGTCCTCAGGCCTGCGTTCTTAATGAAGAAACTAAGAAATGTTTATTTTTTCTTCTTATTGGCCGGTTGCTGAGCCGGCTGTTCTTCCGGTTTGGGCATCGGTTTCGGAGCGCAGTTATGGTCGTTGTGGTAGATATTAACCACTTCGCCTTTTGCGTTCATATACTTCAGCACTTCCGTATGATGGAGAATGAGATATTTCTCAATGTCATCACGGCTATAGCGCTGAATAGCCTGGATGTCCTCGTACTGGGTACGCGGGTTAATATAATAGCCACCAAATCCGACTAACGTAGCTTTGCATTTTCTACGTCTAACCTCTAATCTGTAGATAGGATCTACAACGATATCGACCTTATAGTTGGTGATGGCCATGTATTGACACTCTGCCATAGCATCTTCCTTTGTCCTTTGCCAACTCGACGTCACCTCAATCCGTTTGGAGAAATCCGGCTTCACATCCACCACTGTCGGAGTAGCTTCGATATCATGGCGATTGATGTTTGCCTGACGTGCGCCGTATTGGTAGGTAGTACAACCGGTAAATGCGAGGGTCAGTGCACACAAGGTGCTAAAAAATAATTTTTTCATAATTGTCTATTTTTCTAGAAGGTAAGACCTAAACCAATTCCATTCGAACCTGTATTAAGGGTGATATCCATCGAACGCTCTTTTTTAGCTCTGTCGTATCGAACTTGCCCGACGCATAAGGTAGGGATACCGGCATAGATGCAGATAGCGGCACCAAGACCGGTCACAACGATACCGGAAATTTCGCCTGCATCAGAATTGGATGCGAGCATCAAAGGCAAACCAACAATCAAAGCTGCAGCTGCGCCTCCCGCCATCAATCCGATACCGGTGTTGCGCAAGCGTAACGCTTCATTAATATCTACAGGTTTTAACTCCTTGGAGTTGGCGCGCGGAGCTTTTTGGTTGTTCTTAAACATCAAAGAAGATAAGTTAGATTCTTCTCCTTTTTTCTTATTGAACCAACCAAAAGCGGGTGCTGCAGATGAGCCTTTGGAACTCAGCGCGCCGGACTTAAAAAAATAGTTGTCTCCTTCACTCGATTTACGGTAGTAATTCTGTGGGAAAGCGGGATCGTAGAGGAGTTTGTACTTCTCGATTTCCTCCAAAGTATATTTCTTGGAGTCATCAAGACGGTTGAGCTCTTCTTTGTACTTTCCGGCATAACCGATGATCGTCGCTTTGTAGCGCATTTTCATCTTAAACGGATTGTACTCGACTTTGAAAATCGGGTCTACTACGACGTCGATCTTAGCCTCCTGGATGCAGCGGTACTCTGCCTCAGCGATAGCATCTTTACGCGACATCTGATAATCCGAGGTAGCAGTCACTTGGCGATTGTAGTCCACCACGATGCTCACCATTTGGTCTTTCTGGTCAATCTGACGTTGACGAACGTCGGTTTGACGCGCCGTAAATTGGTATGTCGTACAACTTGACATAAACAACGCTACCAACACGAACGGCAAAAAATGAGATTGTTTCATCTGTGTGTTAGATTGTGATTAGTGCTTTCGTTTGCGGGCAGAAAGCTTCACCCATTTAGGTTCAATAACCATTTTCGCCACAAAAGTACAACTTTTTTCTGAAATATGCAAGAGTTAGGGCAAAAAAAGCACAAAAAAGTAAAAAAATTTGCATATATTAGAAATTTGTAGTACTTTTGCAGCGTATTTTGCGCGAATGTGCGCGCGTGTTTTTTATGAAAAGAAATGGCAAAATCGGATTTTATTATTGAGGTCAACCATGTTTCGAAGCAGTTCGAGGATGGTAAGTATGCATTGAATGACGTCAGTCTTCAGGTGAAGAAAGGCGAGTTCGTTACTATTTTAGGCCCTTCGGGCTGCGGTAAAACAACGTTACTTCGTTGTATAGCCGGTTTTCAAGTTGCGTCTTCGGGAGATATACTGCTGAAGGGCGAGGATGTCACGAAGACTCCTCCTTATCAGCGTCCCGTGAACACCGTATTCCAGAAATACGCGTTGTTCCCCCACTTGAATGTGTTTAACAATGTCGCTTTCGGTCTAAAATTGAAGAAAGAAGATCCGGAGACGATCAAGAAGAAAGTGCGTCAGGCGCTGAAGATGGCGAACCTGACGGGCTACGAGGAGCGTAAGGTAGATACGCTCTCCGGTGGTCAGCAGCAACGTGTGGCTATCGCGCGTGCTATCGTGAACAAGCCGGAAGTGCTACTATTGGATGAGCCGCTGAGTGCGCTGGATCTGAAGATGCGTCACGACATGCAGATCGAGTTGAAAGAGCTGCACGAGAAATTGGGTATCACGTTTATCTACGTGACGCACGATCAGGAAGAGGCGCTGACGCTGAGTGACCGCGTAGTTGTGATGAGCGAAGGTAAGATCCAACAGATCGGTACGCCGACGGATATCTATAATGAGCCGCAGAACTGCTTTGTGGCTGATTTCATCGGAGAAAGTAATATCTTGAGCGGTACGATGATTCGTGACAAGCGGGTTTCGTTCTGCGGACAGGAGTTCGATTGTATCGATACCGGTTTTGGAGAGAATAATCCGGTGGATGTGGTGATTCGACCGGAAGATATCTATGTTTGGCGCAAGGAAGATGAGAAGCGCGGTAAGGTGGCTGTGAATGAAGAGGATGATGTAGAAGATCGCGTGCCGAAGGGGAAATTTACGAAATGGTACGGCGAGGTACAGAGTTGTATCTTCAAGGGCGTACACTATGAGATGCGTGTGCTGACGCCGGATAACTATGAGTTCTTGATTCAGGACTATCACGAGTATTTGCCGGGCACGGAAGTGGGCATGTTGGTTCGGCCGGAGGATATCCAGATTATGAAGAAAGAGCACTATGTCTATAACTATTTCGAGGGCGAAGTGCTGAAGAACGGTAAGGTTTGGTTCTTGGATGCAGAATGGGAAGTAGAGGAGAAGCAACTCGAAGGATTCGAACCGGGCGAGAAAGTGCAAGTGCGTGTGAAGTTCCGCGATATTGATTTGCAGGACTACGAGGAAGAGGGAACATTGAGCGGCGAGGTGCATTTCATCCTGTTCAAGGGCAATCACTTCCATCTGACGATCCGTACGGACGAAGGACACGACTTGTATGTCAATACGAACGATGTGTGGGACGACGGCGACCGAGTTGGTATCGTTATCAAGCCGAAATTCATTAAGATTGATAAAATTGAAGCATAGCGGCTTTAGCATATGCTACTCAACAAAAAACGAACTGCCCCGTTCTCGTGTTCCGCGTTCCCCAAACGCTCCACAACGTTTTTGTTTGAGTACATATAGCTAGCCGAACGTTAAAAGAATAAAGAATAAATGAATAAGATAGTACAGATATTTTCTTCGCGAAGGACGTGGGCGTGGCCGTATGTGGCGTTCATGGCGATGTTTGTAGTATTGCCGCTGATCTTGGTCGGCGTGTATGCATTCACGGACATCGAGGGACACTTTACGCTGCATAACTTCGCGAAGTTCTTCACGCATAGCGAGGCGATACAGACTTTTTTGTACTCGCTGATGATTGCGGTGTTTAATACGGCGATCTGTCTGCTGATCGGTTATCCGGCGGCGTATATCATGGCGCAGGAAGATTTCAAGACGCCGAAAGTGATGGCGATGTTGTTTATTCTGCCGATGTGGATCAATTTCCTGTTAAGAACGGTAGCCACAGTGGAGTTGTTCAATATGTGCGGTTTGCCGTTAGGCGAAGGAGCGTTGCTTTTTGGTCTGTGTTACGACTACTTGCCGTTTATGATTTACCCGATCTATAATACGCTGCAGAAGATGGATAACAGCCTTGTGGAAGCGGCGCAGGATTTGGGCGCGAGCCGTTGGCAGAGTTTCTGGAAAGTGATCGTGCCGCTGAGTATGCCGGGCGTGTATAGCGGTATTGTGATGGTGTTTATGCCGACGGTTTCGACGTTTGCGATTGCGGAGTTACTGACACATAATAATATCAAGTTGTTCGGTAGCCTCATTCAGGACTATATCACGACGACCGACCTGCTCAATTATGGTGCGGTACTGTCGCTGGTACTGTTGATTATTATCGGTCTTACGTCGTTCTTCGGCGACCATGACAGCAAAGAGGAAGGAGGGCTGGTATGAGACAATTTAAACTAGTCGTCCTAGGTATCCTAGGAATCCTAGGTGTCCTAGGTAGTCCTCTAAGCGCGCAGTCGAATGTGACGTATGAGTTGAAGGTAGGGACGACGGGAGAGAATACGTTGCTGGCTGAGTTTCCGGAATCCTACGCCGGCGAAAAGATCAATATTAATGTACAATGTACAATGTACAATGAACAAACGGCAGACTCTTTCGATTTCATCTTCTCGTCCATGAATCAGCCAAATTTGGTTGATAGATTCGATTCTATCTATAGTTATACGGATGAGGCGGAGGTGGCATGGACCGTTTGGCAGAGTAAGAAAGAGATCAAGAACCGCAACCGGCGTGTGATGGCGCAGAACGCGTATAAGACGTTTGACGGATATGTGCGCATGCATACTGCGGAGGCTCAACGGAGTCGGGGATGGATCTGGTGGTTGTTTGCCGGCTTGTTGCTGGTAGGTACTGCGCTATATGGCGGATGGATTTTCTATGAGCGCCGCAAGGAGAAGAATCTTACGGCTGTGGAGCAAGAGACGCTGAGGCGCAAAAGGATGGGTCTGCGTAGGCACTATGGTTCGCAACTCTACCTGTGGTTGTTGCTTATCATTCTCTATGCGCCGATTGCTTTGATTGCGGTGTTCTCGTTCACGAAGAGTAAGATCTTGGGTAACTGGACGGGTTTCTCGATGGATCTGTATGTGAATTTATTTACGGGTAAAGCAGATGCGGGTCTGAATAGTGCGATCTGGTACACGGTCGTTATTGCATTGGTTGCAGCCGTTGTTTCGACAATCTTGGGTACGCTTGCTGCGATCGGTATTTATAACATGCGGGCAAGAAGCCGTAAGGCGGTGAGTCTGCTGAACTCGGTGCCGATGATTAACCCGGATATCATCACGGGTATCTCGTTGTTCTTGCTGTTTGTGGCGTTGGGAATGAGTCAGGGTTTGGCGACCGTTTGTATCGCGCATGTGGTATTCTGTACGCCGTATGTGGTACTGAGTGTGTTACCGCGATTAAGCCGAATGAACCCGAATACGTATGAGGCGGCTTTGGATCTGGGTGCCACGCCGGCGCAGGCTTTGCGCATGGTGATGCTGCCGGAGTTATGGCCGGGTATGCTGAGCGGATTCATCTTGGCGCTGACCTTGTCGGTAGATGATTTCGGCGTGACATTCTTCACTAAAGGAAGCGGCGGTTTGGAGACCCTGAGTACGTTCATCTATTCGGATGCGCGAAAGGGCGGTTTGACGCCGGAGTTACGACCGTTATTCACGATCATATTACTCGTGATGCTTATTGCTTTGATTGTAATCAATATTCGTAATACTAAACAAGAAGAAAAATGAAAAAGATTTCTATGTTCGTAATGGCTCTTGCGGCCATCGTATTCAGTTCATGTGGCGGTGCCGACCGCGCTCATCAACTCAAAGTGCTCAACTGGGCGGACTACATCAATGAGGACGTCAAGGAGAATTTTGAACAGTGGTATTTCGACCAGACAGGTGAGAAAGTGGAACTGGTCTATGAGACGTTCGATATCAACGAAACGGCGTTGACGAAGATCGAAGTGGGTCACGAGGACTATGATGTATTCTGCCCGTCGGAGTATATCATTGAGCGTATGCTCAAGAAAGACTTGCTGATCCCGATTCAGAAAGACTTGATCGCCGATAGCATTTATTATTTCGATAATATCTCGCCGTTCGTATTGGGTAAATTCCAACAGATGGCTCCGCGTGATGAGGTGCAGGTGAGCGATTATACCTGCGGTTACATGTGGGGTACGACCGGTTTCATCTACAACCCGCAGTTCGTGAACCGCGAGGATTTGACCAGTTGGGCAGCTATCCTGGATCCGAAATTCGAGAACCGCATCCTGATGAAAGATGCGTTCCGCGATGTGTATTCGGTACTGGTACTTTATGCGTATGCCGAGCAGATCGAGAAGGGTGAAGTGAACCGCGACGAGTTGGTTCGTAACATCACGCCGGAGCGTGTGGCTGCTGTGAAGGAGATCTTGTTGCAAGCCAAGAAACAGATCTGCGGATGGGAAGTGGACTTCGGTAAGGAAGAGATGACGAAGGGTAAGGCATGGTTGAATCTGAGTTGGTCCGGCGATGCACAGTTCGCGATCGAAGAGGCTGCAGAGATGGACGTTATGTTGGATTATATCGTACCGAAAGAGGGTTCGAACGTATGGTTTGACGGATGGGTGATCCCGAAGTACGCGAAGAACGTGAAGGCTGCTACCTATTTCATCGATTATATGTGTAAGGCGGAGAATGCGCTGAAGAACATGGACGAGATCGGTTATGTATCGTGTGCCGGAGGTCCGAATGCTGCGGCTGAGATTCTGGAGGAGGTGAACGACGACGAGGAATGGCCGGAGACCGTAGATGCTTCTTATTTCTTTGGTGACGAACCGATCGAAGTGGACGGCGAGATGCTTGACCCGCATGCGCTGCACCTCAACCCGGTTTATTATGCCGACAAGAGCACCATCGACCGTTGTGCATTGATGCACGATGCAGGCGAGAGCCAGGAGATGCTGCTCGAGATGTGGAATGAAATCAAATTAGCTAGATGAGAAAATCAATCAAACTAGGCCTCCTAGGAATCCTAGGTCTTCTAGGTCTCCTAGTGACTCCTTCCTTTGCTCAGACGACGGAGATGGAGACGCGTTACAATGCCTTGGCCGCACGTTTCGACGGGCGGGACAAGTTGTTGCAGCGTGACCTCAAGACCTATCTGCAGCAATACCCCTACACCACTTTCTTGGATGAAGTGAATTTCATGCAGGGTGTTATTCAAGTGGAGAAGGGTCATTATAAACAGGCGCTCAAACTCCTGGAGCCGATCGACATGCAGGCGTTGACCCGTCCGCATCAAACGGATTATGCTTTCTATCGCGGGTATGCCTATCTGATGATGCAGGAGTACCAGCGCGCCAGTATCTATTTCTCCATTTTGTCGAAGGGAGACAGCCGTTATAAGACGCGCGGCACGTACTATTATGCGTACTGCATGTACAAATTGGAGAAATACGACAAAGCCTTACCGGCGCTGAAGGCCTTGGAACACGAGGCGGCTTACAAGCAAACCGTGCCATATTACCTGACGCAGATACAGTATGCACAGGGTGATTACAACGAAGCGGCCCAACGTGCGGACAGCCTGTTGCATGCTAACCCGGACAATGTCAACAACGCAGAGCTCCATCGTATCTTAGGCGAGATGGCGTACCAGCAGAAGGACTACCGCAAGGCAGTAACGCATCTCACGGCTTATCAGAAAGCGACCGCAGAGGCCAAAGAACCGGTACTGCGCAACGACATGTATATGTTGGGTTCGGCGCAGTATGAATTGGGCGATTATGCGGAGGCCGTTCGTTCGCTCAAGCAGGTGAAGCAAGAGAAAGACAGCCTTTCGGAAGCGACCTGTCTGACGATGGGTAATGCGTATGTGCAACTCAAGCAGTTGGAGCAGGCGAAGTTATCCTATCAGGCAGCTGCCGGCTATCAACTCACTCCGGCGGTGACGGAAGAGGCGGCGTATAACTATACGCTGTGTACGTACCAGAGTTCGAGTGCGTTGGGTGAGTCCGTTCGGGCGTTCAATGATTTCCTGACGCAGTACCCGAACTCCAAATACGAGGAGCGTATCTATCGCTTGTTGAGCGATGCCTTGATGCAGAGTAAGGACTACGCAGGTGCGATCTCGATCTTGGATTCTATTCCGCACCCGACGGCGAAGATGAAGGAGACGAAGCAGTACTTGCGCTATCAGTTAGGCGCGGACCTGTTCTTGCAAGGTAAGATGCAGCAATCCGTTAACTGGATGAGCGAAGTAGTGGCGCATGCCGGCGAGTCGGACAAATACACGACGGAGGCTTATTATATTCGCGCCGAAGCGAACTACCGTTTGCGCAACTATGCCGAGTGCGAGAAAGACCTGAATGCTTTCTTCGCCCGTTCAGACGTGCGCAAGTCAGCGAACTATTCGATCGCACGTTACTTGCAAGGTTACTGTGCTTTCTCGCTCAAGCAGTATGACAAAGCACGAAATGCGTTCTCCGTGTATATTGACGAAGCCCGCGCGACCGAACCGACCTATGCCGATGCACTCAACCGTATCGGTGACTGCTATTTCAATGCCCGTCAGTTCAGCCAGGCGATCACGTATTATACGCAGGTAGCGAAGTTACAGGCATCGGGTGCTGACTATGCGCTCTTCCAACGCGGTTATGCGCTTGGATTGCAGCATAAGTACAACGAGAAAATCGATGTACTTCGCGAGTTAGTGAGCCGTTATCCCAAATCGGATTATGCCGATGACGGTGTGTATGAGATCGCCCGCGCCCAGTTGCAGCAAGACGATGAAAACGGTGCTATCACGACCTATGAGCAGTTGCTCAAGACCTATCCGCATTCGACATTGGCGCGCAAAGCGTCGTTGGAGCGTGCGATGCTTTATCGTAACTTGGGTCAGAACGACCAGGCAATAGTCGCTTACCGTCAGACGATCGAGAAATATCCGGCAACGGAAGAGGCATACACGGCTTTAGATGCGTTGCAGGCTCTTTATGTGGAGTCGGGTAACGTGAATGAGTACCTGGCCTACACCAAGCAGTTGGCGAAGATGAATATGAATGTCACCACGGCAGAAGACTCGTTGTTGTATGCCGCGGCAGAGATGCAATATATGCAGGCAGCCTACCAGAAAGCGACGGTCAGCCTCAGCAATTATCTGACGCAGTACTGCGCCGGAGGACGTTATTGCACCACCGCCCGTTATTACCTGGCCGACTCGTATTACCGTCTCGGTCAACGTACGGAGGCCTTGGAGCACTATGCTGTGCTGGCGGAGATGAACGCGAACCCGTATCAGGAAGAAGCGGCTACGCGCGTAGCAGAACTGTGTTATGACAAGGCAGACTATGCCTGCGCTTTGGAGGCTTTCTACCGCATGCAGGCCTTGGCTTCCAACCGTGAGAACACGACGGTAGCCCGTCTGGGTATCTTGCGTTGCAGCCAAGCACTCGGACGTCACCAAGCGGCGATCGATATCGCTGACCAGATCTTGAGTGACCAGCCGGTAAGCGAAGAGACGGAGAACGAAGCGCGCTACGTACGTGCGAAAGCCTATATCGGTTTGAATCAATGGACTCAGGCGCAACCGGATCTGCGTGTGTTGGCCGAAGAGGTTCGTACGGCACAGGGTGCTGAGGCGAAGTACTTGTTGGCGCAGAGTGCGTATGAGCAAGGTGAACCGGATGCCGCAGAAGCCGAGGTGATGGACTTCACTCAGAGCAACACGCGTCAGCAATATTGGTTAGCCCGCGCACTCATTTTACTGAGCGACATCAATCGTGATCGCGGTGAACTATTCCAAGCACGTCAGTACCTGTTGGTGCTGCAGCAGAACTACACCGCTACCGGTGACGATATCCCGTCGCTCGTCAGCGCACGGCTTGCCCAACTCGATCAACTCGAACAACCCGTAAGAAAGGAGGAGAGCTATGAAGAAGAGAATTAAACTAGGCGGCCTAGTAGTCCTAGGATTCCTAGGATCCCTAGCGAATAACGCTTTCGCGCAGAGCGACAGCGCGCTGAATAGATCGGTGACCGTAGAGCGGGATTTTCAGCCTATCATACAGGCAGCAGGAAAAGTGTCCACTAAACCGGCTGTGGTAGAGACGAACATCGAGCCGACGCCTATCGAGTATTCCCACTATACGGCATCCGTACAACCGACGGCGACCTTTAATCCCTTGTTGTCTCAACCGACACGTTTTGAGCCTACCGCCCCCTATAAGGGTTACGTCCGCGGTGCAGTCGGTCACCCGAATACGCTCTTTGGTTTCGGCTACCATCTCGATGACGGCAAGAACTCGATCCTCGATGTGCATGCAGGGCATCATGCCGAGTGGGGAACGGCGACCTTGAGTAAGAGTAAATTGGGCTTGAATTTCAAGCATACGTTCTCGACATGCGACCTCTATTTTGGTGTAGAAGGAGGAAACATCTACTACAACAAGTACGGTCATTGGTACGACTACACGACTTTCTACACAACGAATCGTGATTTCGGCGGATGGGAGAAGAACGAAGTAGCCTATGCCAAGAAGGTTCCGGCCATAGATCGTGACCTCACCTCGCTTTGGACGGCAGAGGCGTTTGTAGGTGTGCGTTCGAACCCCAAACAGGATATCCAATATAAGGTGCAGACGGGTTACATGCTGTTCTCCAAACCCGGCGCGGTGAGTGAGCATCAGATTCGTACACACGGTTCGGTCGACTGGAGCAGCGAAGCGCATCATGTAGGTGCCAATATCTACGTGCAGAATAACTTCCGTCAGTTGCGCAATGCCTTGGCAGAAGCGATACCGGATTCGTTATACCATAACATCCATAATTTCCGCATTGAACCCTATTATGTATATGAAGGAAAACGCGTGCGCGTACACGTAGGCGTGAACCTGGACCTGAATCTGGGTCGCGGACAGAATGAGTTATCCGGCGTAGAGAATCTGTCGTTTGCTCCTTCGCCCCATATCAATCTGGAGGCGCAGATCGCCAAACAATGGTTGACGATCTATGCGGATATCGAGGGCAGTCACGGTTTCGGTACTTTGCAGGACTATATGGAGGAGAACCGTTATCGTTTGATTCATCAGGGCATCATCGAGCCGCATGCGGCTTCTTATACTCCGGTAGATGCGGAGTTAGGTTTGCATATCCGACCGTACCGTGACCTGCTCTTTGAGATTCACGGAGGGTATGCGTATATGATTCATGAAGATGTATGGGTAGCGAATGCGGACTCTGCATCGGTGGCTATAGGCGGGGTGAATAAGAAGATGGTAGGCGCAGGTGACTTCACCTATTTCCATACTAATTACCAGCGTGGGAAAGTAGGTGGTCAGATCAACTACCATTTACGTGACATCTTGCGTATCAACGTCAACGGAGATTATTATTTCTGGAGCGGTGACACGACGGTGTATGACCGACCGAACTGGGAATTAGCCGTTCGTATTGACGGGCGTATTGACAAACACTGGTCCGTCTATTCGGATAATAAGTTCGTCGGTGGCCGCAAGGCACTGGTGTATAACGGCGCTACGGACACGTATACGGAGCATATGCTTCGTCCTATCTTGGATTGCAACCTGGGCGTGGAATATAATATGTGGGTAGGTAGTAAAGGTGAAAGGTTAAAGGTGAAAGGTGAAAAGGATCAGATTCTTCGTCCTGAACCCAAACCGAACCTCACGCTCTTCCTGCAACTCAACAACTGGTTGCATCATAAGAACGAATTATTCTACGGATATCGCTCGCAGGGCATCAATTTCCTGCTCGGAGCGACCTATCGGTTCTAAAAAAAGTAACAAAAAATATATGAAAGAAGTAAGTACAAAAAAATTATTGGATACCATCATTGAAGGTATTCGCAATCGGAAAGGCCAACGAATCGTCACGATTGATCTGCGCAAGATCAAAGAGGCACCGGTGGAGATGATGGTGATATGCGAAGGACAGAGTAACACGCAGGTGGCATCTATTGCGGATGAGATCGATGATTTCGTTCGCACCACAACCCATGTGCATCCGCTGAGTGTCGCCGGTCAAGAGAACGCGGAGTGGATTGCGATGGATTATGGCACGATATTTGTGCATGTGATGCAACGCGAACCCCGTGCTTTCTATGATATCGAGCATTTGTGGGCAGACGGAAAGGTTACAGAACTACCAGAAATATTATAAGTATGGCAGAGAACAAGAAGCGGCGAGGACCGCAACAGATGAACAATAATGGTCAGCAACCCGGGAAGGGAAGACGATGGTTGAGTCTGCTCTTTTATACCCTGGCTTTTGCGCTTTTAGGTTTTTATCTCTTTGGTGACAAGGATAATAACGGCGTCACGAAAGAACTGAGTTACACCAAGCTAACCGCTTATATCGAAGTGGGCGCGATCGATAAGATCGAGGTGACGGACGACCTGCAAGCCAAAGCGACCGTGAAGCCGCAGAACTACACCCTGGTTTTCGGAACGCAGGGGGACGGTGAGCGTGCCAAAGGGCAATTACGGACGCAGGTTCCTTCGATCGAAGAGTTCTCCAAGTACATGGACGGCGTCAATGCGACACGTAAGGCGAACGGGCAAGCGGCGATCGATGTGACGTACGCCAAGTCACGTGACTACTGGTACTTGATTTTGGTCAATATCCTGCCGTTTGCGTTGCTGATCCTGTTCTTCGTGTATATGAGTCGCGGAATCGGTAGCGCAGGAGGACCGGGCGGTATCTTCGGTGTCGGTAAAGCGCAGGCGCAGTTGTTCGATTCGAACAAAAAGGACAAAGTGACCTTCGAAGATGTAGCAGGTCTGTACGGTGCCAAACAGGAGGTACAGGAGATCGTGGAGTTTTTGAAGAACCCCAAGAAATACACCGAGATCGGTGCGAAAATTCCGAAAGGCGCACTCTTGGTAGGCCCTCCGGGAACGGGTAAGACCTTGCTCGCCAAAGCCGTTGCAGGCGAAGCGAACGTACCTTTCTTCTCGATGTCGGGTAGCGATTTCGTGGAGATGTTTGTGGGCGTAGGAGCCAGCCGTGTGCGGGATCTCTTCCGTCAGGCGAAAGAGAAAGCGCCGGCGATCATCTTCATTGATGAGATCGATGCGATCGGTCGAAGCCGCAGTAAGGGTGTGATGACCGGTGGTAATGACGAACGGGAGAGTACGCTGAACCAACTCCTGACGGAGATGGACGGTTTCGGTACCAACTCCGGTGTCATCATCTTGGCGGCTACTAACCGTGCCGACGTACTCGACGCGGCCTTGTTGCGCGCCGGTCGTTTTGACCGTCAGATTCATGTCGAGTTACCGGACCTGCAGGAGCGTAAGGAGATCTTCCAAGTGCATCTGCGTCCGCTGAAACTGGACGAGACGGTGGATATTGATTTCTTGAGCAAACAAACCCCCGGATTCTCGGGTGCTGATATCGCGAACGTATGTAACGAGGCAGCGTTGATTGCAGCCCGCGGCGGACGTAAGAAGATATGCAAACAGGATTTCATGGATGCGGTGGATCGTATCGTAGGTGGTCTGGAGCGCAAGAATAAGATTATGACCGAAGAAGAGAAGAAATCGATTGCGTACCACGAGGCGGGTCATGCAACCATCAGTTGGATGCTCCGCTGGGCGAACCCGCTGGTCAAAGTGACGATCGTTCCGCGCGGCATGGCGCTGGGCGCAGCATGGTACTTACCCGAAGAGCGTCAGTTGACGAACGAGGAGCATATCTTGGATGAGCTCTGTTCGCTGTTAGGCGGTCGTGCTGCCGAGCAGTTGTTCCTTAATCAGACCTCAACCGGCGCACTCAACGACCTGGAGCGTGCCACCAAGCAAGCCTATGCCATGGTTGCATACTACGGTATGAGCGATAAACTGAAGGATATCAGCTTCTATGACTCCACGGGTCGGTACGACTACGGATTGATTAAACCCTATTCGGAAGACACCGCAAAGACCATTGACGACGAGACCCAACGGATCATCGCCGAGCAGATGGCGCGTGCAAAACAGATCCTGACGGACAATGCCGAAGGACATCACCAGATTGCGCAACTGCTTATCGAGCGCGAGGTGATCACCTCCGAAGATGTAGAGCGTATCCTCGGTCCACGTCCATGGAAGAGTCGTGGCGATGAACTGCTGGAAGTCAATGCCGCACTCGCTGAATCCGAGAAACCGAAGAAACGCGTTAGTCGAAAGAAAAAAGTCGAAAGTCAAAAGAATGAAGATAATGAAGAAACTACTGCTTAACATCGTGCTGCTCTGCGCAGCCATGAGTCTTGCGGCACAAGAAGCGCCGGAGAAATTACCGATGGATCCTGAGGTTCGTTACGGCAAGTTAGACAACGGACTGACCTATTATATCCGTCACAACGAGCAACCCAAACAACGCGCGGAGTTCCATATCGCGCAAGCCGTCGGTGCGATCCTCGAAGAGGATCATCAGAACGGTTTGGCGCACTTCTTGGAGCATATGGCGTTTAACGGCACCCAACATTTTCCGGGTAAAGGCATCATCAACTATTTCGAGTCGGTGGGTGTCAATTTCGGTGGTAACATCAACGCCTATACCTCCATTGACGAGACCGTTTATCGGCTGAGCGACGTGCCGACGTATCGCGAAGGCATCGTGGATAGTGCCTTACTCGTGATGCACGACTGGAGTTGCGGTTTGTTACTCTTACCCGAAGAAATCGATGCCGAACGTGGTGTCATCCTCGAAGAATGGCGTACGGGTCGTACGGCGCGTCGTCGTATCTGGAAAGAGATGAACGCGAAGATGTACCCGGGTACGCAGTACGCGAAGCGTGACGTGATCGGCGATACGGCGGTGATCAATAATTTTGAATACCAGGCCCTGCGAGACTACTACCATAAATGGTACGGTCCTGATAACCAGGCGATCATCGTAGTCGGCGATATCAATGTTGATACCATCGAAGCGAAGATCAAAGCCCTCTGGGCTGAGGTACCGCGTCGTGCTAACTACGGTGAGCGCCCGATCTATACGGTGAACCATAACGACAAACCGCTCGTTGCTATCGTGACCGATCCCGAAGCAGAAGGTAGCCGTATCACATTGGAGTATAAGTTCGACCAGCTGCCAGAGATGCTGCAAGGTACGGCGCAGGAGTACATGATCAATCTGGTGCGTGAGTTGGCTTGCGACATGCTCAACAACCGCTTCCAGGAGTTGGCACTCGATCCGAAAGCATCGTTCACAGGCGCTGGTTGTCAGTACGGCGAGACGGCGAAGAAGATGGATGCTTTCTTCGGTATTGCCATCCCGAAAGAGGGGCGTGAGACAGATGCTTATAACGACCTGCTCTTCCAATTGGAGAAGATGCACCGTTACGGTTTCACGCAGAGCGAGTTAGACCGCGTGAAGAGTGAGAAGCTCAACGGAATGGAGAAATATTACAACGAGCGTAATACGCGCAAGAACATCACTTTAGCGCGCGAGTGTATCCGTCATTTCGAGAACGGCGAGTCGATGCCCGGCGCAGAGTGGGAGTATGAGTTCGTCAAAGCGATGTTGCCGATGGTAAACCTCGAGGCCGTCAACCAAATTGCTAAATCCCTGACACATGCGAACCCGACGGTCGCTATCTCCGGCCCGGAGAAAGAAGGCGTACATATCCCGTCCGAAGAGACCATCCTCGCTTCGCTAGCCGGCTTGAGTGAACTGGCGATCGAGGCACCTGTAGAGGAAGCCTTCGATAGCGAACTGGTCAAGAAAGCGCCGCATAAAGGCAAGATCAAATCCATGCGTTATAACGAAGAGATCGAGGCGACCGAATGGATGCTGTCCAACGGAATCAAGGTCGTCTTCCACCCGACGGAATTCAAAGCGGACGAGATCCTGATGCAAGCCTTCTCCAAAGGCGGTTACAGTCAAGTCAAGACTGCGGACCTGCCTTCGGCACAGGTGGCCCAA
Source organism: uncultured Bacteroidales bacterium (assembly GCA_902799555.1). Classification (GTDB taxonomy): domain Bacteria; phylum Bacteroidota; class Bacteroidia; order Bacteroidales; family Paludibacteraceae; genus Colicola. Next base: position 16,024 of record CADCBB010000002.1, read on the forward strand.
TACGTGATTGAGATGTCCGGTATCGGTCGTTTCAATGCTACCCAGTTGCAGAAAGCGCTCACCGGGAAAACCGTTTCGGTGTCTCCCGAGATAGCAGAGAATACGGAGCGCATCAATGCTTCTTCGTCCGTCAAAGATCTGGAGACGATGCTGCAGTTGACCTACCTCTATTTCACGGCACCGCGTCGGGACGAAGAGGCGTTCGAGACCCTGATGGGCTTGTTCAAGAACCAACTGATGAACCGCGATAAGAACCCCAAGACCGCTTTCTCCGATTCGATACAAATGATGGCTAACAACCATTCCGACCGTGCGCCGCTCTTTAACATGGCACTCTTGGAAAAAGTGAACCTGGATAAAGCTCTCGAAGTGTATAAGGCGCGATTTGCTAACCCGGCGGACTTCACCTTTGTTTTCGTCGGTAACATCGATCCCAAAGATCCCCAAGTGCAAGAGCTGATCAGCTTATGGCTCGGCGGTTTGAAGACCAAGAAGAATTGTCACGAAGAGGTCATCGATCATCATATCACGGTGGCGCTTGGTCAGCAGAAGAACTATTTCACGCGTCCGATGGAGACTACCACGGCTTCGAACCGTATCCAGTATACCTCGTACGACATGCCTTATACCATGGCGAACGACCTGAATATGGAGATGATCGGTCGCGTCCTTAGTACTCGCTATCTGGAGTCCATCCGTGAACGCGAAGGCGGTTCGTACGGCGTAGGTACCTATGGCTATATGACCATCATGCCGACTCCGCGTGCCGGACTGATCATGCAGTTCGACACCGATCCGAAGAAGCAGACTCGCCTCATGGAGATTATTCACGAAGAGGTGAATACCATCATCGAGAATGGTCCGCTGGCTTCTGACCTGCAGAAAGAGAAAGAGTCGATGCTCAAAGACTACCAGGAGGATCTGGAGAAGAATACCTATTGGCGTCAGTCGCTCTACATGTATTACATGTACGGAGAGAATAATATCCGCGACTATAAAGCAGCTGTCGAGGCCATTACCGCCGAGACTGTACAGGCGACCCTCAAGGAACTCGTCAAGGCCGGCAATGTATTCGAAGTAGTCATGTTCCCTGAAAACTGAATACTATGAATATCGTAGTAGTAAACGACGACGGCTGGGGAACGGCAGGCATCCGCTTATTGGCCAAAGAGATGACCAAGTTAGGCAAAGTGACAGTCATCTGTCCGGATGGTGCGCGAAGCGGAAAAGCGGCGAGTATCAGTGTAGAGACACCGATATACATCCGTCGGGTCGAAGAGCATGATCTCAACGGCGCGAAGGTCTATACGACCAACGGAACGCCGGCGGACTGCATCAAGATCGCCCGCGAGTACCTCTTTCCGGATCAGCCGATCGACCTCGTCGTGTCGGGTATTAACCACGGCTCCAATGCGGCTGTCAATGCCATGTATTCGGGTACGATCGGTGCCTGTCTCGTGGCGGCGGAGAAGGGCATTCCGGCGATCGGCTGGTCGATAGACAGCCATGCGATGGACGTCGATCTGCATTGGTTGCAACCCTTCTTGGTCGAAGTGACGCAACATCTGTACGAAGAAGGCATCGCACCGCGAACCGTCTTTAATATCAACGCGCCGGTAGGGGAGATAGAAGGTATACGTTGGACACGGCAATGCGTCGGGCACTGGTCCAAAGAGTTGGTGCCCCTCACGGACGAACTGCCCGAAGGCGTTCTCCAAGGATGGAAACTCGGCGGCGAGTTCGTCAACGATGAACCGTCTGCTACCGATACGGATATATGGGCGATGCAGCATCAGTTATTAGCCATCACGCCGCTTACATTAGACTGGACGGACTATGGATCGCTTTGACCGCTATTGGATAGGGATATTGGTAGGTCTGTTGTTGCCTGCTGTCTTCGGACTCACCTATATCGAGGTGATGAACCTCTGGTATCCGCTGCAGACCCTGCAGTTCGAAGCCGGAGGTGTCTTGTCCAAACTGCTGCTCGTCAGTGTCTTTCCGGACTTGGCGCTTATCTTCGTCTTCTACACGACGGACACATGGCGCCTCTCCAAAGGCGTCTTAGCGGGTGCCATGCCCTATATCCTGGCAGCGATTATTGTTTCGATGTGATAATCTCGGCCGCAGTGACCGAAGCGGGTTGAGAACCCAAGAGTTGAACGAGGTGCTCGTACGATGCGAGCATCTCTTTTTTATAGTCTTCATCACGCAGCAGACGATTCAGTTCGGCGGCTACGTTCTCGGTCGTGAACGCATCTGCAATGCATTCTTTGATCACCTCCTTGCCGGCGATGATATTGACCAAAGTAAAATAAGGGATGGAGAAAAAGAGCGGTTGTGCCCAACGAATCAAACCGATCAACTTGGAGCCGGCCAGATGATAAACCGCTACTTGCGGACAACCCAATAAGGCGGTCTCTAAGGTTGCCGTTCCGGAGTTGACCACGGCGGCAGAGGCTTGCTGAACCGCATCATATGTATCACGTGTCAGCCTTTCATTGGCGCGAAGATACGGAGCGTAGAAGGCATCTTCGATGTTCGGCGCCGCACACACTACGATCTCATAATCCGCAAACTGCCGTGCAGCTTCCAACATACGCGGCAGACAGTTCGTGATTTCAGAAGGTCTGCTGCCCGGTAAGATAGCTAGGATATTAGAATCCCTATACCTTCTAGGTACTCTGGCGATTTCCTCCGCCGTCGGATTTCCCACATAGCGGCAGGTATAGCCATACTTCGCATAAAACGCCGGCTCAAAGGGGAAGATACCGAGTACCTCATCGCATAGACGCGTGATCTGATGCACGCGCCTGCGTTTCCAAGCCCATATTTTCGGCGGAATATAATAGATGATCTTCGTCTGAGGCAAGTACTGCTTGCAAAAAGCTGCCATGCGCAGGTTAAACGAAGGGTAGTCGATCAAAACCAGCACGTCCGGTTGCTCCTTCAACAGCGCCTCACGGGCAATTTCGAAATTAGCTTGTACTTCCTTCCAATGACGCATTACGGTAACAAAACCCATAAAGGCCATATGGCGGATATGCCGGTACAACCGACACCCGGAGGCTTCCATGCGGTCGCCTCCGAGGCCTGCTATCTGTGCCTTCGGGTCACGCAACCGGATCTGCTTGATTAGTTCTGCTGCGTGCGTATCGCCCGATGCCTCACCTGCTATGAAGAAATAATTTTTAATTCTTAATTTTTAATTTTTAATTCTTCACGACATCGATCACTTTCTGCGCAAGCGCATTCGCTTCGTCCATCGTCGCGGCTTCCGAATACACGCGAATGATAGGCTCCGTATTAGACTTACGCAGATGAACCCATCCGTCCGCAAAATCGATCTTCACACCGTCGCGGTCGTTCACGCGCTCGTTCTTATAGAGTTCCTTCACGCGTGCCAGGATAGCGTCCACATCGGTGTCCGGCGTCAGGTCAATACGGTTCTTACTGATGCAGTAGTTCGGCAGCGTACGACGCAGTTCGCTCACTTTCATATCCAGGTGTGCCAGATGGCTTAAGAACAACGCGATACCTACCAGCGCATCACGACCGTAATGGCATTCCGGATAGATCACACCGCCGTTTCCTTCACCGCCGATCACGGCATTCACGCGCTTCATCTCCGCTACTACGTTCACTTCGCCTACCGCACTCGCGCTGTACTCACCGCCATGCGCACGCGTCACATCGCTCAACGCACGCGTACTCGACATGTTACTTACCGTATTGCCCGGCGTGTGACGCAAGATATAATCGGCTACGCTCACCAGCGTGTATTCCTCGCCGAACATATCGCCGTTCTCACAGATGATCGCCAAACGATCCACATCCGGATCCACTACAAAACCTACATCCGCTTTCCCGCTCTTGAGCAGATCACTAATCTCGGTCAAGTGTTGCGGAAGAGGTTCGGGATTATGCGGGAAATGACCGTTCGGTGTGCAGTTCAGTTCGATGATGTTCTCTACGCCTACCGCCTTTAATATCGCCGGAATAGCGAGACCACCTACCGAGTTCACGCAGTCGATGGCAACGGTGAAGTTGCGCTTCTTGATCGCCTCCACATCGACCAACTTCAGATTCAGTACCTGCTGCACATGGTAGGGCAAGTAGTCTTTGTGGGTCATGTGACCTAAATTATCTACCTCTGCGAACTGAAAATCTTCCGCTTCTGCAAGCGCCAACACACCCTTCCCTTCGGCATCGTTGAGGAACTCACCATGCTCGTTGAGCAACTTCAGCGCGTTCCATTGTTTGGGGTTGTGACTTGCCGTCAGGATGATACCTCCGGCGGCCTTCTCACCCGTAACGGCCAACTCGGTCGTCGGCGTCGTCGCCAAACCGATATTGACCACATCGTACCCCATACCCATCAGCGTGCCGCATACGATCTGCTCCACCATCGGCCCGCTCAAACGCGCATCACGTCCCACTACAATCGTGTTGTTATCAGGCATCGCTGCGCGACGTTGGGTGGCGTAGGCTGCCGTAAAACGAACGATATCCACAGGGTTCAGACCCTCACCCACGCGACCACCTATCGTGCCGCGGATACCGGAAATAGATTTAACTAAACTCATATTATGGTTTTACTTTGATTTTTAAAATATACACATATGGCGTCACCGAGTTCTGCTCGGTGGAGAATCCCAGTTTACTCGGTACAATCACCTCGCATTGCGAGTTCGGGTAGCCCATCAGACCTACCGCCACATGCCATGCTACGCACTCGCACTCGGTCGTGTTGTAATAATGGAACTCGGTCGGATAAGCTTGTTCCAGCGTCGTCCAATAATCCAAAGTATCAGGGTTCTCCGTCAAATCAAACCGCTTATACCGCATAATGATCAGGTCGTTGGCTACGATCTTCATATCTACCGTATCATGCCTTACGCTATCGATGCTCACCGTATCGCCGCGCGAAATCAGATGGAAATAAAGGTTGTCGTACCCTTTCACTTTATAGTACTCTTTCTCTGCCCATACATGATCTTTCGCCGGCTCTTCGTCCAGGATCACTAAGTTTTTCCGACTGATATAGTTAGCGATCAACTTATCTTCCTGATCACGCAGTCGGGAATAGGTGTTGTTATTGCATCCCATTACGATGAACGCGATGCCGATCAATGCCCATACAATTCTTCTTTTCATTTTTTATCTCAATTCGATGTCTATAATCACATTCTCATACGGCGGAATACGATCTGTTCCGCGTAAGCCGAAGGCAGTGTACCAGGGAGCCAACAGACGTGCTTGTGCGCCGTGATGCATCTCGCCGATATTCTCTTCCACCGCTTGCGGTAACTCTTTCTTGCCGATGCGGTAACTCGCTTCGCTATCTTCCAACAGCTGCATCTTCAGGTCGTACACACGCATGCGGATCGTCCATTCTTCATTGGCTTGCGGAGTCGGGGTCGTCTCGTCACCCTTGCTCATGATCCGCATCCAGGTGCCGGCTTCGTATAAGGCGAACGCACTATCCTGCTCCTGAGCCAACGCCGTCAACTCTCTGTCTGCTGCCTCCGCCAACTGTTGGTTGAGTTGCAGCAAAGCCAAAGCCGCACTGTCCACTTGCGGCTCCTGCCCTTTGCGTTGACTCGGCGTCTGAGGCGCTTGATGTCCGCAACCTACGAACATCATTGCCATCAACACAAAAACGACTATGCTTCTTTCAACTTTCAACTTTAAACTTTCAACTTTCGCCTTTATTCGCCAACGCAGCCCTGCGGTATTCGCTTGGCGTCACGCCATACGTGTTCTTGAAGCATTTTGCGAAATAACGGCTGTCGTTCATACCCACCATATAGGTCACTTCCGTGATGTTATATCGCTGCTCTTCCAGCAGTTGTGCCGCACGCTTGATACGCATCTCGCGGATGAACTCCACCGGACTCAGACCCGTCAGGCTCTTCAATTTATTGAAGAATACCGTACGACCCATACCCATCTCGTCCACCATCTCATCGACCGTCAGCGTGTTATTGTCCATCTGCCGCTCCATCACATCCAGCAACTTTGCCAGGAACGAGTCGCTTGGGATAGGCTCATCGGCTTTCTGCGGCTCCAGACGCATCAGACGTTCGCGGTAACTTTGCTCCAACTGATTGCGTTGTACTAATATATTATGGATACGCGCGCGCAGGTATTCGGGTTCGAAAGGCTTGGTCACATAGTCATCCGCGCCGTCTTCCATCGCCTGCAAACGACTCTCGATAGCTGTCTTGGCGGTCAGCAGAATCACCGGAATGAAGTCGTAGTCTTTATTGCGCTTGATGAACTGGGTCAACTCCAACCCGTCCACATTCGGCATCATCAGGTCGGTCACTACCAGATCTACCGCCTTCGTCCGGATGATCTCTTCCGCTTCTGCGCCGTCGCTTGCCGTCAGCACATGGTAGTCGTGACTGAGGATGTTGGTCAGGAAATTACGCATATCGACGCTGTCATCAACCACGAGGATCGTGCGAGCCGAGTCTTGTGCATCGCCTTCCAACTGCTCCATCTTGTCTTCGAAGGTGGGAGCAACGGTCGGAGGTGCTACCGTCTCTTCATCGGCGAGAAACTCCACATCATCCCCGAAATGTTCCTTACCGGTATGCAGCAGGATGGTGATGGTCGTACCCTTGCCCACTTCGCTCTCCACATCGATATAACCGTGGTGCAGGTCCACCAACTCTTTGGTGAGGTTCATACCGATACCCGTACCTGTTATTCCGGTGTTGTTCAACTCGTTGTTGCTGGAGAAGCGCTCAAACAGCACACTGCGTTTCTCGGGCGCGATGCCGATACCTTCATCTTGCACGGCTAGCGTCACAAAGCCCGGTTTGGAGTCAATAATCACGCGGATCGCTTTGCCGGCCGGCGTGAACTTAAACGCATTGCTCAGTAAGTTCCACAAGATCGTATCCATTCGCTGCCGATCCACCCAAACGGTGGAGTCTTCGGCGCGGTTCTCTATCTCAAACTGAATATGTTTCTCGTACGCCTCTTTCTTGAAGTTCGCGCTGGTCTCTTCCACAAGGCTGCTGAGCATCGTCTGTTGCAGTTTGAGTTTCATCTTCTGGTTCTGCACCTTACGGAACTCCAGCAGTTGGTTCACCATGCGCAACATACGTTGGCCGTTGCTCTGCACGATCTCCAATTGGCTGCGGACGCTCTGACTGATGCGCTCGTTCTGCAAGATGTTGTCGATCGGCGCTACAATGAGCGTCAGCGGCGTACGTAACTCATGACTGATATTGGTGAAGAATCGCAACTTGATATCCGTCACCTGTTGCTCCACTTTCACGCGTTGCCGCAGGTTGTTATAGGTTGCGATCGTGTAAATCGTCAAGCCGATGAAGAGGATGATAGCTAATACGTACAGCATGATTGCCCACCAGCTGAGCCATATCGGCGTCTCCACCTCGATCACCATCGTCTTTTCATTATCGACCTCGCCACCCTCGCGGTTCGTCGAACGCACATGGAAGACGTACGTCCCGTGAAGCAGGTTGTTATAGGTCACGCGGCGGATATCTTTCGCATACTGCCATCCGTGGTCGATGCCGTCCATCCGGTAGAAATAGAGTATCTTGTCCGCACCCACATAGTCCATCGCCGCATATTCGATCGTGATATTACTACCGTTCGGGATGGTGATCGTGTCGCCCGATAAGGTTTGGTCCTGCACCGCCACACGCGTGATACGCAAGGGGGGTATCGAGTTGGTACGACGTATACGACTCGGGTCAAACGAACAGTAACCGTTAGAGTAGCCGAATAGAATGTGTCCTTCCGGCGTACGCAGCGCCTCTGCCTCCGTGAAGTACGTATTCTCTTCGCCGTCCAGCGCGTCGTAATAATATAGTTCACCCGTCACCAGATTCAATTGCGCGATATCGCTCTCTGAACTGAACCATAGACTTGTTCCGTCGCCTACCATCGATAGGATGATATCGTGGTAGGTCTCCACGCGTGTGATCTCCACGTTCGGATCTTTGGGATTCAATGTCATCAATCCGCCGCCGAACGAACCTAACCACAGTTTATCCAGACTGTAGTGGATAGCGCGGATGTCATAGCATGGGATCACCGTGCTCTCTAAGGTGCTCAGGTTCACGCGCATCACACCCGTCGTCGTGCCGCACCAGAGCGTCTCATCTACGATCTCGATATCGCGCACTTTCATCCCTTGGCCTACTACCTCCGGTGCATCCCATCCTGCACCGTTCCAACGGATGATGTTCACACCGCCTCCGTAGGTAGCCACGTATAACGTGCCGTCACGACCTTCCTCTATATCATAAATATCCGGATGGGAAGTAGGTATCCTTTCGCCTTTAATCTTTAACCCTTCACCCTTAATCAGACCATTTCCTTTCGTGCCATACAGCATACCGTGACGGGTTTCCAGCGCACTATACACGTTCGTCTCCGATTTGATCAGCGTCAGTACCTCCCCTTTCTTCGTGCGAGCGAAAGCACGTACCTCGCCGTTATCGCGATCTGAATGACGCAGGTCATGCAGTTGGTATGGCGTCGGCTCCATGTTGATGCAATCCACACCGCCGTCGTATGTCGCTACCCACATCAATCCGTCCCGATCTACATACGCCGTGTGAATCATGTTCGTCAACCCGTCGATCGGATACACCAACTCATCTTTGTCGTAGTCATAGTAACTCCAACCGCCGCCTGTCGGATTCACCCACGTACGGCCTTGCGAGTCTTCCAGCAGGAAGAAGTGTTGTCTCAGACGTCCCGCATAACGACTGTCCAAAGGCGGCGTAAACCGTTTCCATTGTCCGAATCGGTAGCGCAAGATACCGTACGTATCATCTGCCTGCCAGATAATGCCCCTACTATCCACTTTTGTGTTCTTGTCCGCCTCGCTCATCTTGGCGAGCATCCCTTCCGGCAGACTGTCATACGGCTGCTCCGTCGTGATCGTGCGGGTTGCATCCAAACGATAGTAATGGCCGTCATACGTCGTCCACCAAATCTGCTCCGCTTCATCTTCGTATATCAAGTCCACACGATTGTTCACATGCGCCTCCATGCCGTTGTTCATGGCTTTGAAGGTCTCGAACACATAGCCGTCAAAGCGGTTCAGTCCGTCCCACGTACCGAACCACATGAAGCCCTGCTTGTCCTGCATGATCGCCATCACCGTGTTCTGACTCATGCCGTCCTTGATGGAGTAATGTTGTATCACATAGTGCTCCTTTGCGGACACGTTTGCCAGACAAGCCAACAGACAGACAGCCCAAAGAAATCGTTTCATTGCCGATCGTAATTAAGTCAAAATCCTTTTGCTGCGAGTCTCTCCAGATAGCGGCCGTAAGCTGTCTTCATCTCTTTGCCGAGCGCAGCCAACTGCTCCGTACTGATCCATTCGTTGCGCCATGCGATCTCTTCGATACAGCTTACATAGAAGCCCTGACGATTCTGGATGGTAGCGATGAAATTGCCCGCCTCCAACAGACTGTCGCAGTTACCCGTATCAAGCCATGCAAAACCGCGGCTGAAGAGTTTAACTTTCAGCTTGCCTTCGTTCAGATATACTTTGTTCAAGTCAGTGATCTCGTATTCACCACGCGCACTCGGCTTCAGGGCTGCCGCCTTTTCGCATACCGTCTCGTCATAGAAATACAATCCCGGCACCGCATAATTGCTCTTTGGATTTGCCGGTTTCTCTTCCAGACTCAGAACCTTACCATTCTCATCGAACTCTACTACGCCGTACGCGCGCGGATCTGCTACTTCATAGCCGAAGATACATGCACCGCCTTCTTGCGCACTTGCTACCGCTTCTTTGAGCATATGTCCGAAATGCTGACCGTAGAACATATTATCACCCAGAATTAAACAACCCGGCTCTCCGTTGAGGAACTCTTTGCCTAATACAAACGCCTGTGCCAAGCCGTTCGGTACCAATTGCACTTTATAACTCAGTTTCATACCGATACGACTGCCGTCGCCTAATAACTCTTCGAACATCGGCAGGTCACGCGGTGTACTGATCACCAGCACTTCGCGGATGCCGGCAAGCATCAAGGTGCTTAGCGGATAATAGATCATCGGCTTGTCATATACCGGCATGATCTGCTTACTAATCGCTTTACTCAACGGATACAAACGCGTCGCGCTTCCTCCGGCTAAAATAATTCCTTTCATATGCTGTATGCTGTTAATTTTTCAATCTGCCCGCAAAGATACAACAATTTTTCCACATATGCAAATAAATGTGTAATTTTTTACTTTAATGTGTATTTTTTAGTTAAAGAATCCTTTTTCATGGGGAACCATAATAAAAAAGAGCCTCTCACTGGAATGATTAACTCGACTTTCATGAATTACACATTTAACATTACACATTAAACATCTTTTAGCACTAGCGAACGTTCGCATCTCGTTCGCATTACGGACATCTACGGTGGGTGCTTTTTCCGGTCTTGGAGGTTATAGGAGGAATACCCTAAGTAGAGTAAGTCTAATATATGTAATAATATTAGACCTACTTAGTGGTTCCTATAACCGTCCAAAATCCAACTGTGGTTCGTACATATTTTCACCCGGTAGATAATATACTTCACGGTCAGAAACAACGCGTTTAGTAAGTATACCTTCATGTAAAGCGGCACTTAAGAGTGCTCCATAATCCTCATCTCGCGTGATGCGATAGCGCATCCTTACCTGCGCCTTCAGTGCATCACGTTGCGCATGTCTCTGCGCCTCGTCTTGTTTATCTTTTGTCATGTAAGAACACCGGAGACGGAAAGCCCGTGGACAACGTGTCCGCGAGTGTGTCTCCGGCATACTTACGCAAAAAAGAGACGGTAACCCGCATGGATTACCGCCTCGATTGATATAGATTGCCTAACGGCTATGAACGTACAGGGATGAGAAAGAGGAATATTTACCCTTTCTTGTATGATATATTATACAAATTTGGTTGTATTTTGTATAGTCCGTTATACAAATCCGCTGAAAAGGTACGGTTGAGAATCAGCTTAGGTCTGTATCTTGCATGAGTTCATTAAGTCCATTTGTGTTAGGCAAAATACGGTTGTACACATCGGGTGCATCCTCTCCCAAACGGAATGTAGCCACACCCATTGGTTTGTTATAATCGCGTATAGCTAACTCGACAACCGTTCTATCCATTTCACGACACAGGATTAATCCGATAGATGGATTCTCATGAGGTTTCCGTACTTGCTCGTCCAAGACAGACAAATAGAAACTGAGTTGTCCAAGATGGGCCGGTTTGAAACGGCAATCCTTCAATTCGACAGCCACCAGACAATTCAATTGACGATTAAAGAATAACAAGTCGATGAATTTTTCTTCACCTCCGATCACCATACGATAGTATGGTTGAATGAATATAAAATCATTACCGAAGCGTAAGATGAAGTCACGGATATTCTCAACAATTTTAGAAGTTAAAACGGGTTCATTACGTTCTTCTTCATTCTCATAGAGATCTTCTGCATTGATAAAATTGAGCAGATAATTCTCCTTAAACGCTTTGAGTGTTCTTATCGCCAAGCGTGTGTCAGAAATCGTTTCTGTGAAATTAGAGGGAAGAGAACCTCGATTCTTGTACAAGTCCTGTTTGATAAAATCCTCTAAGGCATATTTGTTCCATGCCCGGGAAGCACACATATGGATATAGAAAGCACGCTCTTCCAAGTCTTTTACTTTACGTAAGATGATGACATGATGCGTGAATGGAACACGAAGAAAATCAGTCCAATTCAATTCGTCACCCAGCGGTTGACGAATTTGAACAAGCAGTTCCGTTTCGTCAATAGGCAATTCGTCAACTGCCGGTTGACGATTTACATATTCGCACCATTCTTCGTAGAATGTACGCATGTTCTTAAGGCTCGTTTCTCCAAAACCGGTAAGACCGGGCATCTCTTTCTGTAACTGGTCACTGATTGTCTTCAGCGCCCCTGTGCCCCAGAAATGATGACGCGTATTCTCGGAAATATACTGTCCTATACCATAGTACAAAGAAAGTACCTCATTATTGACATGCTGCAACGAACGAGCTTGGCTACGTTGAATGGCTCCTTTAATAACCTGAACGGCTTGCTGCAAATCGGTCGTTAGAATCATATTTGTTGCCTGATGCTTCTGAATCTCTGACATGGTCACATATTTTAAAATCCCGCTGCAAAATTACAATATTTCTTTGATATATGCAAATTATTCCGAAGATTTTTGTGATCTTCTCCGGCATACTTGTGCAAAAAAGAGACGGTAACCCGCATGGATTACCGCCTCGATTGATATAGATAGCCTAAGGGCTATGAATGACAGGGGATTTAGATACCGCTGCCGGGATCGCCGCCAATGGGGTCACCGCTAAAGCCGGGATTGGGGCTTCCGGCAAGAACCATCGATTGCAATGCAATAGACGCTACGTTTACTTCCGGTTGAAAATATGTCTTTTTCATAATAATTCTTATTTGTAAATTGTGAATTACTTTACAATCTGACCTTGTGCATTGTAGCGCACGTCATTCTTGATAATAATGAGTTGTCCGTTCACAATGACTTTGGTGCTCTGATTTGCGCTTTGTGCATTCTCTACACCGGTAGCCACGTTCTTACCCTCCACAATGCGTGCGGGCATGCCGCGGTATTTAGGAGCATTGCCCGGAGTCGAAGACTCTACATCCACATAGAAATATGCACGGAACGGCTTGAGCGGGTTGCTGGTGTTCGGCCAGAAGAGTTGGTTGTTCTGTCCGAGGAACAGATAACCGCCTTGGAAGTTGAGACCGTTCGGCATCACGAACGGAGTGAAGGTACCCTTGAAGGTCACGCCGTCTAAGGTGACAGCCATATTGTCAAGAAGCGCATTGTTGATGGTTACGTCCTCAAAATGCAGGTCATCCAGTTGCGAAGCCGCGCTGTATTTCACGAAGTACGGACGACCGGCTACAACAGCATTCACCGGATCGCCGACAGACAGGTTGAGGGTCGTACCTTCTACGCTTGCGCCGGTGAACTCACGGATCTCTACGCCGTTGAGCGAGCTGGCAGCAATCTGCGCAGCGTTCATGTCGAACGGCAGGCAGAGGGTGTTGTACATGTTATTCAGTACAGGACGGTCAATAATCAGTTCGTCAATCGTCTGTCCGTCATAGGTCGACAGGAAGGTCTCTACCTCCGAAACGTTGTTCAGATCACCGATAACAACTGCCGGTTGCGGTTGCGGAGCGGGATCGGGAGCAATGTCGCTGACGAGGCGCACGGCTTCACCGGTGACGCGGTTGTAGTTGTACGCGGGCAAGAGAAGAGACTCATTGAAGGCCAAGTACCACGCGTATTCCGCGCCATCAGGCGAAGCGGACCAGTAGTTAGCGAACATGCCTACATGTTCGACAGACGTACCGAGGCGGTAGCCTGCAGCAGGCAAGAAGACAGCACCGTGAGCCTCGAAATCACTTGACCATATAGCAGCGTCAAAGGTGTTGGAGGTGAAGGCAGCGTCATCAGTGTTAGCGCTCGCGAGGGCGTGATAAGATTCGCTCCAATCATCCGGCAGAATGATCAAACCGGTCTTGTAGGCCACAGTGGCTTTAGCATAACGCACACCACTGGTGGTGGTTCGGGTGTTCAACAGATAAGTCCACTCAGCACTCGTCAGCGTACGCCAACCCTCGCCGAGCGAGGCAATCAGATCCGGGTTGCTGCCCCAATCCACAAAGTCACCGCTGTAGATAGAGTTGGATCGGCTGTTATTGATACCATATTTGGTGGTAGCGGTGCTCCAGCCGAACAGATCGACTGTACCGTTAGCGGAGACCGTACCGTTGCCGTTGATGGCTGTGTTGGCGGTAGCATTACCGACAAAGGTCAGCTGGTCAGCTGCGAAAGCCCAAGTCCAGGTTGTACCGTTATCAGCGGTAGTAGCCTGCAAGTTTCCCTTGGAGAAGCAAACGACTTTGTCGTCTGCAACGGAGAACTTACCATTCAGCTTGATTTCCGGATTAGACGGTTCGGGAGTTTCCGTACCGATAAGGCGTAACTCGCAAAGCTGCATTACATTAGCGCCCTGATTTGCAAACACTTCAAAGCGGAAATATTTGTACGAACCCGATTGATCCACAAAGAACTTGTAGTCTTTGAAACTTTTATTTTTCATAGTGACATCATTGGTCACAGTAGCGATCGTGGTCCATGCGTCATCGGCATTGAGTTTGGCTTTGAGGAGCCAATTTCTCGGGTTACGTCCGTGCTCATTGCCGGTGTCATTACCGGTAGTCAGAATGTAACCGGTCGGATTAAGGGCTGCACTTGCCTCGAAATCTATCCACCAGCAAGCATCACCGGTCTCGCCCATCGGAACGCTCTTATAACTATTGTCGGCACACCATTTTGTCCAATCCGAGCTAATAAACTTGTTATCTACCAGATTGGCAGAACCTTCATTAGTAAATCCGCCCGAACCTGCCGTTGCCGTGAAGCCTGCGAAAATGTCTCCTTCCGGAACCAACTTTAAAGCAATCGTAGCATCGATGGTTACGTCAGCTGCCGGCATCTTGAAGCTATATGCACCGGTCTCGGGATTGAGCGTTGCGTCGATTGTATATATAGTACCCAACTGACCTACTACAACCGCATAGGTAGCCGAGAATTCCGTGATCTCACATTCCTCATTCGGAGTAACGGTAACGGTTGTGCATTCTTCAGCAGAAGTTGCACTCAGCGTTACTTTGTCGGCATTGGCTGTGCCGTCTCTCAGCGCTACGGTGTAAGTCGGATCGGGCTCTTCACTGTCACCCTCAAAGTAGAACTCGATTCTTTTCACGTTTTCACCATGGAAATGAGATTCGTCTTTCACCAGGTCAACCGTCGAGGCATTGCCCGTCCAGATGACTTTCATGACATCCCAAGGATCTCCAACAACGTTCCAACCATTGCCGAGATTTGCATAATCCCATCCGCCGGGGCCTCTGAGCGTCATCTCGATCTTTGTGAAGTTCTTGCCGAGGGTGTTGCTGAAGGTATAGCCGCCGGTTTCGTCAGTCATGAAATAGATGCCACTATGGCTTTCATCTCCTTCGTAACCCTCCCACCTAGCAATAATGTGGTCGGCATTAGCACTCAGCGTGACGCCCTCCTTTGAATAGGATTCGTAAGTGCCATAAACCTCAAGGTCACTGATGTTGCAGCTTTTCCAAGTGACTTTTGCGTTCATCAGCCCTACGCTTGCCGCGAGGGCGAGAAGAAATGTAAAAATCTTTTTTCTCATAGATTTGAATTTTTAGTTAATAAATATGGTTAATTAGTTTGATTATTTCCATAAAAATATAAGCAGCACTCACAATTAGTGAGCACCGCTTATGCGTTGCGAATTATGTCCTATACCCATTAAGCCGCCATTCGCGACATGGGGGGGGGTAAAATTCAATATCGAATTACACATTTGCATGATTCGTAAAAAAAAATCGCACAAAATTACAAAAAAATATGCACATACGCAATACGTACGCGCATTTTTTTTACGCAGAGTATCTTTTTTATGTAATTTTTTATGAAAAGTCATATAATATGTGTCAATTTTTCCACATAAATGTAAAAAAACGCACCCGAAGATGCATTTATTAGGCAGGTTAATACAAGAAACCGATAATCCATAGCGGGAGTTTGTGACCATACGGAAATTCCATATCGTCAGCCAGAATGTACGAATTGGGCATAAATTTATGTTTTGTGCTTTCCACAACGAACATATATTAATTGCTCGTGTTTTTTACATTGAACACAAATCCGGTGCAAAGGTACTACTTTTTTTCTGAAATACGCAAATTTATTGCAAGAAAAAAATATTTTTTTTCAAAAAGTCCAAAATATTTGCTCTAAGAGATCGTTGTTTTTTCGACCTGAGCGACCACGAAATCGTGGGCGGTTTGCTCTACCTTGCTCGCGAAATCGAATAAAAAAAATACATTTTTCGCGACCAAGGTCTTGTGTATATCAAAAAAATGTTGTACCTTTGCAGCGTTTTTCGCAAATATAGATACAAATTAGCGAAAAAATATGGGTAAAAAATAGCATGGGAAGTATTGATAATTCTATATTAACGAGCCTAAAAAAACGCGGCAGGGGTGTAGTGTTTACAAAGGACGATTATGCACACTATTCGAATCCCAAACGGGTGCAAAAAGCATTAGAGCAACTGGTGAATCAAGGTCTCGTGGTTCGGGTTGCTCGTGGGATATATTGCTACCCCAAAAAAGACAAGGTTTGGGGCACGGGTTATTTGCCACCTTCGTATGATGATATAGCCAATGCGATAGCGAAGAAAGAGCGGGCGAAGATCGTCCCGACGGGTGTTCATGCGTTGAACCGGTTAGGGCTATCGGAACAGCTACCGATGCGGTTCGTATATCTGACGAGCGGTCGGACAAGGAGTATAGAGTTGGCAGACGGTCACACGATGCAGTTTGTGCATACAGCCTTGCGGAATATAGCCTTTCAGAACCGGACAGCGATGCTGGTAACTTTTGCGCTGAAGGAGATTGGACGGGAACATCTGACGGAAGAGCAGAAGGCGCACGTTTTAGAACTGTTACAAAAAGAGGACAAACATGGCATTCAGCACGATTTGGCACTGATGCCGGATTGGGTACAAACAATCGTGATGGAGGCGATAGATAACAGGTAAATTATGGTAGCATTTTTGAAATACACAGACGAGCAGCGTCGTCAGGCCCTTTTGCTGACCGCTCAGAAAAAGGGATTGCCCGAGCCGATTATAGAGAAAGATTGGTGGGTGAGCCAAATATTGAACATCGTGTTTGATCTGGAGATTGCGGATCAGTTGGTATTCAAGGGAGGAACGAGTTTGAGCAAGGGATGGAACCTAATAGAGCGTTTTTTCGGAGGATATTGACTTGGCTATCAATCCTGCTTATTTCGGAGTGACGGACCTGCCAACGAAGAAGCAGATCAAGAGTTTGCGCAAGCGTTCGTCGTTGTTTGTAGCTCAAGAGTTAGCCGGGTTGTTGCAGCAGGCGTTGGATGATGCTGGTTTATCGGGCGAGTGTCGGTTGGAAGTACAGCCGGATGGCGAGGGTGATGGTACGTATCCCGAACCGCGCGTGATTAGTCTGTATTACCGCAGTTTATACGAAGAGAGTTCGATATCGTACGTGCAGCCGATTGTAAAATTGGAAGTGGGTGCTCGTTCGTTGATTGAGCCGACGGAGGAGATTGCATGCCGCAGTATGGTATCGGAAGTGCTGCCGGTTGAGGATTATAAGAATGTAGCAATCAGCGTTGCTGCTCCGCAAAAGACATTCTTGGAGAAGGTATTTCTGCTACATGAGTTGTTCTCTATCGAGCGCAAATCATTGTCTGCCAATCGCAGGAGTCGGCACTTGTATGACATAGAGCGAATGATGGATAAGCCGTTTGCAATAGCGGCTGTGAAAGATGATGCATTATGGGAGCATATCCGTCAGCATCGGATGGCTTTTACTGCAATGGCGGGAGTAGATTATAATGAACACATGCGCGCAGAGTTGTGCCTTACGCCGCCGGAACGGTGGATGCGTGAATGGAAGGATGATTATCAGCGAATGAGCGGAACTATGATCTACGGAGAGAAGTTACCCTTTGAGCAATTAGTTGCGAGGATGAAGGAATTGGAGAAGCGTTTTCGGGAGTAAAAAGTGAAGGATTTATTAGTTCATCCAAAAACAACCAAAACAAATTTTTCTTTTATTTCTGCCAAAAAACATAAAAAAGGCTCACTACGAAGTGAGCCTGAATGGGTCGCGGGGTGAGGGGTTACCGGTTACGGCGTCGAAGGCGGCGGGGTTTGCGTATATCAAAAGAGTGCTAAAATTGACACAATAAGCGTAGAAAACATGAGAACCGGCATCTGCTTATCCAGCATTTCGTTATGTGTCCCCAGCATACGGATATGCCATGCCCAGATAGGAACGATACATCCTACCCAATAATGTCCTTCGATGACAAAAATCATCAAACAGAAGAGGAGTAATAGATAATGATAGATCCGTGCGCCTATCGGTCCCAGCACGCTGGCAAAAGTGCGTTTGCCATGCAGGATATCATTCTGCATATCGCGGATGTTATTGAGGTTCAATACCCCAACGCAGGGTAAACCGATGGCGATACCGCACCATACCACTTCCCATGTTACCGTCTGCGTCTGCAGATAATAACTACCTATCGTACTCAGCAAACCAAAGAAGAGGAACACTCCTAAGTCGCCCAAACCGATATAGCCGTAACTATGCTTACCCAAAGTATAGGTCATGGCGCCGATGATCGCCAGCGCACCCAAACCGATGAACGCTAAACTCTGCGTACAAAGCAAC
This sequence comes from uncultured Bacteroidales bacterium, assembly GCA_902799555.1. Lineage (GTDB taxonomy): Bacteria > Bacteroidota > Bacteroidia > Bacteroidales > Paludibacteraceae > Colicola. The sequence goes on from CADCBB010000002.1 coordinate 34,389, forward strand.
GAACCGAAAGCCGCCCATAGTAGAGCCAAACCGGACACGATCGCTAAACCGATAAAGAGCAAGATCATCCCTTTCATCTGCTTCTGCGTGATCGTACCCGCCTGCAGACCATATGCCTCACGTCCATGCTGATCGGCATCCGTACCCTTCTGCGCATCACCTAACTCATTGCTTAAGTTACTCAAAATCTGGAGACATAAGGCGGTGCAAACAGCCAACGCAAATACGCCCAAATGGCAAAAGCCGGCGAGACCGCTTCCTAAGATAATACCCGCTACCGAAAGGGGTAAGGTTCTTAAACGGAGTGATGTGATATATGGATTCATAGTTTATCTTCTTTCTTCTCCAATAGTTGTTTCCGCGCCATGCCCCGGATAGACCAAGGTATCGGCAGGGAGTGTAAATAAATGCTCTAAGGATTCAATCAGTTGTCCCATATTTCCTCCGGGCAAGTCGGTACGACCATACCCCATCTGAAAGAGCGTATCACCGGAAAGTAACACTTTTTCTTCCGGCCAATAGAGGCATATCGAACCGGGAGTATGACCGGGTGTTTCGAGCAATTCAAAATTGCTCATTTGAGATTTAAGATTTAAGATTGAAGATTTTATATCTTCGATCGGAAAAGCCTCTGCGGTTCGGTGGATACCGAAGAGGTCGTATTGTTGCTGCATGGCTTGCGCCATCGGGATATCCGCCTCATGCATCAAGACCGGTGTATGCCATTGTTCGGTTGCCCATTTGGCGCCCCATAGATGATCCAGATGTCCATGGGTCGCTATAATTGAAAATTGAAAATTGAAAATTGAAAGTTTTTCTATATAGCGCAGCAATACCTGCTCCTCGTACGGGTTGCTGCACGCGGGATCCACAAGCAGAACCTGCTGCTCGTCCGACACGACATAGCAATTCGTCTGAAACGGACCAAATATAAACCTTTCAACTTTCATCTTTCACTTTTCAACTATTTATAGCATTCTTGACAGATTTGTGGTTGTTCGTTCAGTGCCGCTTTTCGGAATGCGGTCGCTTTCTCATTGCCAAACAAGTCCTTCAGCGATGACTCCATAATATTACCGTACGCATGCGCGTGCGTTTTGTCATAGCAACAGGGCAGCACTTCGCCTTTCGTAGTAATCACCGCTCCGCTCCATACGCGGAAACAGCCTTTGTGAAGAGGACGGCGGTGATAGACACCATCCTTGCCGAGCACATACCGGCTATATCGCTTATCGGATGGCATCAGCGGGTGACCATGCGTATAGTCGTACAGTTGTGCGGTCTTGAAGACCAAGCGATCGGCGCCTAAGGTCTTATATTGACGTTTAAACTGCGCCCATTCGTGCTCATTGGTCTTTAGCCGCAAGCATTGCAGTTCGATGATGGGAGATGACGACAGTTCATTTTTCGCTTTGCGAAGGAAACGTAAAGCCTGTTTGGTTTTTTCGAGGCTTCCGCCGATGCGGTAGGCGTTGTAGGTTTCATCGGAGAGGCCGTCCATGGAGACGATGATACGGTCCAGACCTGCTTCCACTAAGTCCTCCGCCATCTGTTCGGTCATCGCCTGCGCATTGGTGCTGACGATGGTATACAGCCCTGCCTCATGCGCCTCTTTTATCATCTGCGGCAGGTCCTTATTTAGTAGCGGTTCTCCCTGGAAATAGAACTGCACGATAAGAGCGGTATCACGTATCTCAGCGAGAATACGATGCCATGTATCAAGGGACATCGTCCTTTCGAGATCTTGAGATTTTGAGGTCTCGACATGTCGAAGCCCAACAGGGCAAGCGGGGCAGCGCAATTGACAAACGGCTGCCGGCTCCACACTGACGAATAAAGGCGAAAGGTGAAAGGTGAAAGGTGAAAGGAAACGCGCTGAACCGAGACGATTCAGCGCATAACTCACATAGCAACGAAGCGCGTTACTTACACGGGATCTTGTTAACACGACGCTCATGGCGTTCTCCTTCGAAATCCGTCTGGAAGAACGTACGTACGATGTCCAGCGCCTGTACGGCAGAGATGAAGCTTGCCGGCAAACCTAATACATTCGCATTATTGTGTGCTCGTGCCAATTCAGCCAACTTCGGCTCCCAACACAAAGCGGCACGGATACCCTGATGCTTGTTGGCCGTCATACAGATGCCGTTACCGGTCGAGCAGATGACGATACCGTACTCGTACTCACCTTTTTCTACCGCCTCAGCCAACGGATGGGCAAAATCCGGATAGTCGCAACTCTCGGTGTTGTAGCATCCGAAATCTTTCACTTTAGCGCCATTGTCCTCCAAGAACAATTGCACTTTCTGCTTCAATGCAAAACCGGCGTGGTCACTCGCCAACGCGATGGTCATCTCACTAAAACTTTTCATACTTATCAATGTTTCAATTAGAATACGATTGCAAGGTTTCCAAACATCAACTTACATGCGATCGCCAATACGATGATGCCGAAAAACTTACGGATGATATAGAGCGTGGTCTGCCCCATGAATTTCGTCAACCAGTGCGTACCGATCAGCACCAGATACAGCACTAAGATACATAATATCAGGGCAACGCACAGATTACTCGTGCTATACTCCGCCGTGATAGCCAGCAAGGCCGTAAAAGCACCCGGACCTGCGTACATCGGGAAAGCCAGCGGCACGATCGAACTGCCGTTTCCGATCTCGCCCTCCAACTTATCGTTCTGGAAAATAGTGATATCCAACACCATCTCCATTGCCATCAGGAAAATCACAAAACCACCGGCGATAGCAAAATACTCAATCCTCACGCCGAAGATCTTCAATATCCATTCACCCGCAAAGAGGAAGGCCATCAAGATGATCAAACTCGCCAGACAAACCCGCCACGCGCTGATCTTGATACCCCGCTTCTCCATGTTGATCGTGATAGGAATATTACCAAACGGATCGATGATAGCGATCATGAATACAAACGCCGACAAAATCTGCCAAATATCCAAGTCAGCGAAGAAATTTTGTATAGTTTCCATAGGTATTTTATCAAATTTGAGTGCAAAATTACAAAATTTCTTGCATATATGCAAATTTTTTACTAATTTTGCAGCGATTTTTCGAAAATATATAATTTATACTAGTATGATAAACAGTCAAGACATCAAAAACGGCGTATGTATCCGCATGGATGGCCGTCTGTATTTCGTAATCGAGTTCCTGCACGTAAAACCGGGTAAGGGTAACACCATTATGCGTGTTAAATTTAAAGATGTAGTCGATGGTCGCGTATTGGAGCGCCGCTTCAATATCGGTGAGAAACTGGAGGATGTACGCGTAGAGCGTCGTCCGTACCAATTCCTCTACAAAGAGGGTGAGGACTTCATCTTCATGAACAACGAGACTTTCGAGCAAGTGCCTATCGCACATGACCTGATCACCGGTGTTGACTTCCTCAAAGAGGGTATGACAGTTGATGTTGTTTCCGATGCTTCGAGTGAAACCGTTCTCTTTGCCGAACTGCCGACCAAGGTAGAGTTGCAAGTAACCTACACCGAGCCGGGTCTCAAAGGCGATACCGCTACCAACACGCTCAAACCGGCAACGGTTGAGACCGGCGCTGAGGTACGTGTTCCGCTCTTCATCAACGAAGGCGAGATCATCCGAATCGATACCCGTGACGGTTCCTACTGCGAGCGCGTTCGTTAATAGAGCGTCTATAAGTAGAAAAAAAGAAGCACAATCCGAAAGGGTTGTGCTTCTTTTTTGTCGATCGCCTTATTTCTTTTTGTTGAGGATCAGATAGATGATCAAGACTACAACCAACAGGATCGTGCTCACAAAGCGGAAACCGAAATGGTCGCTTGGGAAGACATCCGCGTACCCGAAACTGTCGTTAAATAAACTTGCGGCATCGTAAATCGCCGAGAAGAGCGTCAAGCAGGTCAGGAAGGTTAGGAAATGGTTCGTCTTTTCCTCAGCCTGGTTGCGACGGATATCCAACTCTTTATTGATCATGCGATTCAACTGGTCATAGTCGCGCTGCGTGTTCAGACTCTTCTCAATGGCACTGTTGATAATATTCGGCAGGAAATTATAGGAGATAGCCGGATAACTGTGGTTCTGCTCAAAGAGACTCAGTTTCTTCTCCAACTCCAATACATCTTCTGTACGACGACGGTAGTGCAGGTTGACCGAATAGAGGAATACCTTGCGGAAAAGCTGATAAATATATATCTTATCGAAATAATCCTTCTCCCAGTTAGCGATCACCCATTCCGGCGTGTCGGTGGTCATAAGCGTGAAGGTGTCCAAGAGGGCAATCCCGGACCAACCGGAGAAGACGGATATATAATGCTCATCCAGCACATGCTGCACGTAGGTAGGACTGTTGATGCCTGTCGAATGCGGCGTATGAGCAGCCAAAGTAGCCGCATCATAGATGAGCAACTGTTCATCCCCTTGCTCAATAGGCTCTGCGGTCTTGAGAATCTGGAAGATCTTGAATTTATTACCGCTCTCTGCCAACCACGATATATCCTTATCGAAGGTCTCATGCGTATCCATGGTCTTGTTATAGATCTCTATGATGGGGTATAGCGCAGCATTCATGAACGGACGATGCATGTCATGATAGAAAACAAAGTTACGAAGCGAGTTCAGCGCCCGGGTCACGCTATTGAACTCCACCTCTTCGAATCGCAGTTTGACTGCATAGAGAATGATGTGAAACGGTGCCTCCCAAAGACGTATTTCTTCGATAAGGAAGGGCACTTTTTCTCCGTTGAAATCGAGCGAACATGCATTATGGATAGGCATCGAGTATAAGGTGATCTCGTCCGCCATACATTGCGCAAACTCCGGGAAATAATAGTTCTGCAATTTGATAACGTCTTCCTCTGTATATGTACGTTTGACCCAACCGCCTTCTTTCAAACCTTTTACCGGGCAATTTGCCGAGAAATAGCCACACAAAAAAGCCGTATTCGTTATTTTCATACCTGCTATGATTAAAATTTGGCTGCAAATTTACACTTTTTTTTGCATATGTGCAAATTTTTTTGTACTTTTGCACCGCAAAATTGTGACTTATGGCAGATAAACTACTACCTATTTCGTTGGCTCACCCTTTAGAGCAATACCGTAAGCAATTGGCAAACGGTGTTTATTCCAAAGCGATGAACTATGCGCTGGATTTCTTTGAGATCTCTGCGCAATACTTGTCCATTGTTCTGCTTGGTTTGGTACGTGAAGCGGAAAAGACACCCCATCCGCAGGCGGTTTTTGTGATCAATAAGATCGATACCAAGCGTCCGCTCTCGTTCGGAGACTGGGCGAACGATATCCTGCCTAAGGTCGTTTCGGCTGCCAAGGATGAACTGCCGGACGAACCGCTCACGAAAGCACTCCTCACGATTGCCACCTCCAAACGTAACTTATGGCTCGGGAGTAAGAAAGAGAAGAGTCTCGTGCAGATACGTAATGAGTACAAAGGACACGGAACGACCCTGGCAGAGAGCATCTATGAAGAGGTAGTCGACCAAATCAAAGACCGTGTGGAAGAGTTGGCGCAGGCTATCAGCGTGTTAGCACAATATCCGGAAAAAGCGGAAGAAGGACATTTCTATATCGTTTCGCCGACACACGGACAGATCGAACTCTACCCGCTGATCCATCAGTCCGAGAAAGGGTACACCTATATCTTCCAGACGCTCAAAGAGGAAGAGATATCGTTTATCTCCTCCGATGAACATGCGGTAACGCGTATCAGCAATGAACTGAACCCCTCCTTGGATGCCTGGTGCAAGACTATCGTACCCTCGTTCGATGTCGCTAAAGATCTCAACTGGAGTGAGCTGAGGCAATGCATGGCCAACTACTCGCAGGACTATCTCGACCATATGTACGCAGAGAAGAAATATAACCGCGAGTTGTTTGTGGAGCGTGATAACTTAGCGGAGATCTTTGCTGCCTTCGGGACTTCCGACGACCGTCTTCTTCCGCTCTTAGGTGAAGCCGGACAAGGAAAGACCACCCAACTATGCCATTGGACGGAACAGTTGATTCAGTCTGAAGATGCCGTGATCACGTTCGCCAGTTCGGAGTTTGCCGAGCAGACGCTTGAACAACGCCTCCGCACGATCTTCGAACTCTCCCGCAAGAAAGATATCCGTCAGTTTTTGCGCAATACTTCCGACAAAGCGGTTGAAGCCGGCCATCGTATCTTCATCCTCTTTGATGCCATTAATGAGGTACTCAGTTATCCCGCTAAAGCCGAAGGAGACACCGGTCCTTTGGCGTTGTATAAAGATCTGTATGCGCTGTTCGGCAGCCATGACCTGAGGGCTTTCCGCGTGATCTTCACCTGTCGTAACTACACCTGGCAGAATGAATTGCGTCCCGAACAGAAGCAGCAGGATATGTCACTTTTCAGCGCCTTAGGCGAAGAGACGACGGTACGTTCGTTTACTGACTCCGAACTCACACGCGCGTATGTGATCTATCAAGATTTATACCAGATGGATACGCCGTATGAATCTATATCGCGGAAAAATATTATCCGTATCAAGAACCCGCTTATCCTCAAGATTGTCTGTACGAACTACTTAGGATACAGTCTGCCGGAGAGCAATGATGCCTATACCTCTATCGCACTGTTCGGTAAGATGCTGTCCGATATCGGTCACTCCTATGCCGGTAACAAACAAGTGGAGATCCTGCGGGAGATAGCCGCCTATCTCTTGGCGGCTTATGAGAACGGTACGGCGCAGGACTCCGTGATGCTGGAGTGGTTTGGCGCCAAAGCCGATACGATCGCCTTCAAAGAGCTGCTCAATAAACCCGAACGTCCTATCCTTCGACTCGTCAAAGAAGAGAAAGTGCAGTTTATCTATGAGCGCTTTTTGGAGTACATGTTGGCACTCGTTTATTTTGAACGCGAGACCGCCTCTTTGGATCAAAAAACGCCGATTTCAACGGAAGTTTTCGCGACGACCATCCAACAAGCATGCATGAACGAAGTGTTCATCAGTACACTGCGAAATGTGCTGATCATGGATTATATGCGTACGGGTGATCCGCAGACTATTATCCGTCTGGCAAGCGACTATAGCGATAACTTCACCATCGTCACGCTCGTGACGGATATCCTCAATACACTGGTGACGGAGAACTTCGAACAACCGCTCTTCTCGCTCTTAAACGAACTATTGACCTATACCGAGGATGACTTGCGCGAGACGATCACGCGATATAACAGTGTTTGGAAAATCATCGAGAAGAACAAGGCAGATAACGATACTATTAGTCAGTATAAGCAATTGAGTGCCGCTTTAGCACCGCTCATGAACCGCAAACGCATGGCAGCCGGAACGCTGATCAATGGTGTTTTCATGACCGACTACCACAACGAGCATCTCTACAACCAAGACCCGTTTGCCTTACTCGATATCATTATGGACGATGCCATCACGGAAATCCGTGATAACGTCTGCCTTATGATCTACTATGCGTCCAATAAGACCCATACCCTCTCTTATGCACCTTTGCAGGAGAACGTGACGCGGCAGATTGTGGCGCATATGTACGATTATATCCATCAAACGCCGCTTGTGGGCTTGGCGAATGGTAAACGGCGCAAACGCGTCATGACCTTCCTTGAGACCGGTACGCGTATTAACATTCTGCTTATCATCGACCGCGTCTTGGCGGGTGACGAAGCGGCAGAGAGCGGCATACAGGTCAGCGATATCTTTGATGATATCACGGCGGTTGCCAAACATCTGACGGCAAACTTCACCCTCTTCCGTCTCGTCTTGCCGTTCATCCAACTCGTCATGCGTCGGCAGGTGCTCTTTCAGTCGGTTTACGTGAACAACGTGATCGAGTACGCCACCTACTGGGATACCCATGCTATCGACTTGGCGAAGATAGCTCCTTTCGCTTATTTGTACTCCAAGCAAGGCCAACCCGATGCACCGACAGCGGAACAATGGAAAGCATGGATCCCCAAAGTGATCGAGGCATACAAATCCGGTGACAGCCTCAGCTATTTTGCCTTGGAGCGTATCCTGATCATCGCCGGCGTAGCAGACTATCAAAATGTGCAACCCATCCTGCAAGCTCTGCGCGCCGGTTCTAATCGCGATTCGGAATGGTTTGACTATTCGCAGATGTCCTTCATCTACGTACTTTATCAGTTAGGTTTGAAGATGCCGCAACTCCCCCATGAGGTAGAAGAGATGCTTACCGAATGGTGTGTAGACTGGACGCTCCGTTGCCGAGGCTGGTTCAAAGGACGCAACAGTTACAAGGCTAACCCCATGCAACTATACAAGCGCAATGTCATGACCTGGTACGCCATGGTTTATTGCGTGCGTTATGGGGACAACAGAGACCCGGAAGCCAAGAGTGTGCCGGCTTTCCGACAATTGATTAATCAAGCGATCGAGACGCGCGATAAAGAATTGCTCGTACACTTGCTCAATAATATCTCTGAACTGGTAGCGGACTCCGGGTATATTTACACTTCACTGGACCTTTTGCTCTCTGTAATGGAGCAGATTCCGAACCGCAAAATCCTCGATGAATTCGAGCAAAATGTCAACTTGCGCTATCCGGATACGGGTGAGTCAATCATCACGCTTATCGGAAAAATCTTAGGTACCGCCAAGAATTATTTCCCGCAGCAAGTGAACGCGTTCCTGACCAAAGATATCGTCCGCCTCACCTTCCCGGGTATCGGTGATTATAAGGATGAAATCCTGGGTTACAACCCGGGCGGAGAACGGCTATCAGATCTATTCACCCATAAGTTCGGTAACGCCCTGATCTATACGCTCATCCATGAAGAGGCGATCGACGATGTCGTTGTCCGTTCCCTTCAGGCGACCGAGAAAGCGAACGACAGCTTCGAGTGGTTTGAGTACGTAGTCAAGATTGTATTTAATAAAATGTTTAACCTTCGTTTATAATGAATAAATTGCTAATTGCTATGTCTGTTATGACAGCTATCATTATTGCTCACCGCGGTGGAGCGCTTTTAGGAACAGAAAACAGTCTTTCATGCATTGAAAAAGGTATCCGGACGGGTGCCAATATGGTAGAGGTAGACCTTCATCTGACCGCCGATAAGCGTATCGTCGTATGCCACGACCAGAGCGTGAACCGTACTACCAACGGAAAAGGAAAGATCGAAGAGATGACCCTCGAAGAGATTCAGCGTTTGCGGATATTGAATCACGACGGTACGGTGTCCAATGAGAGCATTCCTACTTTGGAGCAGGTACTTGCCTTATGCAAAGGGCGTTGTCCGCTGCTTTTGGAGATCAAAAAGAAACGCGATGACCAATATTCCGGTATCGAGGCGCTGGCAGACAGCATCGTCAAGTCCTATCAGATGGAGAAAGAGGTCGTTTTTCAGTCCTTCAACGATGATGTGCTCTTTAAACTGCATGCGATCGACCCGACCTTACGCTTGGAAAAACTACTGATTGCGCGTATGGGAAGTGTCCTTTTCGACAACGGTTTCTCAAAGTTCAGTTGGGAGAAATACGATTTCGTGGCATCGTTTAATATCTTCCGCTGTTTTGCCACAGATCGTTTTATCGACGATATGCATGCGCATGGTAAGGAAGTCAAAGTGTGGACCGTCGATGATCCTGCCAAAGCACCGACTAAGGCCGATGGCATCATCTCCGACCGCCCGGATTTGTTCATTCATTGACGTTTTTCTGTATTTTTTAACAAAAAATGCATTTTTTCGTCCTAAAATTTGGTAGTTTCGTAAAAAAGCAGTAATTTTGCAGGCTTTTTCGCGTGAAAAGGCACATTAATGCCACGAAGTTGGGATGATAGATTCGGCTTTAGTGGTGATTGTATAACTAAAAAACAAATCAGAAATGTATTTAACAGCTGAGAAAAAAGCAGAGTTGTTCGCAAAGTACGGCAACGACGCTAAGAACACCGGTTCTGCTGAGAGCCAAATCGCATTGTTCACCTTCCGTATCAACCACCTGACCGAGCACCTGAAGGCTAACCGTAAGGACTTCGGTACAGAGCGCGCCCTGACCGCATTGGTAGGTAAGCGTCGCCGCATGTTGGATTACCTGAAGGCAAAAGACATCGAGCGTTACCGCGCAATCATCAAAGAACTCGGTATTCGTAAGTAAGTCGAGCGGCTCGACACCCAATTGGGCCATTCGGTTACGGAAAAAATCAAAAAAGTGGCATACACTCTTGTGTATGTCATTTTTTTTTTGTAACTTTGCGCCAAAATTTATGATAGAGATAAAACCATATATTGAGCATGCCGTTTTGGTTGGATTGATTACACCCAACCAACCGGAAGATCGCACCAAGGAGTACTTGGATGAGTTGGCGTTTCTTGCTGATACACACGGCATCGTGCCGGTGAAGCGGTTCACGCAACGGCTCGATCAGCCGAATACGGCGACATACGTAGGCGAAGGTAAACTTGAAGAGATTGACCAATATATCCAAGGAAGGTTACAGGTGACGGGTGACGGGTTACCGGAACCGGTCGATGTGGTCATCTTTGATGACGAACTCAGTCCGCGGCAGATACGTAATATTGAGAAAGCGTTGAATCACAAAGGTCAGCCGGATGTGCGGGTTATTGACCGAACGATATTGATTCTGGAGATCTTTTTGCAGCGTGCGCAGACGAGTTACGCCAAGACGCAGGTGGAGATGGCGCATTTGCAGTACATGCTTCCGCGCCTGACACGTATGTGGTCGCACTTGGATCGTCAACGAGGCGGTGGTGGCACCAACCGCGGTATGGGTGAGACGCAGATAGAAGCCGATAAGCGTGTCATCGGTCAGCGTATCGCGTTGCTGCGGGAACAACTCAAAACGATCGATAAACAGATGGCGACTCAACGCCAGCATCGCGGAAAGATGGTTCGTGTAGCCCTCGTAGGCTATACCAACGTAGGCAAATCGACGCTGATGAACCTGCTCTCCAAATCCGATGTGTTCGCGGAGAACAAACTCTTTGCAACCTTGGACACCACCGTCCGCAAGGTGACGATTGAGAACCTGCCGTTCTTGCTTTCTGATACGGTAGGGTTCATCCGTAAGTTGCCTCATCATCTGGTAGAGTCCTTCAAATCGACGCTGGACGAGGTGCGCGAAGCCGACCTGCTGGTACACGTAGTGGATATCAGCCATCCGAATTTCGAGGAGCAGTACGAAGTGGTGCAGCAGACGATTGCGGATATCTGCAAGGAAGACAAACCGACTATTGTCATCTTTAACAAGATCGATAACTTCACCTATATTCCCAAAGAGGAAGACGACCTTACGCCGATCCAGCGGGAGAACCTCTCGTTGGCGGATCTCCAAAAGACCTGGATGGCTCGTTTAGGAGAGGACTGCATCTTTATCTCTGCGAAAAATAAGGATAATATAGACGCTTTGCGTGCGCTGCTATACGACCGTATCAAAGCGATACACATAAAACGTTATCCATATAACGATTTCCTGTTTCAAAACTACGATACAGAGAACTAAAACCATTCTTTGTATGAAGACCAAGTCACAACTGACAGATCATGAATCGGCTCGCGAATTACGCAACCGTGCTCTCTCTTATGAGATAGCTACGGAGGGCGTTGTTTTGCTTGAGAATAATGGTGTGTTACCCTTAAGTCCTTGTCCTATAGCTCTTTATGGAGCAGGGGCTCAATATACCATTAAAGGAGGAAGCGGAAGCGGCGAAGTGAACGCAAGACATAACGTGTCTGTCTTGGAAGGTTTGCGGGATGCCGGTTTTGATATTCTTACTAATGAGTGGTTAAAACGTTATGATGAGCAATGGAAATCCGGTAGGAAATCGTTTCTTAGCTCGATGCGACGCAAACTGCTGATACCTACTGCCCGGCGTATAGATGCACTTCTAGGAATAGAATATATCTATCCTACAGGTGGCTTGTTGGTGGCTGAGCAATTGGCCTCTACCGATACATGTATTTATGTTGTTGCGCGACAATCAGGCGAAGGTAAGGATCGTGAAGATATTCCAGGCAACTTCCGTCTGACCGATGATGAGATAGCCAATATTCGTCTTTGTGCAGCGTATTATCCGCGTTTTGTACTACTGATCAACTCCGGCGCCCCTATTGACCTCACGCCTCTTGACGATATACCGGGAATAGGCGCAATCGTATATATGGGCCAATTGGGCATGGAGGGCGGACATGCCGTTGCTCATATCCTCACCGGAAAAGTGAATCCATCAGGAAAATTAGCTGTTACGTGGCCTAAATCCTATGAAGATGTTCCTTTTGGAAATGAGTTCGGGAAAGATCCTGAGCATGCTCTATATAAGGAAGGAATATACGTAGGGTATAGATATTTCGATAGTTTTGATGTGTCGCCTCGCTATCCTTTCGGATATGGGTTAACCTATACTTCGTTTGTTCATTCTGCTCAGCAAATTCGCTTGTCGGATGATAAATTGATTTGGTCCGTAGAAGTGATGAATAATGGTCCGCGTGCAGGAAAAAATATAGTTCAGGCATATGTCCGTTGTCCGGGCGAAGATTGTGAATATCAACGTCTTGTGGCTTTTGCAAAGACCAAAGTTCTTCAGCCCAAAGAAACAGAAATCATAAATCTATGCGTTGATATAGCATCCTTGGCTCAGTACGACGAGTCGGATGCTCAGACTATTGTACGTGAAGGTGATTATATTGTCCTACTAGGAGACGACTCGCGTTCAACAATCCCTGTAGCAGTTGTGACGGTTCCGAACACGCTTATTCTTGAGCACCATAAACACCTCTGTCAGCCTCAGACAAACATAGCCGAGTTGCATCATACAAATCGTTTTGAGGTTCCTCGAGATCTGCCTCATATATCGATTAATAGCATAACTCGCGCAGAACATAGTAGAGTCGTAGCTCCGTTAACCGGCGAGACCTCGCAATTTGATGTTCGCTTACTTGCCGGAACAGGTATGAACGCAGACAAGAATGGTTTCTCTGTTCCAGGAGCTGTAGGGCATACGACTGCTGCCTTTGTAAATGAAGGCATACATAATATTGAGTTTTGTGATGGCCCTGCAGGTTTGCGACTTGAGAAAAAATCGGTTCTTTATCCTAATGGAGAAATAAAACCCCTGGAATTCTCGCTGTCTATCTATGAGTACCTACCTCGTTGGATGCGGTATTTTTTGATAGGTAAAGAGAACAAAGGTCATGTTCTTTATCAGTATGTGACTGCTTTCCCCGTTGAGGCTATGGTGGCTCAGACTTGGAATGTCGAACTCGCACAAAAAATGGGCGAGGCAATCAGTGAAGAGATGTCGGAGTATGGCGTGTCGTTCTGGTTAGGTCCCGCAATGAATATTGTTCGTAATCCGCTTTGTGGACGAAACTATGAGTACTATTCGGAGGATCCCCTATTGACGGGCCGGATGGCTTCCGCTACGGCGAAAGGTGTTGAGTCAAGGAGTGGTAATTATTGTACACTTAAGCATTTCAGCGCTAATAATCAGGAAGCGTATCGTCGAACAGTCTCTTCCGACGTAGATGAGCGTGCTTTGCGGGAAATTTACTGGCGAGGTTTCGAAATTGCGATTCGTGAGGCTCATCCCTCATCCGTCATGGTGGCCTATAACAAATTGAATGGTACTTATTGCGCTACGAATCATGAGTTGTGTTCTGATCTGCTACGTGACGAATGGGGTTTCGATGGGGTGATAATGACCGACTGGTATTCAACAGGCCCTGATCTGGCAGATGAAGCAGAGTGTATCAGTGCCGGCGTTGATCTTATTATGCCGGGAGGAGAAGAGACCATTCAAGCGCTCACTAAAGCGCATAAAGAAGGCAAATTGTCTGATGCAGACATTAACCGAGCAACGAATCGAGTACTGCGTGCTATTCGTAACACAAGAAGATAAAATCTTAAAATAAATGCAAAAAAGTGCAAAAAATGTATAAATATTTGTCTGTATCAAAAATTTTTTGTATTTTTGCAGCATCAATCCAAATAAAACACTATTCATGAGAACGATTGACGAACAAGGATATCATTTTGAAGAATGGTTAACTCCGGAAGAGATTGCGAAGGACGTTAAGCAGGTAGCAGCCACGATTAGCAAGGATTATCAGGGCCAAGAACCGCTGTTTGTGGTTGTGCTCAATGGTGCTTTTGTCTTTGCATCGGACCTGCTCCGTGCTCTTCATGACGTGCGTTGCGAAGTGACGTTCATCCGTGTCAGCTCCTATTGGGGCATGTCTTCCACCGGCCAATTAGAGTTTATCGTGCCGTTGCAGCAAGTAGTGGAGAACCGCGATGTCATCATCGTGGAGGATATCGTAGACACCGGTTTGACGATCCACCAACTCAAAGCGCATATGCGCGGACTTGGAGTGAACAGTATTCGCGTAGCTACCATGCTCTTTAAACCGGAGAAACTGGAGTATGACGATGCGAAGCCTGACTATGTAGGCCATGAGATCTCCGAGGAGTTTGTGATCGGATACGGTCTTGACTTCGATGGATTTGTTCGAAACTTAGATGCCATTTACAAAGTAAAGGAATAAATCACAATATTAAATTAACTCTTAAATTTTACCATTATGGATGAAGAATTAAAAAAAGTAATGGAAGTCGCTGAGGTTTGGACTCGCGAGCCATTTGATGCACAGACACGTGCAGAGGTGAAAGCCCTGATGGACGCAGAGGACAAGACAGAACTCATCGACGCTTTCTATCGTACCCTCGAGTTTGGTACCGGTGGTCTGCGTGGTATCATGGGTGTCGGCACGAACCGTATGAACAAGTACATCGTGGCTCAAGCTACCCAGGGTTATGCCAACTACATGCTGAAAGTGCAGAAAGAAGGCGGTTTTGAGAACGTTCAGAACGGTCGCGTAGCTGTGGTTGTAGGTCACGACTGCCGTAACAACGGTCGTCTGTTCGCTGAGACGGTGGCAAACATCTTCTCCGCCAACGGCATCAAGGTGTATCTGTTTGAGTCGCTTCGCCCGACGCCGGAGGTTTCTTTCGCTATCCGTCACCTCAAATGTCAAGGTGGTGTGAACGTTACCGCTTCCCACAACCCGAAGGAGTATAACGGTTATAAAGCATACTGGGAGGATGGTAGCCAGGTGCTCCAACCGCATGACCAGGGTATCATCGACGAAGTGAACAAAGTGCGCATGGAGGATGTCAAATGGGAGGCTAACCCGGATCTCATTGAGATCATCGGCGGCGAGATGGACTACGACTACATGATGGCGGTTAAGAGCGTTATGATCGACCAAGACTCTATCCTTCGTCAGAAAGACCTTAATATTGTCTATACGCCGATGCACGGTGCCGGTCGTCAGATCGTTCCGATGTGCTTGCGCAGTTGGGGCTTCCAGAATATCCACGTCGTTCCTGAGCAAATGGTCATCGATGGTAATTTCCCGACCGTTGTCAGCCCGAACCCCGAGAACGCAGAGGCTATGACGCTGGGCATGAAACTCGGTACAAAATTAGGTGCTGACCTTGTGATTGCTTCCGATCCGGACGCTGACCGTATCGCTATTGTTTGCCGTAACGACAAGGGTGAGTGGGTGATCATCAACGGAAACCAGACCAATATCATGTACCACTACTACATCATCAATAATATGAAGCGTCTGGGTAAGATGCGCGACGATATGTACATCGTCAAGACCATCGTTACCTCCGAGCTCATTCGTAAGATTGCTGATGCACAGGGTGTAACGCTGACCGACGAATATACAGGCTTCAAGTGGATTGCGAACCGTATCCGAATGTGGGAAGGCAAACGCAAATATATCGGTGGCGGTGAGGAGAGTTTCGGTTTCCTGCCGTACGACGCTGTGCGCGATAAATGTTCGCCGTCGTCTATCTGCCTCATCTGCGAGATCGCTGCGTTCGCGAAGGACAATGGTATGACGCTGTATGATTACCTGCTTAAGATCTATGAGGACTACGGCTTCCAACGCGAAACGACCATCAACGTCGTTCGTCCGGGTAAGAGCGGTGCCGAAGAGATCCAAGCAATGATGGTTAACTACCGCAACAACCCGCCGAAGGAGATCGCAGGCGAGAAGGTAGTTAAGATTAAAGACTTCAAGCTGCTCAAGCAACAAGACCTGAAAGACGGTAAATGGGTTGAGTCCGACATCGAGATGCCGTTGAACGCTACCTCGAACGTACTGCAGTACTTCACCGAGGGCGGCCTGAAAGTATCCGTTCGTCCTTCCGGTACGGAGCCGAAGATCAAGTTCTACTTCGAGATTCCGGTGAAGAGCGGCAAACCGTTCACAGGCGCAGACTATGTACGCTGCACCGAGGAAGCGGAAGCACGCGTTCCGGCTATCAAAGCAAGTCTCGGTCTCTAAGCAGATCTCCTATTATAAAAATACGCGCATGCTCACACATGCGCGTATCTTTTTTGTCTCTATTCCTTACTCCCAACCTTCAAAGACCTCCGGACCATAGACATTATCTTCATCTGCCTCATGGAGCGGCGCCCATAACTGCGCGAAGAACGGATTCTGCTTCGCTACCCGATCCCAATGCCAAGGTACTTGCTTCTCTTTGGGTTCATGCGCATACGGATAAGGCATGTCGAACGGCGACCAATGACCGCCTAACAATATCAGACGACGACCGGCTTTGAACGTGTTCCCGTTCGCATCTTCCCACATATCGTTGCCTAAATACTTACCGCCACGGAAGGCTGCCGCTTTGTTCAACTCCGCATCCGTCAGTTTATCGACATCCTTACTCTCGTCATAGCCGTGGTCGAGCAGCACCGGTGTCTCGCTGTTATGACTAAGGTCCATATGCTTCCAATTCGGTATCGCTTGATAGGCCTCCAACGATCCGTAATACGCGTGGATACGCGGGGTGACGTGGTTCTTGATCCACCATTGTGTACCGTGCTCTTTACTATTGGCCATGAACCACATCGCCGCTTTCACGCAATGCGGGAACAACTTCGCGATACGGGTTTTAGCGGCGAACTTGATACCGACAGGTAGGGACGGAGCTTTTGCCATTTGGGCGAAATACTCTTTGACGGGTACGTTCGCACGGAAATGGAGATAGTTCTCTAACTTATCGCCGTCGATATACCACATACCGTGGAAATTGCGGGTCGTGAACCAATTGGCATTGAAAATCAGCTCGGGTTTCGGACAGCCGATAGCATCCAATAGCAAGCACTCGAACTCGTAGTTGCTGAGGCGATATTCCTTACCGGAACCGATATTATAATAATTATTCCAAAACTCAGCCGGCACCTCCGGACGGCATACGCGCTCCAACAGACGTCCGCTATCTTCCACCGTCGCCCACTCCAGCACGCCACGGATCGGCACATGGAACATGATCGGATCGTAGTTCTTGAGGATCGCCGGATAGAGGATACCTGACTGACGCAGACTGACCCAGGTCTTGATACCCGAATCGGTGATGATACGTTCGGCCTGTGCTTTGGTCAGACCATAATGGTCGTACGCCGAGACACAGATAGGATCGCCGGCTCTACCCCAATGCAGCGGTTCGCGACGGTCTCCCATCTGGGCTACCGAACCGATGTACACCACTTTGGGTTGTTTCTCTTCGGGTTGCGCCAAAACGGCCTTTGTGATAAACTCTGCCGCCGTGATATTGGTGCGTAAGGTCGCTTTCGGACGATAGTCCGCTTGCGGCGACACCATACCGCCTACATGCAGCACGATGTCCGCACCCGTCACACCTTTTAAGATATCTTCGTAGTTCGTCAGGTCGCCCCAGATAACGTTTAATGTTGAATGTTGAAGGGTTAAAGGAGCCAACAACTCCTTGTTCTTCTTGCTCGGACGAGCTAAGATACGTAACTCATACTGATCCGGGTATTTCAGGATCTCGGTCATACCTGCGTATCCCATCGTACCGGTAGCGCCGGTTAGAAAAACTACAGTTTTTTTATTTACCATTTTATCATTTACCATTTACCATTTACCATTTATTTTTTCTTTTTCATCCAGGCGAACATACGGTCAAAGCGTTCGCGCATGCGGAGCCGGAACGCTTCGCGCCATAAAGCCTCTTCCTCGGCATCGTCAATCATATGCTGATAGGTTGCTTGCGCATCCTTATCGCTAATGACAAGTAACTGATCGCCTATCTGCAACTCACTCGACCCCGTAGGTACGAAGAAATCTTCGCCGCGCCGCACCATGATGACTAAAGTGCGGGGAGGGATAGAGAGTTCCTTTAATGTATTTCCTTTGGCCAGCAACTTATCCGTCACCTCCACCTCGCGGGCCGAAGACTGAATCTCATCCGGCAGGTCCAGGTCAAAATGCTCCAATGAATGCACCTCTTTCTGCGGTGTATCCAGGTTCAGTTTCTTGGCCACCAAGGTCAGTGTCGTACCCTGCGTAAGCAAGGAGACGATCGTACAGAGGAAGACCACATTGAAGATCATATCGGCAAACGGCACTCCCTCCGATTTACACATGATGGCGAAGATGATAGGTACTGCGCCTTTGAGTCCCACCCAACTAAGCATCACTTTGTCGCGCGAGTGATACTGCCGGAAAGGCAACATACATATCCAAACGGACAACGGACGGGAGATGAAGACCATCACGATACTGATGATCAGGCAGGGCAACCATACTTTAAATTGGAGCAGTTCGGGCAGTTCTACCATCAGACCTAACATCAAGAACATCACCAGTTGGCTCAACCAAGTTAAACCATTAAAGAACGATTTCGTCTGCCGCTTGCGGGTGAATTTATTGTTACCGATGATCAAACCGCCTACGTACACTGCCAGATAGGTATTACCTTGTAGGTAATGGGTGATGGCAAAAATAAAGATACAGGCCGTCAGAATCATGATCGGGTAGAGCGCTTCATTGCCTAACTTTACGCGGCGCATCAGTTGTACCAGACCTTGTCCCAAAGCCAGACCCAACACCGTTCCCATCACGAGCTGAATAGCGATATTCTGAATAATCGGCAGTATCGTCACTTCTTCAGTCAAACCAACAATAGAATGCAAGTTGACTACTACGCCGATCAGAGTCGTCGTCAACACATACGCCATCGGGTCGTTTGCGCCGGACTCCAATTCCAATAGCGGACGTAAGTTGTGCTTCAGTCCGATCCCGTTGGTACGCAGGACGGAAAAGACACTCGCGCTGTCCGTACTCGACATCGTCGCCGCCATTAGCAAGGCCAGCCATATAGACACCGTGGCGACGGCGTTGATCCAACCGAAAATATAGTAGATGAGTACACCCGTAATAACGCAGGTCAGCAACACCCCTAAGGTCGCTAACGTGACACCCGGCGCCAAGACCGATTTGATATCGCTCAACTTGGTCTCCATACCGCCGGTGAATAGGATGATGCACATCGCTAAGGTACTGATCGCCTCCGCAAACTCGATATTGATCTTCACGCCGCTCATACCGAAGAGAGAGGTCATACCGTGCGAACCGAAGAACATACCCACCGCCAAGAAAAGCAGCAAGGCAGGCACACCGTATTTATAACCGATCTTGTCCGCGAAGATGCTGACGAAGAACAGCAGCGATAATATCAGAAGAAGAAACTCTACGTGCATTATTTTTTCAATAGAAATTCATCAATAATCTTCACAATCTCCTCTTTGGGGTATAAACCTTTGAGTAACATCGGTTTACCTTCCATCGGGATATAGAGTACCTGCGGGATCGAACTGATCTGGAATACATACGCCAACTCGCGTTCACGCTCTGTATCCGCTTTGTAGAACTTCACCTGATCGCAGTAGGTCTGACTCAACTCGTCCATGATCGGCGCCAGACGTTTACAAGGTCCGCACCAAGTGGTGTAGAAATCAATGATACAGGGTTTGTCGCCCTTGTATTTCCATTCCTTATTGGTCTTATAATCGAAGATCCTGTCCCGGAATTGTTCGGTTGTGATATACACCACATCGTCCGCCCAAACTCCGATCGCCCAAAGGCTCAAGAAAAGTATCGATACATATTTACGCATAAATCTCCAAATTAAAATCGGCTGCAAAATTAGTAAAAAATTTGCATATATGCAAGAAATTTAGTAATTTTGCGCTCGAAATGAAACGAATTATCTTATTTGCATTGGTATTCGCGTTCTCTGGCAGTGTTTTGGCGCAAGTCCAACTGCCTCAGGTACGCCTGTTAGAGAACCAAGGATGGAGCATTCAGCATTCCGTCATGAGTTGGGACTCGTTGTCCGTCTATTTTTCTGCCAAGGAGCCGCAAGCGCCATCGTACGACCTCTATGTCGTACGGGCTAACGGGTGGCGGTGGGGTGAACCCGAAAAACTCCGTTCAATCAGTACCGACGAAGATGAGTTATGGCCTTCCATCAGCAGTGATGAGAGCATGCTCTTCTATGTGCATCGCACGCCGGCTACAAGAGAGAAGCATAGCTTCGAAAAGACCCAGATTTGGCGGGCCTGGTATCGCGACAATACCTGGACGGAAGCCGCACCGATTATCATCAGCGGGGACGAAGACTCGCAACCTCAACTGTTGGAAGATAATTGCACCCTGCTTTTCATCCGTCGGGAGGAAAGTAAGAAGCACGACGGCGCTTGGCAGAACTGGACCAGCACCATGCTGGATGACCATAACTGGACCATTCCGGGCCTGTATAACATCGTTCCGCAGCCTCAGCCTCTCATGGCGGCTAACGGCACCTTGGTCATGGTCAAAGGTGGTCGACCGATCGCACAAGGATACGTGCTCGTCTATGATGCCACGAACGAGAAACTGCTACAGAAAGCAGCCGTACATACCCAGACCGGTCGATGGAAAGTGGCGCTGCAACAGAACCGCCGTTACCGACTGGCCCTTACTGCATCAGGCTACTCGCACCATTATATCGACATCGACACCCATACGCTCAACCGCCGCGAAGAGCGTTCGTTCGGTTCGATCGCTTTGGATGATCAATTGGCGTTGACGCTCCAGACCTACGATAGCGAGACGCAAACTATCCTGCGGTCTAAAAAAGAGATCTTACCTCTAGGTAAGTTGCACACGCTCCGCTTGCAACACGAGGGCTACGAAGACACAACGCTCACGGTCAATACCCAACGGCCTACCATCTTCACGGAGACCGAACTGGACATCGCCATGCGACCCAAGAAGAGCCTGCATCATTTCCGGGTGATCAACCCGTTTACCGGAGACCGGATCGAAGAAGCACAACTGCGGATGAACGGTCAACCTACCCCTGCCGATACGGCCTTGCGACTGAATATGGAACGCACCCTGCAAGTGTCTGCCAAGGGTTATATGTTCTACGACACGCTCTTCCATACCGGAAACGACACCCGCGAACGAACGGTCGTGGTGGCGCTACTGCCGATTCAGAAAGATATGGTGCTCCAACTAAGGAACATCCAATTCGAGCATGACTCCTACGAACTAACCGAGAGTTCGAACGATGAGTTGGAGTCCCTGGCCCAATTGCTAATCACGAACCCCACCCTGCGTATCGAGTTATCGTCCCATACCGATGATCAAGGTTCCGACAAATACAACGACCGGCTGTCCACTTTACGCGGTCAAGCGGTAGAAAAATGGCTCGTACAACGAGGCATACCTGCCGATCGTATGGTCATCGTAGGCTACGGCAAACGCAAACCGCTCGTACCCAACGACAGCGATGAACAACGCGCCATCAACCGCCGCGTGGAGATAAAAGTGCTTGATTTCTAAATTCAAACGACCATGACTCATATCAAATATATCATCTTTTGCCTTTTGTCTTTGAGCCTAGCGGTCTTTTCTCCCGTTCAGGCACAAGAGAAATACAGCGTTGTCTTGGCGCAGTCCAAGCAACTCAGTCCGTACGAAGCTATCTATCTTCTCATGGACTATCAGCAGTGGAAACCCGAACTGCCGGGTGTCTATTACGAGTTGGGAAACCTCACCTACGACCTGCTGCCGACGCGGGATCCGCTGCATCATTATTCCGAACTCAGTACACTCCTCTACCGTTCGCGGCTCTTCTACGGAAACTGCCTGCATTTTGCCAGGGACCAAAAACTGCCCGGTTGGCAATACGCCGAGATCGCGAACGGTCAGAAAAAGATCGAATACGAGCACTTGGAGCAGTATATCCGTCCGCGTCTGGAAGAGGTACAACGCCAGCAGATCGCCTGCGACTCCATCCATCATTCGTTCGTGCGAATGACCGAACGGTACAACCGTTGTCGCAACCTTTTTGCGGACTTCCTCAGTCGTTATACCCGTGAGAAAACCGCTCATCTGCGTTTGCAACCCGAGGAGCAACAGTCCCTTTTGGCGCTGCAACAGGCTGCAGACAGTCTCGATACCGATATCGCGCAGTACCAAAGCGCCTTAACCCTGCAAGCCATCCCGGGCTATGCTCCTTCGTTCCGCAAAGAGGCAATCGTGCTCTACCGTCTGGATGGACTGACCTACACGGATTTTCTGCAGAACGACATCGTCATCTGGGATTATAGCCGATGGGTGACCGCTTTCCTGAACGAGCAACATGCGGTCTATGATGCGCTCTATACCGATATCCGTCGCGAACTCAAGAACTTGCGCACGCAAGTGGCGCAGTACGAAGCGGGCAAGCCCATCCAGGGCCGTATCGATGCGTCTCTTATCGGCCGTTGTGACCGTTTGGAGTTGGCGAACGAACAGGTGGACTCCATCCGTACGATGCAGCAGACCGTCCTCAACGGTTTGGCTGAACAGACGATCGCGCAGAGTGCTGCACCTAAGACACTCCGTGAGATGCTCCCCATCCTACAAGTAGCGGCGGAACGGAGTCAGGCTACACCCGACAGCGCCATCTTACGGATGAACGAACAACTCATTGCGTTCGCCCAACCTTTACGCATCCAACAACAACCCACCTATACCAACCCTGTCTCCGGCGATATCATCCGCTATGAGACGATGCCGGGTGAAGAGGTCTTCTGCCTGCTGCCGGACGAGAGAGGTTATCGTTGTGTGCTGGTCGATGAAGAAGGAGCCACCTGCGTACTTCTACTCAACCGCGAACTCAGCGTGCAGAAAAGACCCCTCCGCAAGATCGACGAGAAACCGCTGCTCTTCTCCAAGATTCCGGGTAACAATTGGGTGTTGATCACCGATAAAAACGTCTATTACCTGCCATGATTTGTAACGATCTCTCTATCGCCCTTGCGCCCATCCTTGCCCGTTACGACAAGAACCAGATCGTTGTGGTGTATGACCAAAATATCACACTTCCCACAGACGTAGCCGGTCTCGCTTCTCATAGTGTATACGGTCTCTCCGTCTCCGAGACTGCTAAGTCTCTCGAGACAGTCTCCCTTGTCTGGGATTTTCTCTTTGAGAAAGGCATCACGCGTCGCGGCCTGCTTATTGCCGTCGGCGGAGGCATCTTGACCGACCTCTGCGGCTTTGCCGCTTCAACATACAAGCGCGGTATCGACTACGTCAATATACCTTCCACCCTGCTTGCCATGATCGATGCTTCATCGGGTGGCAAGACGGGGTTCAACTACCATGGGCTAAAGAACAGTATCGGTCTTTTTGCGCCACCGGTCGCCACCCTCATCTGGCCTCAATGGCTCCGCACCTTACCTCCGCAACAATTCCTCTGCGGCTTCGCCGAGATGCTCAAGACCGGGTTAATAGCCGACCAATGCCTCTGGTCCCGCCTCTTGCAATACGACCTCGACACAATGGATATAGACGCCCTCACGCCGCTCATCCGGGACTGCGTAGCCGTCAAAGAGCAGATTGTAGCGGCGGACCCGCGCGAGGAAGGCATACGCAAGACTCTCAATTTCGGCCACACCTTCGGCCATGCTTTGGAAGAACTCAGTCATACACAAGCAACGCCGCTCGACCACGGGTATGCAGTGCTCTACGGCATGATCGCCGAACTGTATCTGAGTGTCGTCAAACTCGCCTGTCCCAAAGAACCGCTGCAACAACTCACGCAACTCATGCTGCATGCTTACGGCAAACCGCAATGCAAGTGTTCCGACCGCGATCCGCTCATCGCACTCATGCAGCAGGATAAGAAGAACGAACACGCGGAGGAAATCAATTGCACCTTGCTGCAAGCTGTCGGACAGCCGCTTATCAACCAACTTATCACGCCGCAAGAGGCCGCTGAAGCCATCGACTATCTTTTTAGTATATAAAAAAGACCGTTCCTCTTGCATATTTGCAAAAAAAGCAGTACCTTTGTACCCGATTTGACAATCATGGCCACGATAGCAGACATACGACGACCGATCGAATCCGAATGGAGGCAGTACGAACGCCTTATGGAGTCATCCCTGCGCGCAGATAACAAACTGCAGCAGGAGGTGCTATCCTATGTCGGTTCGCGTCGTGGCAAACAGTTGCGACCCTTGCTCACAATCCTGGCGGCGCAGATATGCAACCCCGTGACGGATAAGACTTTGCGCTCAGCGGTTGCCCTCGAGTTGCTCCATACCGCCAGCCTCGTGCACGACGATGTGGTCGATAGTTCGGACATGCGCCGAGGCGTCGCTTCCGTCCATGCCAAATGGACCAATAAAGTGGCGGTACTGATCGGCGACTATATGTTAGCCAAAGTGATCGGACTCGTGGCGGAGGTGCGAAACATCCGCATCCTCGAGATCGTTTCCAACCTCGGTAAGAGCCTCTCCAGCGGCGAGATGGTGCAGCTCCATGTCGGGCAATCGATGTGGATCGACGAAGAGCGCTATTTCAAAGTGATCGAACAGAAGACCGCCCAACTCTTCCAGGCCTGTGCCGAAGCGGGTGCCGAAAGTGCAGGATGTACCCAACGTCAGCGGGCTTCCCTGCGCGAATACGGACGGATGTTAGGTCTCTGCTTCCAAATCAAGGATGATATCTTCGATTATAGCGATCTCGAAGAGATCGGTAAACCGACGATGAGTGACCTTCGTGATGGCAAAGTGACGCTGCCGCTTATCGAAGCCCTGCGGCGTGCACCGCAAGATGAAGCAGAGCATATACGCGAGTTGGGCGAACTCTTAGCCGCACATAGTGAGACGATCGAGACGGACAAAGCGCTCCAGGAAATCAAGGCTTTCGTCCTGCGTTTCCACGGCGATGACTATGCAGTACAACAGATGCTGGATTTCAAAAAGAAAGCCACGGAAGCCCTAAGCGTGTTCCGTGACTGCGAGGAAAAAAGAAGTCTGCTGGCCTTACTCGACTACGCCATCAATCGCGTCCAGTAATTGCTCACGAAGGGCTTCGTCAGAGATAGTATTAAGGACATCTTTCATAAACGCGTTAACGAGCAGTTGACGCGCTTTTTCTTTATCGATACCGCGTTGCTGCATATAGAAGAGTGCCGACTCGTCCAACTGACCCGTACTCGCGCCATGCGTTGCTTTCACATCATCCGCGTAAATCTCCAACTGCGGCTGGGTGCGCATTTCTGCCTTCTCACTCAGCACCAGGTTTCGGTTCGTCTGATGCGCTTCCGTCTGCTGGGCATCCGGCGCGATCTTCAGATCACCGATAAAACGGCCGCGGGCGTTGTCCTCCAGTACAAACTTGATGAGTTGGTTGGATGTACCGCCGCCTACGCTATGCGTCACATGGGTCTCGGCCGTCACGTCGTCTTCTCCGCGCAGGTGTTCCAGGCCATATATCTCCGTGGTGCAACCCTCGCCGATCTGGTTCACCGTGATCGAGAAAGGCGCATTGATGACATGGATCTTGACATGCGAATCAGCCTCCTGCTCAATGTTCAGCCGGACCTCTTCGTTCACGAAGACGCGCTCATATGTCTCGCCCTTACAGACCTTCATAACCTTTCTCTTCCAGTTCGAGCGCCAAACTCTTATCGCCGGTCTTCACGATTCTTCCGTCCGCCAACACATGCACAAAATCCGGTACGATATAATCCAGCAGACGCTGGTAGTGGGTGATCACAATGGATGCGTTATGCGGGGTCTTGAGTTTATTTACCCCTTCGGCTACAATACGCAACGCATCGATATCCAGACCCGAATCGGTCTCATCCAGTATCGACAGACAGGGCTCCAACATCGCCATCTGGAAGATCTCGTTTTTCTTCTTCTCGCCGCCGGAGAATCCTTCGTTCACCGAGCGGTTATTGAGTTTATCCGGCAACTCCAGCATCTTTTTCTTCTCACGCATCAACGCCAGAAACTCTTTCGCACTCAGCGGTTCTTTGCCTTCATACGCACGCTTGGCATTGATCGCCGTACGCATGAAATTGGTCATACTCACGCCGGGTATCTCTACCGGATATTGAAAACTAAGGAATACGCCCGCGCGTGCGCGCACCTCGGGTGCCATCTCCAAGAGGTTCTCGCCTTTTAGGTACACCTCACCGCTCGTCACTTCATAGGCCGGATTGCCGGTCAGCACCGCACTCAGCGTACTCTTGCCCGCTCCGTTCGGACCCATGATAGCATGCACCTCGCCTTCGTTGATGACGAGGTTAACCCCTTTGAGTATCTCTTTGCCGCCTATCGAGGCATGCAGATCTTTTATTTCAAGTAAAGCTTTCACTCTTTAATTCTTTCACTCTTTCATTCTTTACAATTGAGCCATCACCACTTCGCCTACAGCCTGCAGGGTCTGTTTGCTGATATTACTCATGTCGTCCTGACGCGTGTGCCACCAGGCCGGAAAACCGGTCGCATTGCGGATGTCGTAATGGATCACATCCACGCACGGGATGCCGGCGATATAGTTGATATAATAATGGTCGTCGGTGATGGGGTACGAACGTTGGTTCGAGAACATCGCGCCATAACCCAACTGCTCAGCCGACCGCCAAATCTTCTGCTGATAGTTCTGCGCATACTGACTCGAGTACATCTCTAGCGGGAATACCGCATCCGGCGCACCTACCATGTCCAAGATCAGACCGTACTGGTAAGCAGGACTGCGTTTATGCATATAGTTGGCGGCCCATAACTGCGAACCCAAACACCAGGTATCTTCGCGTTCTTCACCCGTATAGACACGCGGCGTACCCATATCTTCGACATCAAAGAAGATGATATCCACCGGCGTCAGGATGGTATTCCGCATGCCTAACTGACGCGCTACTTCCAGCAACACACCTACGCCACTCGCGCCGTCATTGGCGCCCGGCACATTGTAAAAACGGTCTTCGTAATTAGGCTCCTCATCGCACCACGGACGGCAGTCATAATGTGCTCCCAACAGGATACGAGCCCTGGACGCTTGTTCCGGCGCACCGAAATGACCGATGATATTGAAGATCTGCTGGTTGTTACCGCGATAGTCCGGCATGAAACCTTTCTGCAACTCTACCTCGGCGCCAAACGCCCGCAGTTGTTCGATCAACCAAACGGCACATTGTGTATGCGATGCACTGTTCGGGACACGCGGACCGAAAGCCATCTGCTTCTCGATATACACATACGCGCTATCTGCACAGAAAGACGGTCGTGCTGTGACCGCCTGCTGCTTATTACAAGACACCAGAATCCCTAAGAAGCCTAGGATTCCTAGGATTATTAACCTTTCAACTTTCACCTTTAACCTTTCAACTTTATTATCGTTCGTTCGTCTCGCTGACGGAAGTATGGTTTTGAATGGCAGAGATCGTTCGGGCGATCGATAACGCTAAGGTCTCCAGATGCAATTTGGAGCAGCATGCAGGATCGATCGGCAGCGAGTCGGTGCATATCAGTTGTTCCAAAGCCGACTCCTCGATACGCTGACATGCGTTACCGCTCAGCACACCGTGCGTCACTACAGCACGCACGCTCTTCGCGCCACCGGCCATCATCACCTCAGCTGCCTTGCAGAGCGTACCGGCGGTGTCGGCGATGTCATCGAAGATGACCACATCCTTGCCGTACACATCGCCCAGCACACGAATCTCGGACACTTTGTTGAAGTCAGGACGGTTCTTATAGCAGATCACCATCGGCACCTCATGATTGGTCAGCACATGCAGTTTCTTCGCAAAATTAGACGCACGCTTCGAACCGCCCACGTCCGGAGATGCCACAATCAGTTTCTTCAGGTTGAGACTCGCGATATACGGCGCCAATACGTTCGAGCCGTAGATATGGTCCACCGGAATATCGAAGAATCCCTGGATCTGATCGGCATGCAGATCGACCGTGATCACACGGTCTGCACCGGCTGTCTGCAGCATGTTCGCTACCAGCTTGGCACCGATCGACACACGCGGTTTGTCCTTGCGGTCCTGACGCGCCCATCCGAAATACGGAATGACTGCCACTACCTTGTACGCACTCGCACGTTTCGCCGCATCGATCATCAATAGCAACTCCATCAGGTTATCGCTTGTCGGACAGGTCGGTTGAACCAGATAAACCGACTGACCACGAACCGACTCCTCAAAATAAGCGCAGAACTCGCCGTCCGAAAAACGGTCCACACGCACGGACCCTAACGGGCAACCCAATTCATCACAGATACGTTGTGCCAAAGCCTGTCCCTTAGAACCGGCAAAAACCTTAAACTGCTTGCTCTCTTCCATATAGCTAATCGCCAAATATTACTTTTTCTTCTTTTTATTGTCGGCCGGAACCTCGCCCATCAAGGCCTTGAAAGCCTTCGAATCGCAGGTTAACTTACCGTCCGACAGACGGATGATATCCTCGCGTACACGGTTGATACCGGACTCTTGATCTCTGTTCCATACCATGTTTCGCTGACGCATACATTGCGCGATATACACCTCCAAGGTCTCTCGCTCCTGACCCTTCGGTAACGCAGAGGCATACGCGATCATATCTTGCACAATTCGGCCGTAGTTACGCATCCGAATAGGTGCCGAGTTTCTTTTCAATTGCAGTGTCATATCTTCAATCTTCAATTTTCAATCTTATTTCTTTCTAATTAAGTAAATCATTGTCGGATAGTGGTCTCCGTAGCCGTTCTGCCATACGCCGCCTTTGGTCGTACGGAACGGCGTACCCTTATCCTTACCTTCCTGAACGGTCAGGAACGGCTTGTTGAAGATCTGCGCTTTCCAGTACGTCCATTTGCCGGACTCCAGAGTCTCGTTCATCAGCGGTTCACTGATAATGATCTGGTCGAATAAGTTCCAACTGCCGTTGTATGCCAATGAACCGATTCCGCGATCCAGCATCTGCCACATCGTATTGAAATAGCCTTGCGGCTCTACTTCCTCACGATGCTTGCGGGCTTTCAGCACATCTTTACAGCTGTGGTTGTACGGGTCGTCGTTCAAGTCACCCATGATCACAATCTTCGCTTTCGGCTCTTTGAGGTAGATCGAGTCACATATACTCTTCACGAGCATCGCGGCTGTGTCACGACCCGGACGGCTCGATAACTCACCGCCGTAACGACTCGGCCAGTGGTTCACGATCACATGAATCTTCTCCGGTCTGCCGTCACCCATCAGGTATCCCGACACGCATAACTGCAGACGAGTCTTGATCACACCGCCGTCCGCATAGTGCGCCTTGAGTTCAAATCCGTTCACCTTGCTCGGCTTGAACATCACCGAGTCATACAAAAATCCTACATCTACACCACGACGATCCGGACCTTCCAGCAAGATCGGTTTCAAACGACGACCGTATTTACTGTTCGCCTCCGCGCACAGGTCATTCAGACAGCCGATATTCTCCACCTCCGCTACACCGATACAGGCAGCGCCGCGCGGGTCATAATCCGTACCTAACTGCGAAACGGCATAGGCCATATTCTTCACCTTGTTCTCGTATTTCAGGCTCGTCCATTTCATACCGCCGTCCGGCAAGTACTCATAGTCGTTCTTCCCCTCATCGTGAATGGTGTCGAAAAGGTTTTCGAGGTTATAGAACGCAATACAACGAACAAATTGACCCTCGTTCGCATTCTCGTTCTCCTGTGCGCTCACCGCACTCGTCATGGCCAGCATCATCGCCGCCACCCAAATCATCGTGTGTTTCATAATATAGTTCATTCTATTATCTTTCTCATCCTCTAACTCTCTCATCCTCTCATCCTCTAACCCCCTAATCCATTAACCCTTCAAATCCGCTGCAAAATTACAACTTTTTTTTGATATACGCAAGCCCGCGCGCAATTTTTATGAAATATTGTTCTTTGGAGCGCGACTTTGCGTAAAAAATCGCTCAACTTTACGTAAATTTATCCCAAAATAATTGTGTATATCGCGGAATTTTTGTATCTTTGCGGTCGTTTTTGAAAAAAGGGAGGATAAAAAACTATGAATGTTCATGAATTATGCAAGAACTACAAATCGGAATTTATCTTCGGTTTGGTGTTGTTAGCAGGTGTCGTTTTGAGTTTTTTTCTGGCGCAGTACATTCCGATGAAGTTGTACGGCCATCTCAGCATGATCATGAACGGCTGTATAGCCACCGTGAGCCTTGCCGGTGCATGGATTGTGTCACGGCATACCAAAGGTATGCGGGTCCGCAAAGTTTGGGTCTTCACCTTGCTGGCATACGCACTTTTTGCTATGCTCCTCCTTATGCGCGTCACCTCTTTTGTCGATACACCGAAAGAAGGGCTCGTCAGCCTGCAGGGCTGGGAGATCGTCGTCGGCAATTTCCTCCTCTGGCTCCTCTTGCTCTATCCGATG
The DNA here is from genome assembly GCA_902799555.1 of uncultured Bacteroidales bacterium. Taxonomy (GTDB): domain Bacteria; phylum Bacteroidota; class Bacteroidia; order Bacteroidales; family Paludibacteraceae; genus Colicola. The sequence continues at coordinate 64,988 of CADCBB010000002.1, forward strand.
CTCGTCTTGCGTCCCGGATGGATGACCGTTCCAAAAGCCATACTGCAAGGATTGCCTGTCGGGCTTGCTTTCCTGTTGGATCAGATGTTTGACATCGACCTGCGCATTCTGCTGGCTATCTATCCGATCTTGCTACTCGGATTCCTCATCTCTTATATCCGCAAATACCGCCAATATTGCGAAGAGAACTACTCCTCCATGGATAATATCGATGTGCAGTGGATTGTGCGCTATATAATAATGTATCTGCTGGACAGCGCTCTGTTCTTCATTCTCTGTTTCCATGCTACTGTACCCGTCGCCTTCACCCAACAATGGCTCATCTTGGTGATAATCGCTTATAGCACCGAGCAAATTCTCTACCGCAATGACCCCTGGGCCACGGTGCGTTCCCGTAAATCGAACGCCCAAGAATCCGAAGAACCCGAGGAAGAGGAGAATACTCCGTCTATTGACTTTGCTGAGTACCGCGAGACATTGGAACAATGGATGAAGACCGAAAAACCCTACCTTAATCCCGAGTTCAGACTCTTGGATCTAAGACAAGTTCTGCCTCTCAACCGCACCTATCTCAGCCAACTCATCAATACCGAGTACGGCTGCAATTTTTACCAGTTCGTCACCAACTATCGCATCGAGGAGGCCAAACAACTCATGAAAGCCCATCCCGACATGCTCATGCAGGACATCGCCGAACAATGCGGTTTCTCCTCGCCTACTGTCTTTGCCCGTATCTTCTCCCGCGAAGTCGGCATGACCCCTTCCGAGTGGAATAAGCAGTAAATAAGCAATCATTTTCGAGGCATTTACTTATCAATTACCTATCCTTCCCATAGGATTCCCATACCATTCCCATAGGATTCCCATAGGATAGAAGCATGAAAATGCAAAAAATCTAACATATACTATATATATACTACGTATATATATACTTTTTGTTTATTCTTTTTAATTTGCATATATGCATTTTTTTTTGTACCTTTGCAGCCAAAATACGATAGTACAATGAAAAAAATGCTTACATTTGCCATCATGGTGGCAATAACGATGTCAGCCCTGGCACAGACCGATTCAACGGCGGTACAGAAAGATAGTACCGAAGGTTTTCAATTTACCACGATCGACAGCGTAGCCATCACGCCGGTCAAGGACCAGAACCGCAGTTCAACCTGCTGGGCTTTCTCAACACTCGGTTTTCTCGAGTCCGAAGTGCTGCGCACCAAGGGTATCTTATTGGATCTCAGTCCGATGTATGTAGTGAGCAAGACAATGATCGATCGCGCCACCTATTGTGTGCGGCTGTATAATGAACCGCATTTTGCGCCCGGCGGTAGCGCCTATGACGTGATCTACTGTATGTCTCATTACGGTCTTGTACCGCGCGACGCCATGCCAGGTATCCGCTACGGCTGGACCGCGAATGACACCCTGCCCGTACACGCAGAATTAGATAAGGTGGCAGGAGGCTATCTCAAAGGCCTTACGGGTTTAAAAAAGATCAGCCCGGTATGGCGCGAAGGACTGCAGGCAATCTATGACACCTATCTCGGAAAATGTCCGGAAACCTTCGATTTCAACGGAAAAAATTACACTCCGAAGTCCTTCGTAGAATACCTCGGTTTGAAAGAAGATGACTATGTATCTATCACCAGTTATACCCATCATCCTTTCTATGAAAAATTTGCCCTCGAAGTGCCGGATAACTGGCGCATGGACCAGATGTACAACGTACCGATGGAAGATATGATGCGCATCATTGACAATGCCCTCGCGAACGGCTATACCTTAGCATGGGGCGCTGACGTGAGTGAGATCGGTTTTACCCGTAAAGGTATCGGTGTTGTACCGGACGATGACCACGGAGCGGATATTACCGGTAGCGACATGGCCAAATGGGTAGGCATGAGCAATGACAAGAAGAAAGAAGAGCTCACCAAAAAACCGCTACCGGAGAAAACCATTACGCAGCAGATGCGGCAGGATGCGTTCGACAACTGGGAGAATACCGATGATCATGGCATGCAGATCTTCGGCACTGCCCATGACCAGAACGGCAAACGTTATTACATGGTCAAGAACTCCTGGGGTACCATGCGTTCGGACTACAAAGGTATCTGGTATGTGAGCGAGGCGTACATGCAATACAAAACCAATGACATCCTCGTGCATAAAAATGCCATACCGAAAGACCTTCGCAAGAAGCTCAAACTGTAATTTTGCCATGCACAAATAACAAAAATCACGTTTTTCGTAAATTTATCATAATAAATTTGCCCAATTCAAAAAAAAGCAGTACCTTTGTAGCCGCTAAAAAATCAGACGAAATAAACAATTAAATATTTTACGTAAAATGAAAGAATTAGATCTTACCAAGTATGGTATTAAGGGTGCGACCGTTATCGCACACAATCCGTCTTACGAGTATCTGTTCGCGGAGGAGACCAAGCCGGAGTTGACCGGTTATGCAAAAGGTCAGAACACCGAGCTGAACGCAGTGAACGTTATGACCGGTATCTACACCGGCCGTTCGCCGAAAGACAAATACATCGTGATGGACGCTAACTCGAAGGACACCGTTTGGTGGACCACCGAGGGTTACAAGAACGACAACCACCCGATGTCTGAGGACGTTTGGGCAAAGGTAAAAGAGCTGGCTATCAAGGAGCTGAGCGGTAAGAACCTGTACGTTGTGGACGCTTTCTGCGGTGCTAACAAAGACACCCGCATGGCTGTTCGTTTCATCGTGGAGGTAGCATGGCAGGCTCACTTCGTAAAGAACATGTTCATCCAGCCGAGTGAAGAGGAGTTGGCTAACTTCGAGCCGGACTTCGTGATCTACAATGCTTCGTTGGCAAAGGTGGAGAACTACAAAGAGCTTGGTCTGAATAGCGAGACTTGTGTAGCCTTCAACACCACGAGCCGTGAGCAGGTAATCTTGAACACCTGGTATGGCGGTGAGATGAAGAAAGGTATGTTCTCCATGATGAACTACTACCTGCCACTCCGTGGCATCGCTTCGATGCACTGCTCCGCTAACACCGACATGGAGGGCAAGAACACCGCTATCTTCTTCGGTCTCTCCGGTACCGGTAAGACCACCCTTTCCACCGACCCGAAACGTCTGCTTATCGGTGACGACGAGCACGGATGGGATGATCAGGGCGTATTTAACTTCGAGGGCGGTTGCTATGCAAAGGTGATCAACCTCGACAAAGAATCCGAGCCGGACATCTATGCGGCTATCCGTCGTAACGCCCTCCTCGAGAACGTTACCGTAGACGAGAACGGCAAGATCGATTTCGCCGACAAGAGCGTAACCGAGAACACCCGCGTTTCGTATCCGATCAACCATATCGAGAAGATCGTTCGCCCGATCTCTGCAGGTCCGGCAGCTAAGAACGTGATCTTCCTCAGTGCTGACGCCTTCGGCGTACTGCCTCCTGTATCCATCCTGACTCCGGAGCAGACGAAGTACTACTTCCTGAGCGGTTTCACGGCTAAGTTGGCAGGTACCGAGCGTGGTATCACAGAGCCGACTCCGACTTTCTCCGCTTGCTTCGGTCAAGCATTCTTGGAGTTGCATCCGACCAAATATGCGGAGGAGCTCGTTAAGAAAATGGAGAAGAGCGGTGCGAAAGCATACCTCGTTAACACCGGTTGGAACGGTACCGGCAAGCGTATCTCGATCCGCGACACCCGTGGTATCATTGACGCTATCCTCGGTGGTGACATCCTCACCGCTCCGACGAAGAAGATTCCGTTCTTCAACTTCGAGGTTCCGACTGCTCTGCCGGGCGTAGATCCTGCAATCCTCGATCCGCGTGACACCTACGCTGACGCTGCTCAGTGGGAAGAGAAAGCAAAAGACCTCGCTGCTCGCTTCATCAAGAACTTCGACAAATATACGTCGAACGAAGCAGGTAAGGCACTCGTTGCTGCAGGTCCTCAACTCTAATCGGTTAGCGATTAGCAAAAAAATCAGGCATCCAAACGGGTGCCTGATTTTTTTTGTTTATCAAAGGATTTATTTAAAATCGTAATTCTCAAGGGCGCGGTCGGTTCGATCGATTCCGTCATTGATGACGTTCTTCCCGGTCAAGACCATCATCGCGCAGACGATACCGGGAAAGATGACCATAAAATTGGGATACAAGGTAGCGTAATGCCAGTCCGATAACTTAATGGCATAATAGACTAACGCCACATAATACAAACCCGATATTACCGCCACGATATACGTGATCGTCAGACGCAGCGGATTGCTGAAGAAGCATAGGAAACAGATGATACTGCCCCATAACATCGCTTTGTTACAATAATAGAGATACTTCACCGATGAAACCGCCGTGATCTCCTGTGCTCCGGTCTTGATCTCCGTCTGCGTGACGTAGAACATCTTCTGATCCATTGAGAAACTGCGGACGTAAATAATACCCTTGTCCTCCTGAAAATTAAACACAGGACGCGTGAACATAAACGCCGCAGCGGCTATCGCAATCAGCATGTACGCCCAACGACGATACATGGCGCTCAAAGTAGCATGATCAATTAATTCACTCATAATATTCTCCTAAATCGGCTGCAAAATTACTGCTTTTTTTACAAATACACAAGTTTTTTGACTTTTTTCTTGCGTATATCAAATATTTTTTGTAATTTTGCGCACTTTTTGTGTGTCGTGCGCGAATATGCGCTTGCGTACATACGAAAAACAATGCATATATTATAAATAATAAATACAAAAAATTATGCAAAACAAAGGACTTGTTAGAATTATGGCTGTCTGCCTTGCACTTGTGTGCGCTTTCTATCTGTCGTTCTCGTTGGTAACGAGTCATTATGACAAGAAAGCTAAGGAGTATGCAGCCGGAGATGATGCAAAAGAGTACATCTATCTGGACTCGATTGCAGCGAAGAAAGTATGGTTTGGCTACACGCTCAAAGAGTGCCGTGAGAAAGAGATCAACCTTGGTCTGGACCTCAAGGGCGGTATGAACGTAACAATGGAGGTATCCGTTCCGGACATCCTCGATGCATTGAGCGGTCATAACGAGACGCCGAACTACAAAGCAGCTTTGGCGCTTGCCAAGCAAAAACAAAAAGCCAGCGGTGCAGACTTCGTGACGCTCTTCATCGAGTCGTACAACGAAGTAGATCCGAACGGTCAGTTGGCTTCTATCTTCTCGACTTTTGAGTTGAAGGACAAAGTGACCCTCACCTCGACCAACGCTGAGGTAGAGAAAGTGATCCGCGAAGAGGTGGACGGTGCTATCCAGAACTCGTTCAACGTGCTCCGTACCCGTATCGACCGTTTCGGTGTTGTTCAGCCGAACATCCAGAAACTCGCTCAACCGGGTCGTATCCTGATCGAGCTTCCGGGTATCAAAGAGCCGGAGCGTGTTCGTAAACTGCTCCAAGGATCTGCTAACTTGGAGTTTTGGGAGACCTACGAGGCTTCCGAGTTGCTGCCGATGCTCGCACAAATCAACCGCGAGTTCGCGGCTACCGCTCCGGAAGTAGAAGAAGCTCCGAAGGCTGAGGAAGTAAAAGCAGAAGAAGCGCCGAAAGCAGAGGGCGATGAACTCGCTGAATTGCTGGGTGACAGCGCTGCCGTAGAGGCAGATCAGGCTGCTCAGATCGCTGAGTACAAGAAGACCAACCCGCTCTTCGCTATCCTCAACCCGTCTATTAACCAAGCAGGTCAGGCTTACCGCGGACCGGTAGTAGGTACTGTTCATTATACGGATACCGCTAAGGTCAACGCCATGCTCAACTCGCAGATCGCAAAGGCCGTTCTGCCGCGTGACGCACGTTTCTACTGGACCGTTAAGGCTATCGATGAGGCAAATGCTTATTATAACCTCGTAGCCCTTAAGGCACAGCGCGACGGTCGTGCATCCCTCGAGGGTGACGTGATCACCGACGCACGTGCTGACTTCAGCCAGATCAGTGCTTATGCGAACGTATCGATGTCAATGAACGCTGAGGGTGCTAAAGCATGGCAGCGTATCACCAAAGATAACATCGGTAAGTCCGTTGCTATCGTACTCGACGGATATGTTTATTCGTTCCCGACGGTACAGAATGAGATCGCCGGCGGTAACAGCCAGATCACCGGTAACTTCACCGTAGAAGAGGCAAAAGACTTAGCTAACACCCTGAAGTCCGGTAAGATGCCGGCTCCGGCTCGTATCATCGAGGAGAGTGTGGTAGGTCCGTCGCTGGGTCGTGAGGCTATTCAATCCGGTCTCTGGTCCTTCGCCCTGGGCTTCGTGCTCATCCTGCTGTACATGATCTTCTACTACGGCTGGATCCCGGGTCTCATCGCTGATGCTGCATTGGTTTGCAACGTCTTCCTGTTGGTAGGTATTCTCTCTTCGTTCAGCGCTGTACTGACCCTTCCGGGTATCGCCGGTATCGTGCTCACGATGGGTATGGCTGTCGATGCCAACGTGCTGATATATGAGCGTATCCGTGAGGAGCTCAAGGCCGGCAAGGGTATGCGTAAGGCTATTGAGGACGGTTTCAAGGGTGCCATCAGCGCCATCGTCGATGCGAACGTAACATCGTTCTTGACGGGTGCTATCTTGGCTATCTTCGGTACCGGTCCGATCAAAGGCTTTGCCGTTACGTATATGATCGGTATCATCTCTTCCTTCTTGACGGCTGTGTTCATCACACGTCTGTTGCTCGAGGACTATGCTAAGAAAGAGGATGCAAAAGAGTTGAGCTTCACCACCGCTTTGATGAAGAACTTCCTGCAGAATATCCACTTCGATTTCGTAGCTGCACGTAAATGGGCTTACTGCCTGTCGGGTGCATTGGTGATCTTCGCTATCTTGGGTCTGGAGCCGCACTTGTTCGGTCGTCTGAACCTCGGTATCGACTTCTCCGGTGGACGTAACTATGTTGTTCGTTTTGACAACAACATCAATACGCAGGATGTACGCGAGAACTTGGAGGATGTCTTCAAGGCCACGCTCGAAGAGGGCGAGACCTTCGGTATCAACGTCATCACCTATGGTAACGACGCTAACCAGGTTCGTATCTCTACCAACTATCGTATCCACGAAGAGACCGCAGAGGCTGACGAGCAGATCGAGGCTCTGTTGTACGAAGGATGCAAACCGTTCTTGGGTGAGAACATCAGCTTCGACGACTTCCGTTCGACCGACTCCAATGCCAACGTAGGTATCATGTCGAGCCAGAAGGTGGGACCGGCTATCGCAGACGATATCAAGACGAGTGCCGTTTGGGCTATCTTTGCTGCCCTGATCGTCATCTTCCTCTATATCCTCTTGCGTTTCCGCAACTTCGCATACTCCGTAGGTGCATTGACCGCATTGGCACACGATACAGTCATCATCCTCGGTCTGTATGCTATCCTGTGGAAGATCATGCCTTTCTCTATGGAGATCGACCAGGCCTTCATCGCAGCGATCCTGACCGTTATCGGTTATTCGATCAACGATACCGTGGTCATCTTCGACCGTGTACGTGAGTACAACACCCTCTATCCGAAACGCGAGAAGAACATCAATATCAACGACGCATTGAACAACACGCTCAGCCGTACGTTCTCGACTTCTATGTCTACGTTCGTTGTATTGCTCGCTATCTTCGCATTCGGTGGTGAGACCATCCGTGGTTTCGTGTTCGCACTCCTCATGGGTGTCATCGTTGGTACCTATTCGTCTCTGTTCATCGCTTCGCCGATCGCTTACGACATCCAGTTGGCACAGGCTAAGCGCGCAGAGAAGAAAGCTGCTGATAAAAAATAATGGCAGACAAAGGCGGACATAAACCCAATACCTGTTGGTTCTGCGGGCAGAGTAAGCCGCATATGTTCTCCGGTATCGGAGATGCACTGATTTGTTCGGATTGCGTCGAGGCGGGGCATCGCCTCATCCTCGAGCATCCGCGCACCAGGACGTCGGACGGAGAACTCGATATCGACACCCTGCCTACACCCCAAGAGATTAAAGAGTTTCTGGACTTATATGTCATCGGCCAGGAGGAAGCAAAACGCTTCCTCTCGGTCGCTGTCTATAATCACTACAAGCGTACCCTACAGGAGATCAGCAATGACGACGTGGAGATCGAGAAGAGTAACATCCTCCTGGTCGGTTCGACCGGTACCGGCAAGACCCTTCTCGCCCGTACAATAGCCAAGCTGCTCAAAGTGCCGTTTGCTATCACCGACGCAACTTCCCTCACCCAGGCCGGTTATGTAGGCGAAGACGTGGAGACCATCCTCGTCCGTCTACTGCAGGATGCCGAATACGACGTCACCAAGGCTGAGAGAGGTATCGTCTTCATCGATGAGATCGATAAGATATCCCGCAAGAGCGAGAATATGTCCATCACGCGTGACGTGAGCGGAGAAGGAGTGCAGCAGTGTCTGCTGAAGATGCTCGAAGGATCGGTTGTGAACGTACCGCCGCAAGGAGGACGTAAGCATCCGGATCAGGAGTTTATTCATATCAACACCCGTAATATCCTCTTCATCTGTGGCGGCGCTTTTGAAGGTATCGAACGTACGATCGCGCAACGTCTGCATACGCAGGTCATCGGCTTCACGGCACAGCAGGAGACCGAGCATCTGGATAAGAACAACTTACTCCAGTATATCGCGCCGCAGGACCTTAAGTCCTATGGTCTGATCCCTGAGATCATTGGTCGTCTGCCGGTATTGACCTATCTCAATCCGCTTGACCATGCTGCGCTGCGCAATATTCTTACGCAACCCAAGAACGCCCTGACCAAGCAATATCAGAAACTACTGTCCATGGACGGCGTACAACTGACGTTCGAAGACGAGGCATTGGATTATATCGTGGATAAGGCATTGGAATATAAACTCGGTGCACGCGGCCTGCGCGGCCTGATGGAGGCAGTCATGACCGATCTGATGTACGAGATCCCGACGAAGAAAAAAGAAGGGCCTCAAGCCATCACCATCACCAAGACATATGCCCAAGAGAAACTCGAACGGGCGGACTTATACAGATTAAAAAACGCGGTCTAATGCCGCGTTTTTTAATATCCTTTCACCTTTCACTTTTCACTTTTCATTTTTCTAGAATCCGCTATAAACGATCTCCAGTTTCATTCCGTTCTTGGCCGAACGGATCTTTGTGGCGGACATCGTCTGCTGCTGACGAACTGAGGTAACAGCGGTCGATGACGAAGTAGTGGAGTATTCTACAGTCACCGGCACAAGCATCATGTTTAATACCGTATCATTCGATGTCTGACGTAACTGATTCGTCAAGAAATCCGAAAGGTCATAACTGTAATAATAGATCTGATCTCCTATCGAATCCACTCCTTCCGTTAGAGACCCTAACAAGGCACATGTATCCGTAGGCAACTCCCTATTCTTAAAGAAACGCTCCATACTGCTCTCCTTAATCAGCAGCATATACTGCGAGGGTTGCAACCATCCGTTACGTCCTGTCTCGGTCTCCATATTCTCCACAGCCACCCATACTTCCGCTTTATTAACGTACGGACGCTTCTCCATATCCCCTGTGGCATGATTCTTCATCTGCCGCATGATAGAGTCCGAGATCTGCGCCATCGGTATGCCCATGCGCGTGTATACGCCCGCGGGCGCGATAATATAATTATAGGTGTCGGAGTCTTGCTGTAAGCGTTCTACCCACTCCTGCTTGTCGCGATAACTGAGCGCATTCACTGTCCGTACCTCCGAATTGGCGTAGAACGCTTTCATATCATGCACCACCGTATCACGTCCGGCTTTCTTATAACCGAAGCGGTAATAGATACCCAAAGCGATATCCGATATATTGAGCATCGTGGACGAACCGAAAGAAGTCTCAATCAATATGCCGTTGAAAAGTTGGTTGAATGCCTCCTGACTCTCAAAAGACTGTATCGAAGCAAAATCACGCATGAATTCGTCGTTAACACGCATACGGATCATCGGCATATAGACACCGCTCTGATCCTGAATAGAATCCAATTTCTCCGATGCCACCACAATACGGTGATTCGTCAAGATACTCTTCTGATGCGAACAATAATCGTCTATATTCAGATCCGAAGCATACGTACCATTATAGCGGAACGTACCCTTATCCATCTTATAGGCATTGACCGCTATCGGCGAATTGGCATCCCCAACCCAACTGGAGTAATACATGAATAGGCATATCGAATCTACCGAATCCACCGAGAAACCTTCCGGATAACTGAAACCTTCCGGACAAGCCAACTGCGTCAAGATAGACGCCCGTAACAACCCATAGTCCGTCTCTATCTCGCCCAGCAAGAACGAATCCGCCTGCGCAGCAATCGCCTTACAACTGTCTATAGACGAACGGATACCAAACGTATCGGTCAACACAATAATCGCATCGTCTGCATCCAATACCGATTGACCTGTCGTGGTCACATCATCCTTACAGCCGGTCCATACACACAGTACGGCGGCAAGCGTACACCCTATCCACGCAAAGCGTTTACTCATTCCCTTGTTGCAATAATGTCTGATAGAAATCATATTGGCGTTTGCATGCCACTACCACATCTTCCGTCTCTTCGTACGCCAGAATAGGCTTGCCTTTCGTCTCCGCATAATTGGCCACACGCTGATTCACCTTCGGAGTCCCATATACGATGGCATCGGAATAATCCACCGCCAAGCGCATCAACTCCTCGTATCCTACCGGGAAATCAATGATGGAGCGTACATCCGTATTCGTGATGCCGTCAATACGCAGTTTCTCCGAGAACTTCGAATGGAAAGGCTTCTCGTATTCGTTATCATCCAGCATCAGCACGATCTTCGATTTGGCAAAGAACGGCTCATCGTTGAATGCTTTCTTCAGATATAACGGCGCTAACGCACTCATCCATCCCGAACACAAGATAACATCCGGCGTCCAGCGAAGTTTCTTCACCGTCTCTATTACGCCACGCGCATAGAAAATAACACGGTCATCATTATCAGCATATTCCACTCCATGCTCATCCTTCACGCCTTTACGACGATGGAATAAGTCATCATTGTCAATGAAATAAATCTGAATACGTGCGGTCTGAATAGACGCCACTTTGATTAACAAGGGATGATCCGAATCTTCGATGATCAGATTCATTCCCGATAGACGAATCACCTCGTGTAATTGATTGCGACGCTCATTGATATCACCGAACTTAGGCATGAACGTACGCGTTTCAAAACCATGTCCCTGGAAGTACTCCGGAAGCTGACGATTGAGCTGACGGATAGGGGTCTCCTCCGCCAAATAAGGGTTTATCTCTTGCGAGATAAATAGGATACGTTTCGGCTCTTTCATAGGCATGCGCACTTTTTCGCATTGCAAAGGTACAAAAAATTTTTGACATAACGAAAAAAAAAACATAAAAAGTGATGAAAAATTTTATTTTTCAATAAATTTTGCGTATCTTTGCATGATTTTTTGAAAAATAAGGAGAAAACAGATGCAAATTATCACCACAAAACAGGAATTGCAAGCTACGATTCAGGCCTGCAAAAATGTCGGAAAAACGATCGGTTTGGTACCGACTATGGGCGCACTGCATGAGGGACATGCAAGCCTCGTCAGAAGAGCCGTTTCCGAGAACGATGTATGTGTCGTCTCGGTCTTTGTCAACCCTACCCAGTTTAATAACAAGGAGGACTTGGCGAAATATCCGAGGAATATCGAGCGCGATGCAGAGCTGCTCAGTACGATCGGCGCGCATTATGTATTTGCGCCCACACCCGAAGAGATGTATACGGCCGATGAGATGAATACCACTTTTGCCTTTGATTTTGCCGGTTTGGACCAAGTGATGGAAGGCAAGATGCGTCCCGGCCATTTCAACGGCGTCGTGCAAGTAGTAAGCCGCCTTTTCTACCTCGTTCAACCCGATAAAGCCTATTTCGGAGAAAAAGATTTCCAGCAACTCGCTATCATCCATCATATGGTAGAGCGCAGTTCAATGGCAGGTACGTTCGGTAATCTGAAGATCATCGACTGTCCTATCGTGCGCGAAGCGTCCGGTTTGGCACTCTCCAGCCGTAACGAACGTCTTACTGCAACAGAGAAGCAGACCGCTTTATCGATCTCCAAGACCCTTTTTGAGTCCTTGGAATGGGCGAAAGAAACCGGTGCTACCGTAGCCGCCGTGCAGCAACGTGTCATCGACACCATCAATGCTGTGGAAGGTCTGGAAGTGGAATATTATGAGATCGTGGACCAAACAACGCTGCTTCCTACCGACACTTTCAACCACGCTATCGGTTGTGTTACCGTCTATTGCGGACCCGTACGTCTGATTGATAATATCAAATATTGATGCGCATCGTCTGTGACGCACATATTCCGTTCTTACTTGAGGCTGTGCAAAAGGCATGGCCCCAAGTGGAAATTATCCCGTTGAAACCGGAAGAAATCGATGCTTCGGCTGTCAAAGACGCCGATGTTCTAGTCGTGCGTACACGGACCAAGGTGAATGAGACCTTATTGGCGGATTCTAACGTACAGTTAGTATGTACTGCCACCATCGGTTATGACCATATCGATACCGCCTATTGCGAGTCACAGGGCATCCGTTGGATGTCCTGTCCCGGTTGCAACGCCCAAGCCGTTTGCGATTATATCGAAGAAGCACTGCAAGAGACCCAGGCACAAGGAACAATAGGCATTGTCGGAGTCGGTCACGTTGGTTCGTTGGTAGCGAAGATGGCTGAGCGTCGCGGCATGAAAGTACTACTCAATGACCCGCCTAAAGGAATCGGTGTTTCTCTCGATTTCATCGCACAAAATAGCGATATCATCACCTTCCATGTCCCTCTTGATAAGACCACTTATCACCTATGCGATGATACATTTCTCAACAAATGCAAACCCGACGCGTTTATCATCAATGCAGCGCGTGGCGGTGTGGTCGATGAACAAGCACTCTTACGCAGCGGACATCCATTTATTCTCGATACTTGGGAGAACGAACCGAATATCCATCCGGAAATATTAGCAAAGGCCCTATTGGCCTCCATGCATATCGCCGGCTATTCGGTAGCGGGCAAACGCAATGCCAGCCAGATGTGTCTAAATGCGATAGCAGAGCTGTTTAATCTACAAAAAATCGACATCTCGAAATCTCGAGGTCTCGACATCTCCAAACAAAAAGGAGACACAGCCCCAGGCTGGATCTCCCGTATTTCCGATCAACTCAAAGCCGATCCTACTGCTTTTGAAGCGCTGCGCAAAGCGTATCCACTGCGCGGAGAGTTAATCGACAGAGCGTAGGCGGCGGAGAATAGGTTCGATAGACGGCGCTTCACCTACTGCCTCAATCATCCACTGTTTCGGCGTCAGACGACCTAATTTATAGATTCGCGCGTATTCATCTGCAAAAGCTGCTTGGTTCTTACACTGCGCCAAATGTTCCTCTAATTGGTATTGTACGATATGACCCAACGGATAATTGGGCAGGTACATCGGGGCATTCACCATATGGCTATAGACCGCCAATAAGATACAGTCGTGCTCCCCTAATACCGGCTCATAATACGCATTCCATACTTCCTTAGCGATCGCCATCGTGGCTTCACACAATTCTTTGGCCGTGGCCTTCGGATGATCATAAATCCACCGCCACATCGCCATATCTACCAAACTTACACCCATGATCTCGTACATCGACCAGAACTGATCCAGCACTTCATTCGGATCATTGATTCCGTTCCCCATCTTAGCGCCGGGAAGCAGTTGTAAATCACGGTGCTGCCATAAGAAAGCAGAGGCCTCGGTATACGCTGTATTAGGTACGCCGGAGAGCATGTAGTGGTCAATAAAATACATATCCAATACCTGCTCTACGCAATGTCCGAACTCATGCACGGCGATGTTATATCCTTTATAATCCATGCCATTGGCTGGTATACGCGTACGCAGACGTGCCTCTTCTTTACGACCCAGACACGGCCAGGCATGCCCCGAACCTCGTGCCGGTTCAACGACTATATGATGCGCGATACGACGGGCATCTTCACTGTAAAAACCCATCTGTTGCAACAAACGCGGCATATCGGCAGCAAAGGCATTGGCATCCGGATAAAGTTGGCGAGTCCGCTTACTCAGTTCGTCCTCATTCAAGGTCGCACGGGCTTTGAAGCCGTCATACCATATATCGAACGGACGCAAGTCTCGTCCCAAACGCTCACGGATGATAGATGCTACTTGCTTTACTTGCTCCGAACCGACCAGCGCCCTAAACAAACTATCCAACTCAGCGGCCGGTATCTCTACCCCTTCCTCAAAATTACGCTGAATACCCGTAGGGGCAGACGGACAATAGGCATCGGAAGCAAAATACGCATGCGCGACATCCAAGATCTTCTGATAACGCGTATAGGGTTCAGCCTCGGAACCATCCGAATAGGGTTTCCATACGAAATCTGCTCCGTTGATAGCTTGTTGCGGGATGGTCTGACTGACAATACGCTGCATCACCTGATAGATCATCTCCTGCTTCTCTTGACCGTTCTCAGCGCCATACAAAGCCTTTAGTTCATCCCGTAAGTTCCAATGACTCAACAATACTTTGTCCATGTCCCACAACTGTCGGTCGTCTTCCGTACGCAGGTTACCCATGTAGATATTATAGTCGGCGATATAGTTCTCCGCATCCGCTAAAGCTTGCGCCATACGGGTATTCACTTCTGCCGGTATACGGGTCGTGAAGATATCGCCCATACGGGCATAAGCCCATTCAAGACGCGTCCAGTTTTTGCCCAACGCATTTTTCTCTTCCAGCGTATAGTGCGGAAAATTGATGATGGTGATGAATGCCAGTTTATTGGCAAACATATCATCGGAAAAATGGGCCAAGGGACTGTATCCGGACATGATCCAATCCGGCATTTGCGGTTCGGAAGCGTTCGTCAGTTGAGTCGGACGCAATAATTCTACCGTCAGCATGTCAGCCGACTGATAGACATTCTCAAAGATACGACTTAGCGATTCAAACAACGCTTGTTTAGCACTGTCCGTCTCGCAGTAATAATCTGCCACTAACTGATCAAACTCCGCCGGAGAACCGTCCTGCGCCGTCCATAACGCAGCGGCTTGCTGTACACCGCGAGGAGCGGATTCAAACGATTTCATCGGACTTTTCGGACTACATGAGGCTAACATAAGGCAGCCAAGAAGAAGGTGTTTAACATTCATAAAGCGATCTATTTGCGGTGCAAAAGTACAAAAAAAATCTTATTTATGCAAATAATAAGCCGAAAATCTTGCATATGTCATAAAAAAGCAGTACTTTTGCAGTCGCAAAAGTCAAATGGTAAATCGTAAATATAGCTGATGTATCCGCAACAGATAATTGATGCCTTGCGCCATGTGCGCTATCCGGGAACAGGTAAAGACCTGATTGAGAGCGGGATGCTGGAAGATGATATCCGCATCTCCGGTTTTGAAGTATCGTTCTCATTGATTTTCCCCAAAGACAATGACCCCTTTATCAAATCGGTCATGAAGGCTTCTGAAGTAGCCCTTCAGACCTATATCGATGCGAATGTGGTGGCAAATATCCATCCGAAATTTAGAATCGAGAACCACAAGCCGTCTGTCGAAAGTTCGAAGATCAACGCCAAACATATTATCGCTATTCATAGCGGCAAAGGTGGCGTAGGCAAGAGTACGGTGACGGCGAACTTAGCGGTAGCTTTGGCGCAGCAGGGATATAAGGTAGGTTTGCTGGATGCGGATATTCATGGGCCTTCCATGCCTAAGATGTTTCATACCGAGGACTGCCGACCCTATTCGGTCGAAGAGAACGGACGTACGCTGATTGAACCGATTGAGCAGTACGGTGTGAAGATGCTCTCTATCGGTTTCTTTGTCGATCCTGAACAGGCCGTCATCTGGCGCGGAGGCATGGCATCCAATGCTATCAAACAACTCATCGAAGATGCGCATTGGGGTGAACTCGATTATTTCCTGATCGACCTGCCTCCGGGAACAAGTGATATTCACCTCACCCTCATTTCCGAACTGCAACTCACCGGTGTCATCGTCGTCACAACGCCGCAACCGGTTGCCCTCGTGGATGCCCGCAAAGGGGTGGAGATGTTCCGCAATGAGAAAGTGAATGTACCCATCCTCGGTCTCATCGAGAATATGGCCTGGTTTACTCCGGCAGAACTGCCGAACAACAAATACTATATCTTCGGCAAAGACGGGGGAAAAGCTTTGGCGGAAGAATTGCAAATTCCTTTATTGGGTCAGATTCCTCTTGTGCAGTCCATCCGGGAAGGTGGCGATGACGGCACCCCTATCGCGCTCCAAATCGGTCATCCTGCTGCAGAAGCGTTTAATATCATATGTCGCGCACTACAGAACTAGGCACAGCGCCTGTACATAAACTCCTTTGGAAATATGCCCTTCCTGCCATCATTGCGATGACAGCTACTTCGCTGTATAACATCGTCGATACGATCTATATCG
This sequence comes from uncultured Bacteroidales bacterium, assembly GCA_902799555.1. GTDB lineage: Bacteria > Bacteroidota > Bacteroidia > Bacteroidales > Paludibacteraceae > Colicola. Next base: position 81,478 of record CADCBB010000002.1, read on the forward strand.
GGCATGGTTGCGGTGCGTTAGCCTTGGGTGCACTCACCGTCGCCAAACCTTTCATGGATATCTGCGCAGCCTTTGGTAGTTTGGTAGGCGTAGGCGCTTCCTCGTTGCTGGCGATCTATCTGGGTGAGAAAGACTATGAACGTGCCAATAGGGTATTAGGTAATGTGATCGTGATGAATATCATCCTGTCGGCTATCGTGATGGCGGTTGGACTGATATGGCTCGATCCGATTCTCATGGCGTTTGGTGCAAGTGAAGCTACCTTACTATACGCGCATGAATATATGGAGATCATCCTGTATGGTAATGTACTCACCCATATCTATTTCGGTCTCAATGCAATGCTGCGTTCGGCGGGGCATCCGCGCTTCTCTATGACGGCAACAATCGTAGCAGTCATCATCAATATCATCCTCGACCCGATCTTCATCTTCGGTCTCGATATGGGCGTACGAGGTGCCGCTTTGGCAACCGTCATCAGTCAGGCAGTAGCAGTCGTTTGGCAATTGACCAAGTTCATGGATAAGAATGAACTGGTTCGCTTCCATCGAGGTATCTGGCGACTCAATCGGTATATTACACTCCGTGCTTTAGCCATCGGTATGTCGCCGTTCCTGTATAATATCGCCCATTGTTTTGTAGTCATTATCATCAATAACCAATTGAAGAATTTCGGAGGCGATATGGCGATTGCTTCATACGGTGTAATCAATCGTCTGACTTTCGTCTTTGCAATGATGGTGATGGGTCTTAACCAAGGAATGCAACCGATAGCAGGCTATAACTACGGCGCTAAGCAGTTTGACCGGGTTCTCAAATCATTCTATCTTACCTGCGCCTATGCTACCGGGGTGATGGGTATAGTCTTTGTGTTAGGAGAGTTTTTCCCGGAACTGATGACGCGGATGTTCACCCATGATGTAGAACTGATTGCACAAACAGTTCGCCCGATGCGTATCGTCTGCTCCACGATGCTCATCATCGGTTTTCAGATGGTAACAGGAAACCTCTTCACGTCTGTAGGAAAAGCGGGCAAGGCTATCTTCTTAAGCCTCACCCGCCAAGTGCTCTATCTCATCCCGCTCGTCCTCTGGCTTCCGACGATTTTTACCACTCCGATCGATGGTGTTTGGTGGTCTATTCCTATCAGCGACACCATTTCGGCCGTCACCGCCATCATCGTTCTTCTCGCCTCTCGTCGAAAATTACATATGTAGTGTATTAATAATTTCTAAACCAATTATATACACTATTTTTCAGTCTATAGTAAAAGATATAACTGAATATATATCCAGAGCTATAGCAAGAGTTATCAAAGTTGCCCGGCTTCAACCAGATTAATGACGCGTTCGGTGATGCGATCCTTATCAGAAGCATCATATCCTTCTTTGAGGTCATTCTGGAATAATTTAGCGACGAATTGCCAGAAATTGGCGGTCCCTTTACCCTTGTATTGCTCAATCAGCTGATAGCTGGTTCTGTCCGTTTCGCGGTCCATCAACTTCATGAGCATCATACCTTGCGATGCGTACATCCCCCTGAAATCCTTCTCGTATTTCTTAAATAGTTCGCGTTCATAGTTACGCCACCATTTCTTGCGACTTTTAGCATCCGGCAGCTTGGCCAGTTCAGCATCGGCAAAAGCCATATCGGCTGTGATTGCTTTCGCGTACGGAAGACATTTCTTTACATCCCGTACGGTACGCCAGTAGAACTTCTCTTGCTTCTTATTCTTGAATTTCATCGGCGGATAGACCCATACCTCATGCAGATATGCCAAATACATCGTATCGCCGTCCTGCACATGTAGCATACAGGAGTCCATATATGGTTTGGCAGCGAACATATTCATGCCCACTGCCAAAAGAACCCATATGTGCAGTAGTCGTTTCATCCTATCAGGCTACTGACAATTTTCGTGCCAATTAATAGTTGAGTGCGAAGATCACGCGTCCGGCGGACGGTTTGCCGGTGAGGATGCACTTACCCGGTTCGTTGTGATGTCCCGGCAGGTCAGCCAAAGGAATACAACGGATCGTGGCCTTGGTCTCATCCTTGATGCGTTGCTCGGTCTCAGCCGTTCCATCCCAATGCGCGAGCAGGAAACCGCCTTTCTTCAGTTCCTCTTTGAACTCGTCGTACGTGTTCACCTCGCGGGTGTTGGCAATACGGAAATCGAGCGCTTTCTTGAGCAGATTCTTCTGAATCTCCTCCAGCAAAGCATGGATCTTCTCCACGATGCCGTCCAGCGAAATGGTCTCTTTGGTTTGCGTGTCACGACGTGCGATCTCAATCGTATTGTTCTCCAGATCACGACCGCCCATTGCCAAACGAACAGGCACACCCTTCAGTTCATAGTCAGCGAACTTATAACCCGGTGTGTATTTCTCATCGCTATCCACTTTGACGCGGATACCGAGTGCCTTGAGTTGATCGGCTATCGGGTTCAGCTTCTCCATGAGTGCAGCCAGTTGTTCCGGAGCCTTGAAGATAGGCACGATAACCACCTGAATCGGCGCCAAGTGCGGAGGCAATACCAGACCGCTGTCATCCGAGTGGGTCATGATGAGCGCACCCATCAGACGGGTCGAAACACCCCAAGAGGTAGCCCAAACATACTCGTATTTATTCTCTTTGCTGAGGAACTGCACGTCAAAAGACTTCGCAAAGTTCTGTCCCAAGAAGTGACTCGTACCGGCCTGCAGTGCCTTACCATCCTGCATCATCGCCTCAATACAATAGGTATTCAATGCGCCTGCAAAGCGCTCGTTCGGACTCTTGACACCTTTCACTACCGGGATAGCCATCACGTTCTCTGCGAAATCGGCATAAACATCCAGCATGTCGCGTGCATAATCTTCAGCCTCCTCCTTGGTAGCATGGGCCGTGTGACCTTCTTGCCAAAGGAACTCCGCCGTACGGAGGAAAAGACGCGTACGCATCTCCCAACGCATCACGTTACACCATTGGTTGCAAAGAATAGGTAGGTCACGATAGGACGAGATCCAATTCTTATAGGTGCTCCAGATGATCGTCTCCGAAGTCGGACGAATGATGAGTTCTTCTTCCAGTCTCGCTTGTGGATCAACCACCACGCCTTTTCCGTTCGGATCGTTCATCAGACGGTGGTGCGTCACAACGGCGCACTCTTTGGCAAAACCCTCAACGTGCTCTGCCTCACGGCTCAGGAACGATTTCGGGATCAACAAGGGGAAATAGGCGTTCTTCACCCCTTTCTCTTTGAAGCGACGGTCGAGTTCTGCCTGGATGGTCTCCCAGATGGCATAACCATAGGGCTTGATTACCATACATCCGCGAACGGCACTCTGTTCAGCCAGATCGGCTTTCACTACGAGTTCATTGTACCACTTGGAATAATCCTCACTACGAGGAGTCAGTTTTTGAAAATTAGCCATATATTGCTATGTTTAAACGTCCTTTTTTCAAAAAAGACAGCCGTTTGACTGTCTTTTTTGTCGAGAAGAGGTGACTCGAACACCCGACCCCTACGTCCCGAACGTAGTGCGCTACCAACTGCGCTACTTCTCGCTCACTTTCAGTTCGCTTCGATTATTTTGTCAAGACAAAATTTTCTCGATTACTCGATTATTTGCTGGCGCAAATTTTCTCGTTCTTACGAAAGCGGGTGCAAAAGTACTGCTTTTTTTTGAATTGACCAAATAATTCTGCATTTTTTTGCAATTATTTTGCACTTTTTCGCTTAAAAGTGCGTTTTCCGGGCTTAATCGGCTCGGATTTGGCCATTATTTCGCGTACTTGCTCTTCGGTCAAGGTCTGCGGATCCGTATGCTTTGGAATCTGATAATTGCCTTCTGCCGTATGGATGTAAGCGCCGTACTTGCCATTCAGTACCTGTACCTCACCCCATTGGTGAATCGGCGTGGCACTCTGCTGCTTTTCCGTAATCAGTGCTATCGCTTCGTCCATCTTCACCGTCAAGGGGTCTTTGCCCTTCGGAATAGAGATGAATAGTTTGTCATAGTGGATATACGGTCCGTATTTACCTTCTCCGATAATAACCGGCTTACCTTCATACTCACCCAACGTGATCGGCAGTGCATTCTTGAACAAATCCAAGGCCTCCGACAAGGTGATGGTATAGATAGACTGATTCTTCTTCAGGCTGGCAAAACGCGGTTTGGCATCAGCGGAATCCCCCATCTGTACACAGGGACCGATCTTACTGATCTTAGCGATAATAGGCTGTCCCGTCTCCGGATCATTTCCTATCAAACGTCCTTCTACCTTACCTGACGGAACGGCCGTCAGAAGCGGTTGGAATCGTTTATAGAACGCATCTACCGTCGTGATCCAATCCACCTTTCCGGCAGCGATACGGTCGAATTGCTCCTCTTCATGCGCCGTGAAGTCATAACTGAGGATAGCGGGGAAATGCGCTACCAGAAAATCATTCGTGATCCGTCCCAAATCGGTCGGCAAGAAGCGTTGGGTATCTGCACCGTACAACTCGCTCTTTAGTTTCTCCGTCACCATGCCGTTTTTGAGAGTCAGGATAGCGATATCGCGTTTCACACCGGCTACCGAACCCTTCTCCACATATTTGACATGCTGAATGGTATCGATGATAGTCGCATAGGTGGACGGACGACCGATACCTAACTCTTCCATTTTCTTCACCAGTGTCGCGTCGTTATAACGCAAAGGCGGTTTAGCGTAAGTTTGGATAGCCTCAGCGTTTTGCAATTTCAGTCGCTCACGCGGAGACATAGCCGGTAACAGGCGACTCTCTTCTTCCGCCTCATCCGTCGATTGTACGTACACGCGGGTAAAACCGTCAAAAGTGATCACCTCACCGGTAGCCATAAACGCATATTTACTGCCATGAATAGACACCTCGATGGTTGTCTTCTCGCTCTGCGCTTCTGCCATCTGGCTGGCTATCGTACGTTTCCAAATCAGTTCGTACAAACGTTGCTCATCACGCGTCTCACCGGCGGTCAGTTTATTCATGTATGCCGGACGGATTGCCTCGTGTGCCTCTTGCGCGCCCTTTGATTTGGTGCGGAACTGACGGGTATGTACGTACTCTTTTCCGTATTGCTCCGCGATCACCTCTTTGCTGGTAGCCAAAGCCAGGGAAGAGAGGTTGACCGAGTCGGTACGCATATAGGTGATAGCACCGCTCTCATATAACGACTGCGCCAGACGCATCGTCTTCGAGACCGTAAATTTCAACTTACGCGCCGCTTCCTGCTGCAAAGTCGAGGTGGTAAAAGGCGGGGCCGGCATATGCGTTACGGGTTTGCGTTGCACGTCACGTACAATGAACTGCGCCGTATTCAGACTCTCCAAGAACTCAATCGCATCTTTCTTATGCGAGAATCGATGGTTCAGTTCGCATTTAAGAATGGATGCATCGCCGGGGTTAGCACCGATAAAATCAGCAAAAATACGGTAAGCAGACGAAGCGCGGAAAGCCTCTATCTCGCGCTCTTTCTCTACGATCAAACGAACCGCTACCGACTGCACACGACCTGCCGAAAGACCGGTTGTCACTTTCTTCCAGAGGATCGGCGACAACTCAAATCCCACGATACGATCCAGCACACGACGTGCCTGCTGTGCATTCACCAGATTATAGTCGATATCACGCGGGTTGGCGATTCCGTCCAATACATCACTCTTCGTGATCGACGAGAAAACGATACGGTGCGTTTCCTTGTTCTCCAAACCTAATACATGGTATAGGTGCCAAGCAATAGCTTCTCCTTCACGGTCTTCATCGGAAGCCAACCATACCACATCCGATTTGGCTACCTCTTTACGTAACTCCTCCACCAGACGCTCTTTATTCGCGTCAATGACATAGTTCGGTTCGTATCCATGCTCCAGATCGATACCCAGCGAGTTTTTACCTTTCGGTTCGATATCGCGGATATGACCCTGACTGCTCATCACTTTGAAATCGTCTCCCAAAAACGACTTGATCGTTTTCACCTTTCCCGGAGACTCCACTATTACCAAATTTTTGCTCATATGCAACTATAAATAAGGTGTACCCTCAAAAAAATCGGCTGCAAAAGTAGTATAATTAATTTATTTATGCAAAAAATTTTTTTTCGCTTGCATATATCAAAGATATTTAGTATCTTTGCAGCCGATTTGAAAAAAAATAGTTGTAATTTTTTTAACAAAACACTTGCATGAACGTATTTTTAGTCGTATTATTAGTGCTCGCGGGCGTCGCGTTATTATTAATGGAGATGTTCCTTCTGCCGGGTTTCGGCATTGCGGGCATCGGCGGTTTCGGTTGCCTGATTGCAGCCGTGGTGTTGGCATGGATATGGATCGGAAAGATGGCGGGCTATATCACGCTTGGAGCATGTCTCCTCTTGTCCGCGCTTGCCGTATGGGGATTCCTGCGCAGTCATGCATTGGATAAGATGGCGTTGGACTCCAAGATCGACAGCCATGTCGAGTTAGCGAAGAATAAACTTAATAAAGATAATAAAGATAAAAAGGAGGACTAATTATGGATGTACTCACCCTCATTATCGTGACCTTGGTTGCGATTGCGTTAATCATTTTCTTTTACTACGTACCTTTCATGCTGTGGATCAACGCAGTAGTGAGCGGTGTACGTATCAGTCTGGTACAGCTCTTCTTGATGCGAATCCGTAAGGTGCCGCCTACAAAGATCGTTAACTGTATGATCGAGGCGCATAAAGCAGGTCTGATGGAGGTGAAGCGTGACGGTCTCGAAGCGCATTACCTGGCCGGTGGTCATATCGAGCGTGTGGTACATGCCCTTGTCTCAGCCTCCAAAGCCGGTATCGACCTCTCCTTCCAGATGGCTACAGCCATTGACTTGGCAGGACGTGATGTATTCGAAGCCGTTCAGATGTCTGTCAATCCGCGCGTCATTGATACCCCGCCGGTAGCGGCCGTTGCCAAAGATGGTATTCAGTTGATTGCCAAAGCCCGTGTCACCGTTCGTGCGAACATCCGCCAACTCGTCGGAGGTGCCGGTGAAGATACGATCCTGGCCCGTGTAGGTGAAGGAATCGTCAGCTCTATCGGTAGTGCTGAGAGCCATAAGCAAGTGCTCGAAAACCCCGATTCCATCAGTAAACTCGTGCTTTCCAAAGGTCTCGATGACGGTACGGCTTTCGAGATCCTCTCTATTGATATCGCTGACATTGATGTAGGTAAGAATATCGGTGCGCAACTGCAGATGGATCAGGCCGAAGCGGATAAGAATATCGCCCAAGCCAAAGCGGAAGAGCGTCGCGCCATGGCTATCGCCCAGGAGCAGGAGATGAAAGCGAAAGCACAGGAAGCACGTGCCAAGGTGATCGAAGCCGAAGCACTCGTGCCGCAGGCGATGGCAGAAGCCTTCCGTAACGGAAACCTCGGCATTATGGATTATTACCGCATGCAGAATATGCAAGCCGACACCGCTATGCGCGAGAACATCGCCGGTACCGGTTCGGAGAAGAAAGGCAAAAAATAATTGTACATTGTAAATTGTTAATTGTACATTGAAGATCGCTCTTCTCCAATATCCTGTCGTCTGGGCAGATCCGCAAGCGAATGTGGGTCTGCTGGATGAACGCTTGCAGGCTATTGCCGGTCAAGTGGATATGGCCGTGGTGCCAGAGATGTTCAGTACGGGTTTTTGTACCGATCGTCCCGGTCTGGCGGAACCCTGGGGAAGCGGACCTACCTGCCAAGCCTTGCAGCACATGGCAGATACGTATAATATGGCTATCGTCGGTTCGATGATGGCTACCGACCAAGGCAAACTGTATAACCGCGGATTCCTCTTCTCTCCTCAAAGTGCGCCGCAGTACTACGACAAGCATCATCTGTATGCCAGCGGAGGCGAAGCGGAGTTCTTCACACCGGGTAACGAACGGAAGATCTTCGAGTTCCGTGGCGTCAAGATTCGTCTGGCGGTATGTTATGACTTGCGGTTCCCGGTATGGTTGAGGCAGGATAAGAACAACCTATACGACATCCTGATTGTGGTCGCTTGCTGGCCTACGATACGTATCCAGTATTGGGATACCTTACTGCCTGCCAGAGCGGCGGAGAACCACTGCTACGGCATCGGTGTGAATATGGTTGGAACGGATGGCATCCAACTCGATTATAACGGACATTCGGCCGCATACGACACCTGGCTCAAGGATATAGCGGGCTTTGAAGATTATGAGCATGCCACGCGGATTGTGGACTTGTCCATAGAGAAACTACGCCATTTCCGGGAAGTACTCCCTCAATGGCAAGAAGCAGATGAATACGAACTGGAAAATAAAAGAGTTAACGCCTGAGGAGCAAACGGCTGCAGAGCGTCTGAGTGCCGAACTGGATATCAGTCCGGTGGCGGGACGTATCTTGGCCGGAAGAGGCATCCGAACGGCTGCGGAAGCGCGGGCATACATACGTCCGTCGCTGGATAGCCTGCATGATCCCTTCCTGATGCAAGATATGGGTGCCGCTGTGGATCGACTCTGCCGCGCTATTGATAATCATGAACGCATCATGGTCTATGGCGATTATGACGTGGATGGCACAACGGCTGTCGCACTCATGTACTCGTTCTTGCGCACGCAGACGGATAATCTCATCTATTATATCCCGGACCGTTACACGGAAGGATATGGTATCTCCACGAATGGTATCGACACGGCAAAAGAGAAAGGGTGTACGCTCGTTATCGCACTCGACTGCGGAATCAAGTCCGTGGAGAAGATGCAGTATGCCAAGTCCCTGAATGTCGATTTTATCATCTGTGACCACCATACGCCGGGCGACATCCTCCCCGAAGCGGTAGCAGTGCTGAATATGAAACGGGCGGACTGCCATTATCCGTTTAAGGAACTGAGCGGTTGCGGTGTGGGATTCAAGTTAGCACAAGCCTATGCCTTGCGTAGAGGTATCGATATGACGGAGGTCTATCGTCTGTTACCGTTATTGGCTATGTCTATCGCCTCCGATGTAGTGCCCGTCACGGGTGAGAACCGCATTCTCGCTTTCTATGGTCTGCGGGCTCTCAATGCCGCACCGTCCGTAGGCGTGCAGGCGATCATGCGCATAGCCGGTATAGAAGGAAAGACGGTGAATATGAACGATTTGGTCTTTAAATTCGGACCCCGTATCAATGCTGCCGGACGCATCAAGAGCGGTGCCGAAGCCGTTCGTCTGTTGATCACCGATGATGCGGAAGCGGCTTTCCGTTTTGCGCAGGATATCGATTCCTACAACCAGGACCGTCGGGATTTTGATACCAAGACCACCGATGAAGCACTCGAACAACTGCAGAAAGATCCGATGAATACGGCCAAACATACGACGGTCGTCTTCTCGCCTAACTGGCATAAAGGGGTAGTCGGTATAGCAGCCAGCCGTCTGACGGAGACCTATTATCGGCCTACCATCGTCCTCACTACCGGTGACGATGATATCATCAGCGGTAGTGCCCGTTCGGTGAGTGATTTTGATATCTACACGGCCATTGACTCTTGCCGGGATCTGCTCACCAATTTCGGCGGCCATAAGTTCGCGGCCGGATTGAGTATGCATCTGAAAGATCTGCCGGAGTTCCAACGGCGTTTTGAGGAATATGTAGCCGCGCATATCACACCGGAACAGCAAGTACCTACCCTGGATATCGAAGCGGAGGTTGAACTGAGCGATATGAATTGGAAGATGTATAAGATCCTCCAGTGCCTCGAACCCTTCGGACCGGGGAATGAACGACCGCTCTTCCTCTGTCGTCATCTGATCAATAACCGCAGTACACGCGCCGTGAGTGACGGACGCCATCTGCATCTTGATCTCACCGATCGCGTAGTAGCTATGGATGGTATCGCCTTTGGCGAAGGAGATAAAGCCGAACATCTGCAGAACGGACGAAGCATCGATATATGCTTCTACCTCGAAGAGAACACCTATCGCGGTCGTTCCACCCTCCAGATGAATGCACAGGATATCAAGTTGAATTAAAATTCAACATTTGACATTTGAAATTTGAAATTGTAAATTACTATATGTTTTCCGAAAGAGACACCAAAGGCCCGAGCCTCCGAAAAGGATCTATTGAAGTAGTATGCGGATCGATGTTCTCAGGTAAGACCGAAGAACTGATTCGCCGTATGAAACGTGCTAAGTTTGCCAAACTGCGTGTAGAGATCTACAAACCCGCTATCGATGTGCGTTACAGCGAAGAAGATGTAGTATCCCATGATCGCAATGTCATCCAATCGACGCCGGTGGATAGCAGTCAGAATATCCTGCTTATGGTCGATGATATCGACGTAGTTGGTATCGATGAGGCGCAGTTCTTCGATATGGGTATTGTCGATGTATGCAAGCAGTTAGCCGACCGCGGTATCCGCGTCATCTGTGCCGGACTGGATATGGACTTCAAGGGCGTACCTTTCGGACCCATGCCGGCTCTCATGGCGATTGCCGATGATGTGTATAAGACCCATGCTATCTGCGTGCATTGCGGCGACTTGGCATATGTCAGCCATCGTCTCGTAGCTTCCGAGAAACGCGTCCTCTTGGGCGAAACAGACAGTTACGAACCCCTTTGCCGCGAATGCTATAATAGAGCGTTGGCTTTAGAGGAAAATCAAAAATCTCAAATCTAAAATCACAAATTATCAACTACGTTGATATCATATTACCTTTAGCTATCCGAGATACTTATACCTATAGCATCCCGGATAGTTTGTCTCTACCCGCACCGGGTACGCGGGTGGTCGTGCCACTGATGAAAAAAGAGGTACGAGGTGTCGTATTGCGCGAACATACGGAACCGATAGACGAAGCGCTGGCTTCCAAGATACGCCCGATAACGGCTGTTTTGGAGGATGCGCCGGTTGTACCGTCTTATCAACTGGCTCTCTGGCAATGGATGAGCAGTTATTACATGTGTTCCTTAGGCGAAGTGATGGCAGCGGCCTTACCCGGTGGACTCGATAAACGGCTTACTGATCCGCCTAAGCGCAGTCGAAAAAAAGACCTGACCTATACCGGTCCAATTGAACCCATCCATGATCTGTCTCCCGCACAAGCGAAAAGTGTCGATGAAATCGAGCGTTTTTGGCATTCAGGTAAGGACATTGTGCTCCTGCATGGCGTAACCTCCAGCGGAAAAACGGATATCTATATTCATCTTATTCAGGCGCAATTGGCGCAAGGGAAGAACGTGCTTTATCTTGTTCCGGAGATTGCGTTGACTACCCAACTCACCTCCCGCCTGCAGAAGATCTTCGGCGATCAACTGATTGTCTATCATAGCCGTTTCACCGATGCCGAACGCGAGCAGCGATACAAACAAATATCCAATGTCCAATCTCCAATCTCCAATAACTTCGTGGTCTTGGGAGCACGAAGTTCTATCTTCCTACCTATCCCGAATATAGGCTTAGTTATTGTGGATGAGGAGCATGAACCCAGTTACAAGCAAGCCGAACCCAATCCGCGTTACCATGCCCGCGCGGCAGCGATTGTCTTGGCCAAAGAACATGGCGCAAAGGTGCTGTTAGGTACGGCTACGCCTGCCATCGAGTCCTATTATCTGGCGCAGAAAGGCGTTTATGGGTTAGTTTCATTAACCGAACGGTTTGGCGGTGCGGAACTGCCGGATATCCAACTGATTGACCTCAAGCGGCAGTACGAACGCAAGGAGATGTACGATCATTTCTCGGATCCGCTGGTAGATCGGATTCGGCAATGTCTGGCGGATAATAAACAGGTGATTCTCTTTCAGAACCGCCGTGGCTATGCGCCGCAGATACAATGCGTGCAATGCGGTCAACCGCCCCGTTGCATCCAATGCGATGTGCCGATGACGCTTCACTTGCGGCCACGCGAACTGCAATGTCATTATTGCGGTTACCACATGCCTGTTCCGGCGGTATGTCCGCACTGCGGAGGCGAACTCAAAGCCGTCGGCTTCGGTACCGAACGGATTGAAGATGAGATACAAACCCTCTTCCCGGAGGCACGCGTGCTGCGCATGGATTTGGATACCACCCGTAATAAATCGGCGTATCAGGATATCATTAATGCGTTTGCCAACCATGAGTGCGATATTCTTGTTGGTACGCAGATGATCACCAAAGGCCTGCATTTCGATGATGTGCGGTTAGTGGCGGTGCTTAATGCCGATCCGCTCTTTAACCAACCCGATTTCCGGGCGTACGAACGGGCTTTCCAGATGTTGGAGCAAGTGGCAGGACGCGCAGGGCGCAAAGGCGCCAAAGGGGAAGTATGGATTCAGACTTTTGATCCGGAGAACAAGATGTTGCAACTGGTTAAGACGCATGACTACGTGGCTTTGTATAACCAACAACTGACCGAACGGGAGATGTTCCATTATCCCCCATTTCATCGGATCATTCGGTTGCAGTTACGTCATGCCAAGCAGGCGCAAGTGCATACGACGGCTACCCAACTGCAAGCCTATCTGACGCGTATCTTCGGTCGTCGCGTATCGGCGGTCATCATCCCGTCCGTGGAACGCGTGCAAGCCTATTATATCCGCGAACTGACACTGCGTATCGAAGCAGGGGCAAATATAGCCGAAGCCAAACGGCGTCTCAACGAAGCGATTGAGTATATTTTCTCGATGAAATCGAATAAAAACGTAAAAATAATCTTAGATATAGACCCGATATGATAAACAGAGAGAAACGCCGAGTGGCGTATATCAATGAAATGATTGAGTCCGGCCATGCGGCAGAACTCGTAGCGATGGGAGAGAAGTACCACCAACATCAACTCGCGCGTATCGCGCGGAATATATGTTCGCGTGCGAACGTGCGCGTAGTGCTGATTGCCGGTCCGTCTTCCAGCGGTAAGACCAGTACCAGTCATAAACTGTGTCTCGAACTGCTGGCACAAGGCAAACAGCCGGTCGCTTTGTCCCTTGATAACTGGTATCTGAATAGCGAACTGATTCCGCGGGATGAGAACGGTAAGCGGGATGATGAATCGATCTATGCCTTGGATATCCGTCAACTGGAAGCCGATCTGAAAGCACTTTTGGACGGCAAAGAGATTGCGCTGCCCACCTTCAATTTTGAGGCAGAGAAACGGGAATATCGGGGCGACACACTCAAACTCGAAGCGGATACCATCCTGGTTATCGAAGGCATCCATGCGCTCAATCCGCTTTTGACCGAACATATCGATGCGTCTTGCAAGTATAAGATTTACGCTTCGCCGATGAGTCCCGTATCCTTGGACGGACATAAATGGATTCCGACGCACATACATCGTCTGCTGCGCCGCATGAGTCGCGATTATCGTACGCGCGGTAAGAGTCCACAACAGACCATCACCAACTGGCCGTCGGTGCGCGCAGGAGAGAAGAAATGGATTGAACCCTTTAAGAAAGAGGCGGATGCACGTTTCGATACATCCATGATGTACGAACTGCCGGCTATCCGGTATGCCGTTGAGACGGCCTTGCAGACCGTACCCGCCGTTTCCAAGGAATATACCATCGCCAAACAGTTGCTTTATTATCTCAGTTTCTTCGAAGGACTGGAGGCGTCGTATGTTCCACGAACCTCTATTCTGCGTGAATTTATCGGCGGAAGTCAGTTCAATGTGGCATGATTTTGCACTTTTTTCACTTAAAAATGCAAAAAAATAGCAAAAAATTTGCACATGTCAGAAAAAAGCAGTACTTTTGCACCCGCTTTTGAAAAAATGAGGCGGGATAGCTCAGCTGGTTAGAGCGCATGATTCATAATCATGAGGTCCCCAGTTCAATCCTGGGTCCCGCTACAGAAAACGTCCGTTCAGGGCGTTTTTTTGTGCCTACCTCTTGCATATATCGCAAAAAAGCAGTAATTTTGCAGCAAATTTTAAATTGTATAACGTTATGAAAAAGATTCTTTGTCTCTCCGTAGCGGTCATGATGATGGCCGGCTGTGGATTTATGAAAAACAGTACTTCAAGTAATGCACCGCAAACGACGAACACGGCTGCGACGAATGTGGCAAGCAATGCCCTCAGCGCCGGACAAGGTGCAGGTAACGCCCTCATGCAGTTGTACAACCAGTACAAAGCTGATGGCAACAAGTACGATTACAAGAACATGCAGAACGCGCTTAACACCGTTACGCTGCTGGCTAACTGCGAGGGTCTGAAGACCAATTACAAAGACAAGACCTACCTCAAAGAGTTCGGCAAAGGCTTGATCGCTTCGTCCCTGGGTCTGGTGACGCAGAATAATGTGGAGACCGTTACTAGCAGTCTGGTAGATATGGTGAAGAACAACGAGACTGTTCAGAACGCTACCACCCAAGCGCAGAACACCGCTTCCACCGCTGCCGGCTATGCCAACACCGCTGCCCAGTACGCCGGTGCTATCAGTTCTCTGCTCTCCGCTTTCGGCAAATAATGCAGCCGATAGTATAACTTACTGCTAAAATATTAGCATTTAGCATCAAAAATACGCTATAACTGCTAATATTTTAGCATTTTTTTTTAGAAGTATTCTCTTACCGCAAATTCGTACTGATCAATGAAGATCTTTTTGAAGGCGTGCAGATTATTCTGTTCATAGAAAATCAACATCGCTTTCTTATAATCAATCGAATCAACCGTGCGGAACGATAACGGGCAATAGCCGTTAGCAATCAGCAACGCGTTGCTTGTGATGCGCGCCGTGCGTTTATTCCCGTCCATAAAAGGCTGGATGTAACTGAGTAGCAAAAGTGCCAACAATGCTTTCTCAAACACGTTCGAGCGACTATTGATTAAGTTACATGTATCCCGCATGGCCTCGCGGATCTGAAACTCATTGTCCAGCGGTCGATATTGCGTGCCGGTTATACCGACTCGGCGATGACGTAGGCCTGTGTCTACCGATAGTTCTTTAGTAAGCAATTGATGAATATCTTCTATATGACTAATGGTCAACTCCTGCAAATAATCGGGATTATCCAATACAAAACGTAATGCGTCTTTGTGATTTAGCAGCATCACCGCTTCCTCTTTCGTCTTACCGTCGGCAGTCTTACTCTCTCGCAGTAACCTTTCTGTCTCCAGTAGCGAATAAGTGTTACCTTCTATCTGCGAAGATTTCCAACTCAAATCAATACCCAACCGCTCCATCTCTTTGCGGTACTCGTTCTCACTCATATCCGCTAAATGCGCACGAAACTCTGCCTGCAATTCATTGAGTTGTTTCAACTCGTCTTCCGTAAATAAAGCTACATGAGGCATCTGCACGTTGATAAGCGCAAAGTTAAAACTTGTTTGCACCTGTCGGTCATCCACATCTTGTGCAAAATAGGTATCTAAATCAAGCGGCATTAACAAATGCGCACGATTAGATAAGGAATAACGCGTTGCACGTGCCTTCCCTTCCACGATAATATCACCATTTTCTACTCCTGCCGCGATAAGCCGTTTGAGCGTAGCATCGCTTTCTTGAAAACCGATACCTGCGCGAATATCCTCACGAGAAGACATAGGATGATAGTGCAAAAATTGCAGTATTTCACGAGCCGTTTCCATAGGCCAATTTTTAAAATCGGTGCAAAATTACAAAAAATATTTGAATAATCGGCTCAATTTGAGCAAAAAAATGCAAAAAATCTTGCTTTTTTGAGCCGATTGGGCATTTTCCGCAATTTTTATGCCCTTTTTGATTTTTTTTTGTCCTCTCTCTTGCATATCTCACAAAAAAGCAGTACCTTTGCAGCCGATATAATACAACCTTATTATCACCATATGAAAAAAATTCTATTAAACTACATTATGGGATGACTTGATGGCTATCTATATGCAGTATGGGTTCCAACGCGAATATACACTCAAATGGAAAATCAGCGCAGAGAACCAACGGCCGTGGAAAGAGAACAAGGAACAAATCATGCAACTTTTCCGCAATGCTCTCCATTCGATTCACGGCACAACAATTACTGAAAGACAATAAATACCAAGTATTATGAAAAGAATCCTTATTATTCCGTTTTTATTGCTGTCCGTCTGCTTGATTGCAGGGGAACCACATCCGTATTACACCTCCCCGGAAATGCCGAATGCGTTGCATTATCTGCCGGCACCTCCGCAGAGCAATGAGATGCGCTTCGCGTATGACACGGCGCAATATAACTGGGGCAAACGCATGCGTCCGACACCGCGCGGTGAGAAAGCACGCCTGGATGCAGAGTACAGTATTGATCGTATGGCGGCTATCTTCTCGCCGGTCATGGGCATAACCATTTCCGAGAAAAACACACCGCAGATATGGAAACTGCTGGTGGATGCTACCAAGACTGCGGATTTCGCATGCGATAGCGCCAAAATAACCTATATGCGCAAACGTCCTTATATGGTCTTCCATGAGCCGACCCTGATGCCCGAAGATGAAGAGCCGCTGAGCCATAACGGTTCGTATCCTTCCGGCCATACGACACTCGGCTGGACGACGGCGCTCATCTTATGCGAGATCAATCCTGCCGCGCAAGACGCTTTGCTCAAAGAAGGCTTTGAATATGGTCAGAGTCGTGTCATTGCCGGTTTCCACTGGCAGAGTGATGTCGATGCCGCACGCGTAGTCGCAAGTGCCGCTTTTGCACGTTTGCATACCAGCAAAGCATACCTCAAGCAATTGAAGAAAGCACAGCGAGAGTTCAAAAGGAAAAAATGAGTGCGGTTTTTTTTCGATAGCGAAAAGCGAGGTAGCCGGCGGAGAGGAGCAAGAGGAAGAGCCAGGGTGTGTCGCCGATAGGCATCGGATCTTCTTCTTCTACTTCTACTTCACCCATACCAGGACCGTCCGGATCAAAAGGATCGCCCATAAGTACGACCTCTCCACCCATAAGCGGCGTGTACTGCATATCGAATTTATCGGCATAAGCGGAGGTGGACCGGAAGCGCAAGACAGGAAAATCGGAGCGTCCTGCCAGCGGGTTCTTCGTAGTGCGAGAAGTAGTAGTGCCGTAAGTGCCCGGCGCAGTCATCGCGTGATAATTAGAGCCGTTCATCGTAGAGAGCGGTTGATAGCCCCATCCTTGCGAAGACGTGTTCCTGTCATAGGCGGACGCGATGGACTGTGTGTAGCTTGCGCCACACAACAGCCATAGCATCAAAACATATCTTATTAAAACAAACTTATTTTTCATCATTCTTTTTCTTTCCCTTTCATCATCTTATTTGTTGCCCGTAGATAGAGTACACATGTCCGTCCCTGAGGATGAAGACCTGTCCATTACGTATAAATTTCACAGCTGCAGCATCGTCCTCCCGGAGCGGAGTAAAGCCGGTAGTAACCGGATTCTCATCGTCCTGAGTTGGCACATATCCCGGACGGCGGATATAATAGCGCATCATATGGCTGGTCTCCGGTGTCTCGATCTCGAGGCATATACCATCAAGGATGGGTCGCTCGATATCCAAGAGCGCATCGTAGAGTACGAGGTCACCGTCTATATTATTGACGCCTGTGAACCAGAGATAGGAGTTCGGTTCAAACGGCAGTTCGCTATTATAGAAGGAGATCGGTACATTGACAATCTCGTCGCGCAGGTCAATGGACAATCCGCTATTTCCCTCCAAAGCGTAGATATTAAACGGCGTAGCCGGCGCATTGGTCATAGAGAAGTTATCAATATTGACCGTAGTCAGTACTGCATCCTCACCACTAAGCACTGCTTCGTTAAAGCCCTGACCGAGCAAGAGACGCGAGGTACAACGCGGCGAAGCGGGGTTCACCGCCGTGACGGTCATGATGCCTTTGGCAATTGGTCGTTGATCATTGGTCATTGCTAATCTGCGCGGTGCGGGTGCCGGATCTGGTACTGCTTCTCTTTGGCTGGCGTCCGTTACGATGCGATTCGTATTGAGGGTCACCATCAGCGACGTCGTAGCTTTTTCGCTGTCTTTCAGTTTCAACTCTATCGCGTGCATCGGAGGCAAGTAACGCGAGAGAGAAGTGATCACGTCCTCTTCGACAACGGCAGGTTTCGTTTTGGGTTGCCAGATACCATCTGCATCGATATATCGGAACTCGCCCTTCACTTTCTCACTATTATCCGCCAAGAAGCCCAGAATATCGATATATCCCATGGTGGGGTTACCGAAGATGAAGGAGGTTGAAGCGGTCTCGTTCGTCAGGGTGTAGTCTTCGCTCGTAGCCGCTTTGCCCGGGTAGAACGCCATCTTGCCTACCTTGTCCGCACTACCGGCGCTCTTTGCACGTTCCGCACGCAAGCCGGACTCATAGCGAGACCAAACGACATTACCGGAGGTGGTGAAGTAATAATACACATCGTCGTTCTTCGGCAGGCGCACATCCGCCGGGTTGCCGGATTTGGTGCGCGAATAAACCGCCCATCCTTGTGCGGGTTTCAAAGGAAGCTTCATAGCGTTGGTAACCTTGGACCAATCGGCGGCGGAGGTAAAGGTAGAGTCTTTTTCCCTTGTATAACCTATTTTCTTCACCTCACGGCTGTAAAGCGAGAGCCAGAAGGTTGCGTTACCCGTATTGTAGTTACGTCCCGAAGCATCGAACGAACCTACTTCCCATAGCGGTGTCTCATTTCTCAGATCGGCGTTCGCCATGTAGAGATCGCCCGAAAGCAGTCCTTCTATCGGCGCAGTACGCAGAGCCCATTTCTGGTTCGGTGCGCTGAGATCGGCAATCACACTATCGTATTCGAGGCGTTGCTGCTGACTAAGCGCCGCACCCGCGAGGAAGCGGATGGATTTGCATTTGTTGTACTGGAATCCAACCATTTGGATGGAATCCTCAAACGGAATTATCTCCGGTATAACCGGATAGGGTTTGCCATCCGTCATGGGCGGGATGAGCACGTGGGTGGTGGATAGCGGTGCAAAGTTCGCCGTCTCATGAATCAACGTGTTATCCGGATTAATACCAATCCAGTTATCGGGATTGTTCCATCGGTTATCGTTCTCGTCATGCGGCTCCCAACGCAGGTAATCGGGTACAACGCTGACGGTAAACGGCACAACACCTACCGGACATCCGTCTTCTCCGGCCCATCCAGACGCTCCGGACGAGGTCATCATCTCGATACCAAAAGTATAGCTATATCCTGGGCGCATGCGATAGTTGGTAGAAGGCGATGGTTCCACTATCAGCGTATCATTGCCGTTGGTGTAATAACTCGGGTTCTCCCCCGTTGTACTCCAGGTTCTATCTGTTACGAGACCCAAGGTATGGATACCCTCCAGATATTCCGGATCATTAGTAGAGAGGAAGTCTATCTGCTTCAATGCCACTTTTCGGTTACCATACTCGTCGAGCATCAGCGAGTCAATCGGAATAGCCAACTCAGAATTGGCATGAGTCTCGTCCGCCAGCACGGTAATCGGTGTCCCTAACTCCGACTCCGGACGTTTCAAACCTCCGATAATCAGCGGAAGACCGCCACCTATACTCGACCCAAGAGAAATCTGGATAGGCGTCGGACAAACCTCTATATTCATATCCTTCATCACCTCCGAGCCGGTACCCGGTATCGGGAAAATGGTATATTTAACCGTTGAATCCACCGGCGTTATAATCGATAGCGAGGATTTATAGAGGGTTAGATATCCTTTATTCACCAGATGCGAGAGGATCGTATAAGGGTGCACATCGCCTGTTATAGTAACATTTCTATCCAGCTGCACTTTTTTCATCTCTGTCCGGCTCACATCTGCAAAACTCTGCGCAAACTGGTTTGCATTGGTACCATACTCATTATCCACCCGAAGAATATCTCGAATGACTTTAACGATATCCTCATAGGCATAACCGTAGGTAGTTGCGCTGGTAGCCTTTGTGGTATCGCCATAGAGGAGCCAGTCGTTATAACACGTACCGGTGACCTCAATCGGTGCTACACTATCGAGGAGCAGCGTACCTTTGACATGCAGCGAGACATCATAGGTCGTGTTATTACACATTTCCGTCACTTCTTTGTCAGGCTTCTCCTCACCGTTGAGGGTCAAGATAATACGGTTTCTCACCTTGAGCGAACGGGTCATGGCACACTTACTGGACATCAGCGTGTACTTAGAATTCGACATGTGAACCGTGTACGTATGATCGCCCGACATCTTTGCGGAGTGGATAATATACAATACGGGTCGGATCGAGTCGTCAAGGTGCTCGTAGATATATCCCTCACGGAAGACAACTACACTCGGATCCTCTACATGCGCATCTAAAGTCCTCTCAAATTTATTCACCAACTCCTGCAAGTTCGGGAAGATTGAATCGGCATGAAGCGGATGATAGTATCTATCGGGCAAAGGAATCTTACCATAAAGCGTATCTTTGGTATGCGGGGGTACGGCTTTGATCGTATCCTCGTTGTAATACTGATCCTCTAATTTCAAGAAGGTCGTATCATTGGTTTTCGACACATCCATGATGGTATAGAACTCATTCGATATTTTTCCTTCAATATAAGCATCCTCGGTAAATCCCTGGTAGTCCAGACGGAGCACCACGTGGGTGAGCGAGTCAGCTTCGTTATCGGCTTTGCAAGTCGTGTTCGCCTGATAAACCATCAACGGCGGTTTGGTAGCAAAGATACGCATATCATCGATGATAAAGTCATTACCATCGTTATTGGATGCCATGTTAAATACGCGTACGCGATAATTGGTATAGTCTTTATCCATCTCTATCGGGAAATAGATCTGGTACCATTTATTCGAAGGCTCCAAGTCACCGGTCATATAGGAAGTGACATCCGTCCATTTGCTACCATCCTTTGAACCTTGTACGGAGAAAAGGAAGTTCGGTCGTGCTTTATTGGAAGCAGTCTGGTTAGAGCAATTCCCCACATAGCCGGAGAAGTAGAGTTTCTGACCCTCGCATAGGTGAGACTCCAAGGAGAGGGCTGCTACCTGACCGGCAGAAGCCATACCGTCGCAGTAAATCATATAGCCATTCTCGGCACCGCCGTGCTGCTCCATTTTATGCCAATATTCCGAATACGGGATACGATTTACCAAGCCATACTCACCCATGTTCGGGAAATCCTCCTGAGCGTGTAAACGATTGTGTATAATGTTCAGGTTCAGAGGATAAGTAAATCCATACGAAGCGTCTGACCATTGCAACGGATGCGGATAGAGTTGATACTCTTTTCCGGGTTTGTTATAATCGAAGTTCAGTCGCTCCAACACATCGAAGTGCTCATCGATCTCTTCATTCGTAATAATCGCCTTACCGTTGGTCTCTATCTGCGGACCGAACTTCTCCTTGCGGTGATAGATAATGGTGTAGCGGCAGATATTATATACCGAGTCGCCTACGACAGGCTTATCTTCATCACCAGGTTCTCCACTTTGCGCTGTATAAACACTTTTAGCACGCAAACAGTAAATCACGGTATCAACTCCCGAAGCAGAAGTGATATTCGTCTTTGCGTTCACGATGAGGAAGTCGTCGTCCTTGGTCGGTTTCGAGTCAATTCTGGTATAAGTATCCTCCTTTTTATTATAGATGTACCAGATACAATCGGCATCCCATCCGCCGCACCAGATCATGGAGTCCTTACGCGCATCATCCCAACCACCGGTGTACCAGTTGTCATCCTTCATGTAGTAGCCCAAAAGAGACTCCGAGTGTTGCTGGTCTCGAAGGTTATCATAGTTATAGCGTTGCTCAGTCTTTAGCAACAGACGATTTCCTATCGGAGCACGTACCACATGATCCTCCATGTATTTCTGACCTGCATACTCCGCATCCTTATGGTATTTATAATGCTGCATCGTATCTGCCATCTCCGTCCAAGGGTGCAACTCGAAGACCTCGCGCAGCGAAAGTGTCGGCTCGGTAATCGTCCCCAGCGTATCAAGGACTGCCGTATCGACGTTATTGATATTTTTCATGGACAAGGGCAGGTTGTCGTAATAGTTACTGATATCTACTGCGTATGTCACCACTTTTTTATCAATAGGCGGATAGACCGAGGGGTTCTTAGCCGGCGGATCATTACGGGCACCATAATCAATCGATTTATTATGGAAGACCGTATAACGTCCTTGAGTGACATAAATAGAATCGGGTTGTCCGTCCTCGCCTTTTCGGGGATTAAGCACTTTACCTCCGATGGTATGGAAGGCGTAGTTCCATTTACCGGTATTGGTAGGACTAAATCCGGTCACCCACAACGAGTCGGGAAGGTCCATATCCGATACATCATTTTCTTTCTCATCTTTGCCCTCTCTATACCAACGCCACCAGCCGTAGAAGTTACGCTCACGAACTGGCAGTTCGACACGCTGATCCTCGGATTGTTCTCCGCCCGAAGCGTTATAGTAATAGAGGATGCGTTTATTCTCATGTACTTGCTGCACTCCATTTTTTAAGGTGTCGCCCGACGCTCCACCGGTATGGGTCAGTGTCTGGTTGCCGTCATAACTATATCGGCTTCTTTGCGACACACGAAGTTGGAAATTGACAAATCGCATTTTGCCATCGACGTTCAAGGTATATGCGATATAGATGTTGGCTGCACGAGGAGCACGTACACCATTCTCTTTGCATTGCACGGTGATTGTGTTCTTGCCTTTCCGTATGATCTCACACCAACCCGGCGTATTACCATACTCATCTATCAGACGAATCTCCGATAAATTAGGATTAGTGAAGTCCATATCTTTGGTATGATTATCTCCCGTACCGGTATAAGAAACCACGTGGTTTTCAACATCCAAGGTATTCGTACCCTTTCTGTGATAAGTATGCAGCACAAACTCAATCGTATCATTCTCGTCCTCGATAATCACAGGCGGGAAAGTATAGTTATAGGCATCATCATCAACATAACATAGGAGCGAGTCGTACGGCGCCGTATGGTATGTTTTTCGGATAAGCGGAATCTTGAGATGCGCATCCTCGATGGACTTAAAACTGCTCCAATCGCCTTTGAAGCGGTACTCCGGAGCTTTGTCTTTGAGGGATATCTGCACATCGAGTGTATCAACGATATTGGTAGTATAAGCGCCCAGCGGACTGGAACCAGCCGGTGTTACCGTGGTAGTGAGTTCACTATCGGTCGTTCGGCTCAATCCGCTCGCTCCGGCACTGAAACGGCTGTCAGGGATAATCGTGATCGTCGTATCCGTCTTCCAATCACCGGTAAGCAGGTCCGCAAGATCATTCTCATCCTCACGACCGCAGTAGGTGAGCTTATTATTGATTAACATCGAGTAGATGCGGAAAGCCTTGTATCTCGTCTGGATGGAAGCACTCGTATTACTGTTATAGCCAAACTCCAGATAGGGCTTATTCGGATAAGCGCCATTGTTCGTAAGATTATACTCGTGGAGCAGATAGGTCCAAGAGAAGACCGTAGCATCGTCTTTTGTTGCAGTCACGGTCAGTTTCGGCTTTCCGGCTACCTCCGTGAGTTTCAGCCATGTATTAGTACCATACTTGAGTTTAACCTGCTCCTCGAAGTTCGAGTTCTCGTTCGTATAGACATTCACATAATCATACGTCCATGCGGTCGGATCACTATCATCGAGGCGCGGTACATCTGCTGCTACAACGAGGTATTTGCCGATACCGTATTCGGTTTTCAGCGTTAATTGTTGAAGGGCTAGATTCACGTATTCATATTTCCACGGCGTGATATACTTGGTATCACTATTTCTTGCATCCGCCGAACCTTTCTCCAGTTGGGTCGCACCATCCTCTTTCTTGTAGAGCGTACCGCCTTTTTCCTCAAATTGGCGGAAGATGATTCCGGTATCACACGCCATAATGAAATAGCGTTTGTCGTTTAGGATACCAGACCATACCAACTCTGATTCCGCTAAGTCAATCTGCATCAAAGGTACTCTTCCTTCTATCGGATATACTACTTCGTCAATCGTAACTTCACCATTGATGACGAGGGTATCGTGATTTAAGCCGGATGTATTATCCGCTGTCGTCTTGATGGTCACATAATCGTCACGCGTCTCTCCCTTCACCACGCTGAAATAAGCGGACGGACTACCGCTTGTGAACGAACAACCTCCCTCCGTTAACTGCAACGAAGAGGTGTAATCATTGAAACTTAATATCTCCTCTGCCATCACTTTGCCATTCTCGTCCAATAGTTGGCGTGAACGCACTTTAGCGAGAGTAAAGTTCACCGTTTTTTTCGCATCAGCCAACGGGCTGAAGGTATAGGTTGGATAAACGGGGGTGAGCACCCATTTCTCCTGAATTGCACCGTGGTGAAAGGTATGGGTAAGGATAAGAATATCGCGATAGCGCGAGCCATCCGGGTTCACATGCAGCCCCGGCGCACCTTCCTTCCAACGGCCGTAATACTCCTTGATATGACTATTCGCCATGGGGCGAAGCGTGATACGAAGTGTATCTACGATATCAATGTAATTGCCTTGATATAATACATCTATCGGACTATTGACGCCCGAGGTGATCAAACGACCAAACTCGTCACCCACCTCGCTCATGTGAGGTTTATCCTCCTCGGCTACTATATCTAAGGACTCCACGCGCGAGTCGCGGATATAACTAAAGGTTTGCGCGATACGATAATCCTGGGAGAGCCACAGATCCGTCGCCGTCGTTTTCGTCTTCGCCTCATTCGGGTGGAAATAAACGATCTTATCGCCTATAGTCATCTGCAACATGAGTTGTTTACCTATCAGCTTAGACCATACCTCCTGTTCACTCTGCTCGCCGTGGTGATAATCGAAAACAATCTCATCAATCCACGGATTTTCTTTATCCGCGGTATCCGGCAGAATGACATAATGGGCATCTTTCACGCCCACACCGGAGAGCATAAAATCCGTTCCTTTGGCTTCCAAAGCCACACCATTAAAGGAGCGGTCGGAGGTGTTATACTGGATATAGGGTTCATCGTGATTAGAGCGTTCTGCCTTTTCTATCGAAGCTACGTCACCGTCAAATCCTCTCAGATAGTGGGTCGAATAGAGCTTGGTACTATCTATACAGGGATGCATCGGTTCAGGCCATCCTTCGGAGGATTTGAACAAACCCGCCCAAGTTGTATTTGCCAATATGGTATTCGGAGTTTGATAATACAAACCCGGATATTCCTCATTTTCCGGAGAGAAGTGCTCGTAGAAGATGACCGAATCGATAGCGCCTTTCACCGTCTCACGACGAGGATCAAAGACATAATCGTTCTCCACACATTGCGTACACCCTTCGCCCAGACCTATCAATCGATAGGTAGTCAGATAGTGGGGGTCCACATTCTCTGCGTTCGCCATACCTTGCCAAGTGTTCGTCCAATCCTCGATATAGCGGGCACGGGCAAAACGCGGAGCTGCCGTACCCGGGTGGGTCAAGAAATAGCGTTTTCCATCCGTGGGGTGAAGGAAAGAGATAGCGATTTCGATACCGCCTTTGTACTCCGCGATGGCATATAGAGTTTGATTATGTACGGTGTTGAGGTTGATTGAGTCGCCGGGGTGATAAGTCGTGCCCTTACCATCCGCCGCTGTATTCCACTCCTTAAAATCATATCCCTGAAGCAGACGAGGCGCTTGTACTTCCACTTTCGTTTTTCCATGAAAGGGATAACCGGTAGCGATGGTATCGCCGAAGTGACCATTATTGTCATACTTAACCGAACGGGTTTGATCTGCCGGCACGAACTCCAGACCGCCGTTAGGAGTGCTCTTATTGGTATAAACGCGCGCCCAACCGTAACAGCCTACGATAGATGCTCGTCCGTCCGTCACGTGAATACTCGTACCCGGCACCATCTCACTCCATCCCTTAATATCAAAGCCCTCGTCGGTCGGACTATATTCCGAACCCGAATAGAGCGTCGCCTTGATGGAGAGGGCTACGTGCTCTGCCGTGATTAGCCACATCTCGTTACAGATCCAGGAGGTATCTCCCGACTCCGGGTGCATCTCAACGTTTCGTCCCGTATTGGTTCGCAGGAACACTCCCGCCGGACGGAAATAGACATCGAGGTTATCTTTGCTCGTCTGGGTTGTATCAATGATCATGCGACCATAAGCACCCCGCGGAGCAGAAAGACCGTCCATGTATTGAAGCGGCAGTTCCCCTAACTTCGTAAACATCGAATTGAAGTCATCCCCAGCCGATATGCTGCAATATTTATCTTTGTAGCCCACATAGTAATACACGCTATCGAGATCCGGTACATTCATCCAATCGGTCTGATAGTATTTCGTGTCGCCCTGACGCGACATGCAAATCTGATGATCGATGGTGTAGATCTTCTTCTTTGTTGCCGTACTATCACTGGCGTACTGTGGCCAGTTCTGTGTGGTTCGGTATTTCTTATAATCCTGCTCGTTAAAAGCGAAGTAGTACGAGTCCGGACAGGAGGACTCGTACGGATCATCGAGCATATAGAGACGGAAGAGCGTACGCTGCGTCGGTTTGTGCTTGGGATCTGCAAAAGCATATAAGGCCTGACCGGAACTGGCGGTTTCTTTCTTATCGCCGTCAACAGCATAATTTACAGACTTTGTAGTCGTATTGAATCCCACCAATGAGGCATTGGTATAGGAATAGGGCGGGTTGCTTTTAGGAATATCCAGCCAATAGACCTCACGATAGGGCAAGCCCAAGAAGCCATGCCCTTTTGCGCCGTTAATACGACCATCATCATCTTGATCCGGTTTTATTCCTGCTGCTTTTAAGGTCTTATTCGGGTCAAAAGACGTAACCGACGCATCCTTGGTCGGAAAAACAAAAACCACATCTGCTATACTACCATCATCTCTCAAACTGTTCGGACCGCGCTTCACTAACGCTCCTAGCGTCTTAAAAGTACTAGATATCTGGATAGTCGAAGGGTCTTGACCTTGGATGCCGGAAGGACTCCACATGGTATAAGCAATACCACCTAACTGTCTCGTCAAAGTACGAGTCGTGGCAGTATCAATTGTCCAGATAGATGCTGCTGACGGCTCCGTCGCGCCGGCATCTTGCGGAATCAACCTAAGATAATTTGAGTTTTTATACTTAAAACGACCACCACTATAACCCTTGTAGTGACAGACGAAATACTCCACGTCGGGCGTGGCAGGATTGTTGTCATCATCAATCATCGTGGACAGCAAAATACGGTCACTCTGTTTGAGGTTGACCACGAGACCACCATCGGTAGGCGTAAAACCGACACCGTACGTTCCTATAGAGACAAATAGTATAGAAATCAACAGCAGAATTCGTACCCTACAAAGACAAACATTCTTTAAATTTAAACAGACAATATTCATATCATTTTGATTGTTTATGCGTTAAAAGTGTGCAAAGGTACACAAAAATGCCCACTCACGCAAGTGCGGGCGGGCGTTTTTGTACTAAAGTTAAGAAAAATGGGTAATTTTTTACGAATCATCTATTATTCGCACACCATTCACTCGGCGTCTCGCCGGTTTCGCGGGCGAAGATACGGGAGAAGACGACCGGGGAAGAGAAGCCGCATTGCTCAGCGATATCCTGCATCTTGAGATCCGGCTTTTCTTTCATCAATCGCTTCGCTTCTTCGATGCGGTAATTGGTAACATATTGATAAAAAGTGCAGTCGTATTCAGCATGGATGAGTTGACTCAAGTAGGTTCGGTTCAGCGGCAGAATCTGACGCAGATCATTCAAACGGAACTCCGGATTAAGATACGGCTTCTCCGTCTTCATCCACTGCTCTAACTTCTCGCGGTACTCCGAATTGGGCTCTATTTCCGTCACTTCTTCTTCTTCTTCTTCTTCTGCATTTTCTATCCATGGTTTGGCATGGAAGATGATCTGGTCATTGGTATAGATGATGACGAAGAACATCAACCATTGTTGGGTGAAAAGACGCGTGGGTTCGTCCGAGAAACAAAGATAGGTGTACGATATGCCTAATACCAGCGTCATCTGCAGATAGCGAATCACCCATTTCTCATCCGTTTGCTCCACCGAGCCGTAGTTCTCCTCGGCGTGCCGACGGTAGTAATGCAGGTGCCTGAACAACAGCGCCACCCATACCACCGGAACAAGCGCCAAGAGCCACCTTAGGTCCCAAGGAACAAACCAGTCTATCAATCCGATAATCACTACCGGCAAGATGCGCTTTAGAGCATTCTTCCATGTCAGCCATCCGGGACGCAACAGCTCCGACGGATAAGCGAGTATAAGCCACGCAAGCAGATCACCGCCTACCATCTCCCAGCCATCAAAAGCAAAGATTCCCTCCGCCGGCAGCAATTCGGCGTTAACGGACATACGATAACTGACACCTGCAATCATTATGGCCGAAATCGTACCCATAATCCATGCTTGTACATACCGCACGCGGATGCCATCCGTATGACGTATCATCGCCCAAGTAGAAAGCAGCGTCACCGTAATGATGGCGACGTTTTCCGTCGGCGAGATGATCAAACGGAAGATGTCAATCGGAATCAACGGCGCGAGCCCATAACTCAACACCATGCATGCAAGGAGTCCAAGTCCAAATAGGAACTCCTCCTTGTATTCCACCAACAACTTCCGAAGCGAGAATCTTGTGTATTTATTCGTTTTCATGTGCTAATTATCAAAAATCCCACAAAGGTACAAAAATTCCCGCACGTATGCAAGGCGCGCGCGCTAATTATTTACGCAAAGTCAAAAAAATGCAAAAAATTTACGAATTGTCTATTGGAATTTGTACATCCGATCGACGTATTATCTGTTAATTTCAAAAAAAATTCATTTTGCAACGAAAATCGTCATTTTTGAAAAAATGGCCTCGGAGACCGCGTAAAATCAAGGCAAAAAAATTTTCATTTTTTAAGCACTTTTTTGCATTTTCTTTGTTACTGACATAAAATCAAGCAGTTAGTTAAGTTATTAACAATTTACGAAAATACGGGGCGGAGAGGGGTATCCTACTCCGCTCAATTTGCGTATGTCATTTTTTTGTTGTACCTTTGCAGCCCTTTTCGCATTTTACGTAGGGACCGGCAAACAATGACCACGAATACGCACATATTAACCATCAACGACCGCCTGATCACGGCGATCAATACCGTGCGTGGCATGCAGGACTCAGCGGAGAAAAAGATACTCACCGACTTACTCGAAGAGGCGATTGATCATCTCATGGAAGCCAATACCGATATGAGTAATGTCGTACGTAAGGTGCAACTCCTTTCCGATCATGTGTCCAAACTCTCTCAATCGATATACGCACCCGTCATGAGTGCGCAGATGATATACCCGAGCGAAGGCGATTATAATGCCGTACGCGAATATGTGGAGAATCGCAAGCAGAACGATGATATCTTCAAAAACTACTGCGATAGCCATTCAAGAAAGCAGTTATGCGCAAGGCTTTCCGATGAGTTCGGATGGGTGGTAGACGAAAAATCGTACGGTAAAAATCTCCAAAGACACTAATTTTTTCACAAGGCGACAACAAAGCGACAGGTAGGCGACAACTTGTCGCCTTTTTTTTGCGCAAAAAGCAGTACTTTTGCACCGGATTTCCAAAACAAGGCTGGCGCCAGCCATAATTATTAAACTTTTAAAACAAACAAAATTATGGCAAAGAAAATTGAAAACAAGTATGAGGTCATTGACCGGATGTTCGCAGCAGTGCTGAGTGCTAACGAGAGTGAAGCAACCATCAAGGCATTACGCATCCTCCCATACAACGGCTTTAAGATCCGTGTGCAGCGTCCGAAGAGTTACACCTGGGAGAAGAACACGCAGATCCAAGATGCCAATCTGGACTTCTACAAGCAGCTTCACGGCTATTACGAGCAGCTCCAGGACAATGTGAAAGAGGCCCGTGCGGACCTCAAGCGTGCGGCAGAGAAACTCGAGAAAGCCCACCCCGATTCCGAGTCCATCAAGTATGGCTTCACCATCGCACTGATGGGGTAAAAAGAAAGGGAATAAAGAAAAAATTATTCATTGTTAAGTCCATGTATCTGTAGTCCCCCCTATAATTCCCCCCCTAAGGACTGAAATGGACGACAGGTACAGGACGAGACATTTAAAATTATTTTTATGGACTTTGAAATTTATTGGACCCTAATAGGCGGCGATATCCATTTCGCGAACCGCAAAACATCGGCCAGGCAAGCATGGGAGGCCGCAAAGAAGCGGCAGGAAATGTCCTTCCAGCAGTACTATGCGCAATTCGGCACAACCGAAGAACGGGACGGATGGAAGATGATTAAGCCTCTCAAACCGTGCGATCCACCTGTACATTACGTCAAATCCTAAATGGGGTCCCCGACAAATTTTAATTTGTGGGGAACGCGTAGAACAAGGCGAAAATTCATATGAGTGACGTGGTCACGAGTCGTATTGAGCCTTAGTTCAAGCGGACCATCACGGGACCATCTCCTAATGAAAGCCTATGAGAGCAATGACCAAAAGCCAATTGGCTCGCAAAGCGGGAGTAAGTATGCGGACTATGCGACGATGGCTTGCAGATCCGTACATAGCAGACCAATTGGCATCTTTAAAACTAAAAAAACAACAAATCAAATTACCGCCAAGCGCGGTGCAAATAATTGTCGATCATTATGCTATTGAAATTGATTAAAACCCGCGAGATGATAACGGGTAGCCACTGTGAAATATGGGAAGCGAATCTGATTATGGGTGATAACTTCCTGGCGAGAGTGTTTGTGCTCAACGAACATCTGCCCCTCGAACTGATCTACCGTTTAACCGTCAGTTGGCGCGGGATATGTATCCAAGGGCGCCACTGCGGTTGGCAGTGGGAGAATGAGGTGGTGGAACGAATGGTGACGCATTATCTGGAACAGATACAAGCCTCTCGTGAAGAGATTAGGATAGAGGTGTGCAGACCCAAACCATACTTACCCGGTTATCCCGAAGTGGACTATCATCCCGACGATTATCCGATTGTGCTATTGGATGAATAAAAATTTCAAAGCCGGCAATTTTCTGCCGGCTTTGTTATACGCTCTTTATAATGTTTGATACAATGACACCGGACCTTCGTGCCAGCGTTTAGTACTCTCTTGCTCTAATTGTTTGTACATGGCAGAAGAATATACGCGTCGGATGGCTTCTATCGTACTGATATGCTCGTCTGCGCTCAACATATCTGCCACCCAACTTACTTTGAACGGTAAGAGCAGATACAGATTGTTTTGTGTTATCTCGCTCATGGTAGAATCTCCTTCGCTTTAACAAACTTCAATACTTGGAGTGCCTGTTCGGTATGGAACAGATATTGATCCACCAAATCGTAGGTGCGTAATTCCGCCAGTAAGTTCTGCTTATTCATCACACCACCTTCGTACAGCGTGAAGCAGGTATAAACGCGGTCGTTGGCAACTGGTCCGTACACAACATCGTAGTTGTGAACAAAATCCTTATTCAAGCGGTTGTTCATCACAAAATCTATCCACTCATCAGTTGGCGAATCGAAGATAGCACAATGAAACTGCTTGAGAGCATCCAAGTCCAACTCGTACTCATTGACATAACCTTTGCGGGCACCGCTGTCCTTCATGCGTTTACGCACCCAGTCTTCTGCCTGTTTAGCAGAAGTGGTAGTATAAAAGCCCGTTCCGTAATCCAAGGTACGTGTAGCCTGACGTATTTCCGGTGTCGGGACACGCTCTAAACTGCCGTGATAGACTCTCATTGCTTTCTTTTCTTGATAAATTCGTCAATATCCTCCATGATCCACTGCGCGCTTTGTGTGTGCAACGGCTCATAACCTGCTTCCAGATACTCCAAGACACCATATTGATCAAGGATACGCATTGATTGCTCCCCTGTCAAGTTGTGCCGCTGCTTGTATTGCTCAATACAAAAAGCAAGGAATAATGATATTTCGTTACTGCGCATAAGGTGTCTTTGCAACTTTTGGCTGCAAAGGTACAGCTTTTTTTTGATATGTGCAAGAGTTTTAGCTTTTTTTTGCATTTTTTGCGGACAGGAGCGGCCAGAGGAGGACAGTACCTCCTTTGGCTGTTTATATTGGGTTGTAGTTCAATCAAAACACACATCATTATGACCAAAACAAAAATCATCAAAATCGTCATCTCCGTGCTAATCGCGGCATTGACCGCACTCGGAGCGGCTTTCGGACTCAGTTCCTGCAACGTCGTCCGGACCATCACCAACAAGAGTGAGTATTACCAACGGGGCGACACGGCCGTCATGATCCAGACCAAGACTACCGAGTCCTACGACGCTACGGAGCGGATCTCCAACATCCTCCGGTGAAATGGAACATTCTTTGGTAGGTGATGCATAGTACTTGCCCCTTACTTAACCAGTACTTACACCCGATGGTGATTTAGAACATTTTTACAATTAACAATTTACAATTAACAAGTTAGAATTATGGCAGTAATGACAGTAGGCGCTGCGGGAATCGAGACGATCTCGGGCGCATTGAAACGACCGAAGAAACAGAACGGTCACAGTCACGGAAACTATTTGGTAGCGACGCACCGCGTAGCTGCGACGACCAACCCCAATTGTCAGCGCGTGTACTCGTTTGAGGCGGACCGCTACGAACGTTCCACGCAGCCGACCAGCAAGGAGCTCGCAGTTCGCGCTCGCTTCACGGCAGTTGCCGCTGCGATCAAGACCCGTAAAGCGGACTTGATGCGCGTCACCGAGGACGAGGCTGCGTTCATGGCGCAGAAGAATCTGCCGGGTGGCAAGAAGACGCTGAAAGCGTGGTACTGGATGGTTGAAGGTCAAGCCTACGACCAGGAACACGGCAACTAAGCCTCCGCTCCCCTCTTCAAAGGAAAAATCGCTCAAATCGGGCGATTTTTCTTTTTTTTCTTGCATATATCAAAAAAAAGCAAACAAATATTTGTTGTACTTTCGACCTCCTCCCCTAAAGGGCCCCTTCGAAAGTACAGTCGCACATTTGTGCAAATAGCAAGTATTTTCCGCTAAAAACTCAAATAAATTCGATTTTTATCGAAAAATCCTTGTGTATTTCAAATATTTGTTGTACCTTTGCAGCGTGAAATGAAAAATTGCATAAATCATTTCAAAAAATTCCCGAAAATATAGACTATTGGGGACAAAATGGATAGTACACATAAATACATTAGAGACAGGATTATCAAGGGCGGAAGAGGTCGTTGTATCTTCTCTCAAGATTTTGCACAATTCGGAACACAGAATGCAGTGCGTTTGGCTTTTTTCCGTCTTGTGCAAGAGGGTCTTATCATTCGTGTAGCACAGGGCATATACTGGTATCCGAAAATTGACAAAGAGTTAGGACTGGGTGTCCTGTTGCCGGATACGGATACGATTGCTTATGCCGTTGCGGCACGTGACAATGCGCATATAGTTCCTGATGCCAACGCTGCGCTGAACATGCTGGGTTTCTCGACGCAGGTTCCGGCTAATACCGTTTATCTAACCAGCGGTGTCGGAAGGCGTATTAACTTGCAGATAGGCAAGGGGAACAGTATCCTTTTCAAGCACACGTCCAACGGAAGCCTTTTTGCGTACAAATCCAAAATGATGCTGCTCCTTGTGCTCTCTATCCGTGAGATAGGTCCGAATTTGCGCGATGAAGAAAAGGACCTTATCCGCAAGCACCTCAGCCACATCAGCGAGAAAGATTACAAACACGATATCCAATTCGTACCCGGCTGGATACGAGACATATTTATCAAACTATGAAATATACCGATTTGACCGAAGTTCAACAGCAAGAACTTTTGAGACAAGCCAACATCGCGACGCGTATCGCGAAGAAGAACATCGAGAAAGACTGGTGGGTAACACAAGTCCTGAAGGCTATCTTCGCACTCCCGTACGCTGAACATCTATCGTTCAAAGGCGGCACGTCATTGAGTAAGGCATGGAAGGTCATTGCACGTTTTTCTGAGGACATTGATATCGCTATCAGCCGCGAGTACTTGGGCTTCGCCGGAGAGTTGAGTCGTACGCAAGTGAGCGACAAACTGCGTCGTGCGGCTTGTTCGTTCGTGCGCGAGAAGTTATCTGCGGATATCAAGCAGCAATTGATTGCCAACGGAATCCGTGAAGACCTTTTTACTGTACATGTTAACGTCACTTCCGTTACGACCGTTGATCCGGAGGTGATCTATATCGAATATAAGACGCTCTTCCCGTTTGAAGAGTATGTGCAGAACATGGTCAAAGTAGAGGTGAGCGGTCGCAGTATGTCCGAGCCGGTACAATCGGTTCAACTCGCTTCTATCCTGGACGAAACGTATCCGAATGCAGCGACGGCCGAATCTTCTTTTGCCGTGTCTGTCGTTCGTCCTGAACGCACATTCCTGGAGAAAGTGATGTTGCTGCACGAGGAGTTTGCCAAGCCTTCGGAAGAGGTGCGTACGGCGCGTATGAGTCGGCATCTCTATGACTTGGAGCGAATGCTGCACACGGATATTGCGGAGCGTGCGCTGAAGGATGAGCACCTATATCGCACGATTCTGGAGCATCGACGTAAGTTCATTGGTCTGAAGGGCTTTGATTATGATACGCTCTATCCACAATCGCTCTCGCTGGAGATACCTGCAGATGTGCTGCCTCTCTGGCGCAAGGACTACGAGAATATGCAATCTTCGATGATCTACGGCGAGTCGGTTTCCTTTGACGAGTTAATGGAGGAGATCCGCCAACTCAATGACCGTATCCGTCAGTTGCCTTATCGTAAGTAAGTTTTGATACCAACACCGAACGTCAACCTCTCACGGTTGGCGTTTTTTTGTAAATAAATTTGCACATATTAAATATTTTTTGTAATTTTGCGGGCGATTTTAGTATAGACATGAAGACTTTAGAGTTACCCGAAGAATTGATAGCGCTGGCAGAATCGATGGCGAGGAGTTCTCATGAGGAATGGGCTGCCAAACTAATGGCAGAGGGATGGACTTATGGAGAGGTGCGAGACGATGTGCGCAAGACGCATCCTTGTCTTGTACCCTATGAAGAACTGCCTGAATCCGAAAAGGAGTACGATTTTAATACTTCTATTGAGACACTCAAATTTATCCTTACGCAAGGTTTTGATATAGTCAAAAAATAAGAAAAATCTATGTACAATCGACCCTATACACCGGAATGGATCACGGAGTTGAAGCCGAATGAGATATATCGAAAAATCGTCCAAATCGGGCGATTTTTTTGCTGATTTACTTGCATATATCAAAAATTTTTTGTAATTTTGCAGCAAAATTACAACTCCTATGGAAGAGACTATCCAAAACGCCTCGCAATCAGGCATTGAGATTTATGTAGCGCCTGATAACAGCATCCAATTGCAAGTCAAGTTGGATCAAGACACCGTGTGGCTGACAGTAGACCAAATGGCAATGTTGTTTGATCGAGATGTTAAAACTATCCGCAAACATATCAATAATGCTTTGCGAGAAGAATTGGACAAATCCTTGGTTGTCGCAAAATTTGCGTCTACCAAGAAATATGGACGTCGTGAAGGTTATATGCAAGAAGTGGAAATTCCACTCTATAACCTTGATGTGATTATCTCTGTTGGATATCGTGTGCATAGTCAGCGTGGTGTCCAATTCCGTCAATGGGCGAATAAGGTGCTCAAGGAGTATCTTGTTAAGGGCTATGCAGTGCGTACGAACATGCAGCTTCAGCAATATCAGGAGTTGAAGCAATTGGTCGGTGTACTGCAACACACCATGCAAACAGAGGCGCTGACGACTAATGAGGCGAGGGATTTAGTCAATGTGGTTACAGACTACACGTACGCGCTCGATACATTAGATAATTATGACTATCAGCGACTTGCGATAAGCGACACAGAAGGTACGGAGCGTTTCCATGCTACCTACGAGAACGCGATGGAGGCGATTCATTCACTCAAAGAGAAGTTCGGTGAGAGTTGGCTGTTTGGCAACGAGAAAGATGATTCATTCAAAAGCAGTATAGGCCAGATCTATCAGACTTTCGGTGGGCAAGAACTCTATCCGAGTGTAGAAGAGAAAGCCGCTATGTTGCTCTATCTGGTGACAAAAAATCACTCGTTCTCGGATGGCAACAAACGTATCGCAGCCACCTTATTCTTATGGTTTATGGATCGAAACGGCATCCTCTATACCCCGGAAGGAAACAAACGTATCGCAGACAATACGCTTGTCGCCCTCACGCTGATGATTGCCGAAAGCCGCACAGAAGAGAAAGACGTGATGGTCAAAGTGGTAGTTAACTTAATCAATAAGAAAAACTAAACTATGTACAATCGACCCTATACACCGGAATGGATCACGGAGTTGAAGGCGAATGAGATATATCGAAAAATCGTCCAAATCGGGCGATTTTTTTGTTTATACTTGTGTATGTCACAAAAAAGCAGTAATTTTGCACGACATTTTGAGTAAGAGATAATGGATACATTTGTATTTTTAGGTTTTGGGGTAGATGCGTGGATCACTATTGTGACGGTCTTCGCTATGTTTACGGTGCTGCTCTTCACGCGGATACGTTCCGATGTGGTGTTTCTGATCGCGGTAGGTATCTTGTATGTGACGGGTGTGCTGGATGCGAAAGAGGCGCTGTCGGGTATCAGTCAGACATCAGTAGCGGTAGTGGGCGTGCTGTTTGTGGTCATCGCCGGATTGATGCATACGGGTGTATTACAATGGATCGTCAAGCATCTGTTGGGTACGCCGAAAGGCTATGCCCGATCGGTGCTGCGCCTGATGTTACCGGTGGCGGCGTTGAGTTCGTTTTTGAGCAACACGACCGTCGTGGCGCTATTTGTGAACATCGTCAAGATGTGGTCGAAGAAACTCGGTATCTCGCCGTCCAAACTGCTTATTCCGTTGAGTTATGCTTCGGGTATGGGCGGTGTATGTACCTTGATCGGTACGCCTCCTAACCTGATTATCAGCGGTTTATACGAACAGCAGACCGGTCATGCAATGAATATTCTGGCGACCACCATCCCGGGTCTCTTCTGTCTGGCGGTAGGTGTACTGAGTATCATCGCGTTGCGTAAGTTGCTGCCGAACCGTCAGTCTCCGGAAGCCGCTTTTGAGAGTACCGGCGATTATACGGTGGAGATGCTGGTACCGTCCGATAACAAGCATATCGGCATGACGATCGGTGAGTTGGGTCTGAACAGTGTGCAGGGCGGTAGTCTGGTCGAGATACGCCATTTTGATGACGAGAAGATCGTGTCGCCTGTGCCGGATGACGAACCGCTGATGGGTGGCGATCGTCTGATATACGCAGGTCAGATAGGCGATCTGTTAGAGCTGGAACAATCGCACGGACTGGTCAATGCCGATCATCCTGTTTTCCACTACGACGATGCCGCGAAGGGTTCGCATTATCTGCGTACGGCGTATATCAATTTCGGCAGTCATCTGATCGGTACGACCATGGGTACGAATGGTTTTGAAAAAGCGCATGGCGTGACCTTGGTGGCGGTCAGCCGTCGTGGCAGCCGTATCGAAGAGTCGCCGCGTGAGGTGAAATTAGAAGCCGGCGATACGCTGCTCCTGGAGAGTGTAAACGAGATGCAAACGGACACCAAGGCCATGAGTCACGACCTGCATTTCTTTGAATCCGAAGATATACCGAATATCGGATGGGGTACGTTCGTCTCGAGTGCGATTATGATTGCGATGGTGGCGCTGTCAGCGTTCAACGTGCTGCCTTTGCTGCAATGCGCTATCCTGGCGGTCTTCGCGATGCTTATCTTCCGTTGCTGCACGCCGGAACAGGCCATGCGGTCGATCAACTGGGACATCCTGATGATCTTCGCTTGTAGTGCCGTATTGGGTATAGCCATTCAGAAAACCGGTATCGCGGAACGCATGGCAAACGGTATCCTCGATCTATGCGGTACGAACCCGATCGTGGTGATGACCGCTATCTGTTTTGCCGGAACGTTTATCACGGAGTTTATCTCGAATACCGCCGCGGGTGCGATGTTCTTCCCTATCATGTATGAGGCAGCCCTCAAATTAGGTTACGAACCCTACCCGTTCCTGATTGCGCTGATGATTGCCGTGAGCAGCAGTTTTGCTACGCCAATCGGTTCGCCGACGCATATGCTCGTGTATGGTCCCGGTGGTTATCGTTTCAGTGATTTTCTGAAGATAGGTCTGCTGATGAACCTGATCATCCTGGCGGCGAACATCCTGATCGTCAACCTCGTCTATCCGTTGACTCCGCTGCCTTAAAGGTATCAATCTTCCTGCTTCTTGGATTCGCGGAGTTCGTCCAGATAACTGGCGGTGATGACACCGGAAGGCAGGGCGATGATCGCGACTCCCAGGATGGCGGAGAGCATACTGATAAATCGGCCTAGATCGGTAGCGGGATAGATATCGCCGTAACCGACCGTAGTAAGCGTTGTGGTCGCCCAATAGAGGGCATCAAAGAAATCCTCAAACATCACCGATTCCTCGACGTTAAACATGATAAGCGCCGTGACGATGATATAGAATACCGCTATCCCCAGCACGGTCAAAAGGATATGACGCTCTTTGCGCAGCACCTTGATCAGGATCTGCACGTTCTTCGAATAGCGGATGAACTTAAAGACACGCAGGATCTTAAACAGACGCGTGATACGGAAGAGCTTGAAGGCTTTGTTAATCACCACGATAGACGGCAGGATGGACAGCAGATCGACGATGGCAAAAGCCGTGAACGGATAGGTGACGAACGCCATCCATTTGGAGCGATCCGGCAGACGATAATCGGCAGTCATCCAACGCAGCAGATAATCGAGAATAAAGGCTGTGACAGCTACTTTGTCAAAGACCTCGAACCAGGGGTTCTGCTCCCGAAAAGCGAGGGGGATGATGCTGATGACGATGAAGAAAAGCATCGTCCAATCGTAGATTTTACTGTAGATCGAATCGGTGCCTACCTCGATGATATCGTAAATGTTTCTGCGCCAGTTTTTCATTGTTTTACAGGTGTTTTGTGTCAATTTGGGCGCAAAGGTACTGCTAATTTTTAATATACGCAAGAAAAAAAGGGTAAAAAATTTGCATAATCCAAATAATTGTAGTAATTTTGCAGCCGATTTTGAAACGGAAAGAATATTATGTTGAGAGAAATCCTTGCTATCACCGGTAAGCCGGGTTTGTATAAATTGGTTAGTCGCGGCAATAACATGCTGATTGTGGAGAGTCTGGTGGACGGCAAACGTATGCCGACTTATGCGCGTGATAAGATCGTAGCGCTGAGCGATGTATCGATGTTCACCGACGCGGATGATGTATCGTTGAGCGAAGTGCTGACCAATGCGGGAAAGAAAGAAGGGCTGAAGGCAGTAGGGATGGATCCGAAGAAGGCAAGTAATGCGGAGTTGCAGGCATGGTTTGACGAGGTGCTGCCGAACTGGGACCGTGACCGCGTCTATCCAAGCGATATCCGCAAGCTGATCCAATGGTACAATATCTTGGTGAAAGCAGGTATTACCGATTTTTCCATCAAAGAGGAAGAAGCGGAGTAAAAACGATAAGTGCTCCTCAGGGAGATAATCCATAGCATAGAACTTGTAGCGCCACGGAGTGCCCAAGAAGAATGGGATAACTCGGGAATGCAGGTAGGTGACACGGGACGAGACATCCAGTCTGTCCTCCTGACCACAGACGTAACGGAAGATGTGGTCAATGAGGCTATTATGCTTGGATGTGACTTAATTGTATCACATCATCCCTTACTTTTTAGAGGTCTGAAACAGGTCTGCGGTCAAACGCCGCAGGCACGCGTTGTGGAACTCGCTATTAAACACAACATAGCGATTTATTCGGCGCATACAAATCTGGACTCTGTCGTAGGCGGCATCAATACGAAGCTGGCGGAGCGATTAGGGATTAGGGATTATCGATTATTGACAGAGAGCGGATTAGGGGCGATTGGTAAGTTGGCTCAACCGATGCGTTACGAGGATTTTATCGCTCATGTGCAGGAGGTATTAGGCACCACGTATATACGGTATACAAAGCCGGCGAAGGCGACGGTGGAGACGGTGGCCGTATGCGGAGGAAGCGGCGCAGAGTTCATCGAGACGGCTATCGAGCAAGATGCGGATGTGTATGTGACGGCAGACTGCAAATACCATGAGTTCCAGGACGCAGCAGGGCGCATCGGGTTGGTAGATATCGACCACTGGATAAGCGAGCATCATGCCACCGAAATATTCCGTGATATTATAGAACCGCTCGGCGTAAAATACAACATTAGCAAACAAGATAAAACACCAATACTATTATGGCAAGAACAAAAGAATTGACGGTAGAGGACAAGCTGAAAGCGCTCTACGAACTGCAGCAAGTAGACTCACAGATCGATGAGTTACGTGCTTTGGCAGGTGAGTTACCTCAAGAGGTAAAAGATATGGCAGACGAGGTAGAAGGATTGAAGACCCGTCTGGTGAATATCGAGAATGACATCAAGGAATGCGAGACGCAGATCAGCGATCACCGTGTTCGTACGGAGAATGCGAATGCATCGATCTCGCGTTATAAAGAGCAACAGAACAGCGTACGTAACAACCGCGAGTTCGATAACCTGAGTAAGGAGATCGAATATCAGGAGTTGGAGATCGAAGCCAGTCAGCGCAAGATCAAACATTACACGGCTGAGCTCGAGGCCCGTCTGGCTGAGAAAGCAAAGACCGTGAAGGACATCGAAGAGCGTACGGTGGATCTGAACCAGAAACGTTCGGAGTTGGATCAGATCTTAGCGGAGACGAAAGCCAAGACGGAGGCACTGGTGCTGAAAGCCACAGAGCTGGAGAAGAAGATAGACGAGCGTTTGTTGACCGCTTTCAAGCGTATCCGCAAGAACGCACGTAACGGTCTGGCTGTGGTTAAGATCGAGCGTGACTCGTGCGGTGGTTGCCACGCAAAGATCCCTGCACAGGGTCAGTTGGATATCCGCGCAAGAAAACGTATCATCCCTTGTGAGTTCTGCGGTAGAATATTAGTAGACCCAGAGATGTAAGAATAAGGCTGAGAACGCCTAACCACCATGTAGTGCCGGTACCGATGGTATCGGCGCTACTATTTTGTCCGAAGGTATAGTAGGCGATGACGGCGAGGCTATTGTTGGTAAAATGCATGAGGATCGGTATCCAGAGACTGCCGGACCAAAGGAAGATATAGCCGAACATCGCACCCATCAACATGCGCGGGATGAAGCCGAAGAACTGCATATGGATGGCGGAGAAGATGATGGCTGTTAGCCAGACGGCAACGTGATTTCTCCCTAAAACCTGCTGCAAGGTGCCACGGAAGGAGAGTTCTTCAGAGAGGGCGGGGAGAAGGGCCATGAGACCGATGTTGATGAGCAAGCCGCCGAGGTTATCGGCTTGCAGGAAGCGTTCGGTAAGAACCGATGCCGCTTCTTCCATGGCGCGGAGTTGTTGCTCGAGTGCAGCGAGCGCAGCAGGAAAGACGATACGGTTGTTCAGGTCCGCCAAAAGGTTGATCGCGGGAATGGCACAGAGCATGATGCCTATCGCAATGAGGCAGAGGAAACCGTCCGGTCGGGTATCCAAGCGGAGCCAGGTGAAGGGCTTGTGATCATCGCTCCATATGTAAGCACAGAGGACAGGCGGTAGGAGGAAAGTAGCTATCGTTTGGGCGAACTGAAGCCATTTGAGGGAGGCGGTGGACTGCCCATCTCCGACGAGCATCCAGATGCCCATGGCCAAGAGGGTAAGGACCGCCATGATGGCGAGCCATAGGAGAATTTGAACAAACGGATTCTTTTTCATGCCGCAAAGGTACTACAAAAATTGCATATATGCAAATTTTTTACCAAATTATTTGCGTATATGAGAAAAAAGTTGTACCTTTGCACCCGCAAAGGTTAGAAACATGCATAGATAAAACCCAAAAAATATACAACCATGTTACACAAATTACGTTCTCAACTCCACACGGAGGTCTTAGAGGTACCATTCAAGGTGTCTGATTCATTCATTGAAGAAAATCAAGTCGTAGCCGTTCTATCGGGAGGTACGGAGGCGCTGTTTATGGATCTTGTTCGCGAGAAGAAGATTGACCTGAAGCGTCCTGTTTATCTGATGGTAAGCGGATTCAGCAACTCTATTCCGGCGGCTTTGGAGATCTTGAGTTTCATTCGTCAGCGCAAAGGTATCGCGAAGATCATGCAGCACCCGAATGACACGGTTTTTGTGGATGAGAGCGAGATCGCATCGTTAACCCGCGTCCCGCTCAAGAAAGTGCTGAAGAACGATAAGAAATTGCGTCTGGGTGTAGTAGGAAAAAGTCAAGATTGGTTGATTGCTTCGCAGGTAGATTACAAAGCCGTGTTGGCAGAGATGAACTGCGAGTTGATCGATATTCCGTTTGAGGAGCTGAGCAGTCTGGGTGAAGTGGACCCGGGTATGAAGGGAGCAGAGGCGATCTATGCGCGTGAGAAAGAGATTATTGCGAAATATAAACTGGACGGTATCACGGTTCGTTGCTTCGACCTCTTCACCACAGTAAAGAACACGGGTTGTGTAGCAGTAAGCAAACTGCAAGATGAAGGTATTCCGGCCGGTTGTGAAGGCGATATCCCGGTACTGCTGACGATGATCGCATGCCGTCAGTTAACCGGTGAACCGGCATTCATGGGCAGTCCGGCACGTATCTTACCGGACGGACAGATATTGTTAGCGAAATGTACGATCGCGCTCTCGATGACGAAGAAACATGAGTTCACAACGCATTTTGAGTCCGGTATCGGTGTAGCTATCC
The DNA here is from genome assembly GCA_902799555.1 of uncultured Bacteroidales bacterium. GTDB lineage: Bacteria > Bacteroidota > Bacteroidia > Bacteroidales > Paludibacteraceae > Colicola. The sequence continues at coordinate 124,180 of CADCBB010000002.1, forward strand.
ACGGCGAAGTAGAGCCGGGCGACTATACGCTGGTTAAGTTGAGTCATGACCTGCAGCGTCTGCTGGCCGTGAACGTGAAAGTGACGCGTTGTCAATACGAGCAGAACATGTGCCGTACGCAGATCTGGATCCAGTCGACACCGATCGTGAGTCAGTATCTGCTGACGAACCCGCTATCCGACCACCATGTACTCATCAAAGGTCATCACGCTGCTAAATTCTGGAGAGAGTAATGGTATTCAAACCATCTGATAAGGTTCTTTGGTCGCAGGAGAAACTGCGGTTGGGCGTGGTAGGTAAGCCGTCCGATTGGTTGATTGCATCGAACGTCAACTATGCGGATGTGCTGCAACGGATGCATATCGAGATCGTGGATATCCCGATCGAAGAGGTGACGCGTCTGGGTGTAGTAGATCCGGGTATGAAGGGTGCAGAAGCGATCTATACACGACTCAAAGAGATCGTAGCGCAGTACGACCTGCAAGGCGTGACGCTGCGATGCTTCGACCTGCTGACGACAATCAAGAACACAGGTTGTATCGCGCTGAGCAAACTGAATGACGAAGGTATTCCTGCGTCGTGCGAAGGCGATATACCGACGCTGCTGACGATGATGGTGGCGAAGAAGTTGACCGGTGAGTTATGCTTCCAAGCCAACCCAGCGCGTATCGAAGCGAACGGTGAGATCCTGCTGGCGCACTGTACGTTGCCTTTAGGCATGACCGAGAAGCACGAGTACACGACGCATTTTGAATCCGGTATCGGTGTGGCTATCCACGGCGACCTGCCGACGGGCGACTACACGCTGATCAAGATGAGCGGGGACATGGAGCGGATGCTGGCGGTGGATGTGACGTTGGAGCGTTGTCAGTTCGAACCCAACCTCTGCCGGACGCAGGTGTGGATCAAGACGACGGAGGAAGTGGTGCAATATTTCCTGAACGATCCGATTGCGAATCACCATGTGCTGATTCGGGGACATCACGCGATAAAGTTTAAAGTTTAGAGTTTAAAGTTTAGCGATTTTTTAATTTCATACATCAAAAATTTATAAAACTATGGTAAGTTACAAAGAATTAGGTCTTGTGAACACCCGTGAGATGTTTGCAAAGGCAATCAAGGGAGGCTATGCTATCCCGGCATTTAACTTCAACAACATGGAGCAGTTACAGGCTATCATCAAGGCTTCGGCAGAGACGAAGAGTCCGGTGATCCTGCAGGTATCGAAAGGTGCGCGTAACTACGCTAACCAAACGCTGCTCCGTTACATGGCACAAGGTGCTGTAGAGTACGCAAAAGAACTTGGTTGGGAGCATCCGCAGATCTGTCTGCACCTCGATCACGGAGACAGCTTCGAGCTTTGCAAGAGTTGTGTGGACTTCGGTTTCTCGAGCGTGATGATCGATGCTTCTTCCCTTCCGTACGAAGAGAACATCGCATTGACGAAGAAAGTGGTTGACTATGCACATCAGTATGATGTAACGGTTGAGGCAGAACTCGGTGTATTGGCAGGTGTTGAGGACGAGGTTTCGTCTGCAGTAAGCCACTATACAAAGCCGGAAGAGGTTGTTGATTTCGCTACCCGCACAGGTTGTGACTCGTTGGCTATCTCGATTGGTACCAGCCACGGAGCATACAAGTTCACTCCGGAGCAGTGTACGCGTGACCCGAAGACCGGCCGTCTCGTTCCTCCTCCATTGGCATTCGACGTGCTCGACGCTATCATGGAGCAACTCCCGGGCTTCCCGATCGTACTGCACGGTTCGTCTTCCGTACCGCAAGAGTACGTAGATATGATCAACAAGTACGGTGGTAAGTTGCCGGATGCAGTAGGTATTCCTGAGGAGCAACTCCGCAAGGCTGCTAAGTCTGCTGTTTGCAAGATCAACATCGATAGCGATAGCCGTCTGGCGTTCACCGCAGCTGTTCGTAAGGTATTCGCTGAGAAACCGGGTGAGTTCGATCCGCGTAAGTACTGCGGTCCTGCACGTGATCTGATGACCGAGCTGTATAAGCATAAGATCATCAACGTACTGGGTTCTGACGGAAAGGCAGAGTAAAGTCATTTAAAAAGGCAGACAACATGGCTTTACCTTTCATGACAGCGGAGCAAGCCGCTGAATTGATACAACATGGTGACGTCTTGGGCATGGGTGGTTTTACGGCCACGGGAGTGCCCAAGGCGGTTCCTTTTGCGTTGGCACAACGCGCAGAACGTCTGCATGCGGAAGGCAAACCTTTCCGTGTAGGCCTGGAGACAGGTGCTTCGATGGGTGACAGTTGTGACGGTGCTTTGGCGCGTGCACACGCGGTAGAGTTCCGTACGCCGTACCAGTCGAACAAGTCGATGCGCGAGGAGATCAATGCGGAAGGTACGCACTATTTCGACGGTCACCTGAGTCACATGCCGCAAGATCTGCGTTACGGATTCCTGCCGAAACCCAATTGGGCGATCATCGAGGCATCGTACGTAGGTGAGGACGGTACAATCGTGCCGGCTGCCGGTATCGGTATCATGCCGACTATTTGTCGTTTGGCAGATAAGATCATCGTGGAGTGGAACGAGATGTTCCCTGCATCGATGCGCGGTATGCATGACTTGTACGAGCCGCTCGACCCGCCTCAGCGCCGCGAGATACCTATCTATAAACCGTCGGATCGTTGCGGTTCGGACCATATCAAGGTCGATCCGGCGAAGATTGCTGCTGTCGTTAAGACCAATCGTCCGAATGAGATTCCGGCCTTTACTCCGGTAGATGAGACGACGGCAAAGATCGGCGCCAACGTAGCCGCTTTCCTGGAAGCAGAGATGAAAGCGGGCCGTATCCCGGCATCTTTCCTGCCGATCCAGAGCGGTGTAGGAAACGTAGCGAATGCGGTGCTGGGTGAACTGGGTAAGAATCCCCATATCCCGCCGTTTGAGATGTACTCGGAAGTGATTCAAGACTCCGTGGTTGACCTGATCAAAGCCGGTCATTGTAAGTTCGCTTCGGGATGCTCGTTGCGTCTGGTAGAGGCAAAGATGGCTGAGGTATTGGCGGATCTGGATTTCTACCGTGATAAGTTGTTACTCCGTCCGCAGGAGACGTCGAATAGTCCGGAGATCGCCCGTCGACTCGGTATCATCGCCATCAATACCGCCCTTGAGGCAGATATTTACGGTAATGTCAACTCGACGCATGTATGCGGCGTCAAGATGATGAACGGTATCGGTGGTTCAGGTGATTTTGCCCGCAACGCCTATATCTCTATCTTCACGACCGCTTCAACGGCTAAGAACGGCGCTATCTCGTCGATTGTACCGATGGTGACGCACCTCGATCACAGTGAGCACAGCGTCAAAGTACTGGTGACCGAGCAAGGTGTAGCTGACCTGCGTGGTAAGAGTCCGCGTCAGCGTGCCGAAGAGATCATCAATAACTGCGTGGCGCCCGAGTACCGCGAGATGCTGCGGGACTACCTCAAGCACGCTAAACACGGACAGACCCAACATAACCTGTCCCTCGCTTTTGCGATGCACGAGGAGTTCCTCAAGAGCGGCGATATGCGCAATACGAAATGGGAGAATTATCTCCGTTGAGGTTCGATCGATAAAGTAGCGATCACGGGTTTGTGATCAGAACCATGGGTTTCCGCCACAGAACAAGCGGAAGGAAGTAAGGGTTCGGAACAGAGGATATAATCAATCCGAAGTCCGAATCCTTTCTTCATACACGTAGGCCCCAAGCGCCAAGGATGAACGGTGAGCCACGCATCATGGAGACCCGCGGCGATATGCTGATAGGCATAACTCCAGACAGGCGCATTGAAGTCACCGACGACGATGACGGGATAAGGGCTGGCGTCTATCTCCGTGCGCACCACCCTCGCCTGTTCGTTACGCAAGGGGACGGCACGCTTCCATTTGGCTTTGAGACGTTTGAGCGAAGAGAGGATGCCTTCGTAGTTACGCTGCTTCTCCGCCTCAGCGATATCTTCGGGAGTGAAGTTATAGGACTCGAGGTGGTTGTTGATCAAGCGGAAGGTATCGGTGCCAACGACCACATCACAACGGTTGGAGAGGTTGCCCCGCGACCTATAATGGATGCTCTGCTTATGGATAAGCGGGTACTTGGACCAGACCATCGTGCCGTACTGATGGCGGCTGTTATAAACCGAGAAATCGAGATAGGAGTACGGATATTTAGTGCTAAGTGCCTGCTTCACTTCGGGCAGAGTGAGATACCGCGCATCCTTATAGACATCGACCTCCTGCAGGCAGATGATATCCGCATCCTGGGCACAGAGATAGTGGAGCACCTCGTTCTGCGCAGGCTTCTTAAACTCCCCCATCCTACCCGTATTCCAAGTGAGGATAGTGATGGCTATGAGGATAAATGATTTCAAATTTATGATTTTTGATTTATGATTTTTTAGGCGCTAAGGTGACGAGGGGTATGATCATCTCTTCGAGGGAGATACCGCCGTGCTGGAAGGTATTGCGGTAGTACTGGGCGTAATAATTGAACTGGTTTGGGTACGCAAAGAAGTCCGATCCTGTGCAGAAAGCATAGGAACTGCTCACGTTCGGGCACGGCAGGCCTACCTGCTTGGGTTGTTCGATGAAGAAAACGGACTTATCGCTGCAGTTAAGGGCTTTGCCTACCTTGTAACGGATATTGGTGTTCGTATTCTTATCCGCGATGATCTGCACGGCGTTCTTCACGCGCGTGGTACCATGATCGGTGGTGAGCACCAAGGTGAAACCTAAGTCTGCGGCACGGCGCAGCAGTTCGTAGGTAGGTGAATGGCGGAACCAACTGAGCGTCAGACTGCGATACGCCGCCTCATCGTTCGCCAGTTCGCGCATCATCTTACTCTCCGTACGGGAGTGCGAAAGCATGTCGATGAAATTGAGTACAACGATGTTCAGAGGCGTCTGCACGGACTTGAGTTGGGCGATGACGCGTTCACAAAAATCACTCTCATTAACCTTCCAGTAATTAAAAGTCTCGCGGCGACGATAGCGGTCGAGAAGCGTCTGCACGAGTTCTTTCTCATGCTGGTTCTTACTCTCTTCGTCTCCTTCTTCGACCCAAAGGTTCGGGAACATCTGCTGGATCTGAAGCGGCATCAGACCAGAGAAGATCGCATTGCGCGCATACTGCGTGGCGGTCGGCAGGATGGAGGTGTACTGCTCTTCGTGCTGAACCGTATAGAACTCACTGATAAGCGGTTGGATGGTCTTCCATTGGTCGTAACGGAAGTTATCGATGACGCATAAAAGCACTTTTTTGCCTTCGTCAAGCAAGGGGAAGACAGAGTGTTTCATCACGTCTTGCGACATGACGGGTCGTTCGCCTGCAAACCAACTCTCGTAATTCTTAGCGATCCATTTGGCAAAGGCGGCATTGGCTTGCGTGCGTTGATCTTCGATAAGCGAACGCATAGGACTGTTCTCCAGCTCGATATCCCAACGGCTGAGTGTCCGTTCGATGGCCTGCCATTCTTCGATGGTAGTGGCGGTATCGATCATATAGGAGATATCAGACCACTCCTGGCGGTAGTTCTGCTGCACCTGTTCGGTGACGATATCGCGACTGTGGATATGCTTCTTGAGGCAAAGGAGGATCTGGCTGGGATTGACCGGTTTAATGAGATAATCGGCTATCTTCTCCCCGATCGCCTGCTCCATGATATGTTCCTCTTCAGACTTGGTGATCATCACAACCGGCACTTCCGGATGCAGACGCTTGATCTCCTGCAGCGTCTCCAGTCCGCTCATGCCCGGCATGTTCTCATCCAAGAAAACGATGTCGATGGGTGATGGGTGATGGGTTATTGTATCCAAGGCATCCTCACCGTTGGAAGCGGTGATGACTTCGTAACCTTTGCCTTTTAAGTAGATGATATACGGTTGCAACAAGTCGATCTCGTCGTCAACCCAAAGTATTTGGCTCATAGTTTCTCCATTTATTGATTAGGTTTGTCATATCTTCCGGCCATTCGCTATCGAAGAACATGCGTTCGCCTGTGCGCGGGTGTGTGAACCCTAAAGTACGCGCGTGTAACACTTGACGCGGACAGAGGGCGAAACAGTTCTCGATATATTGCCGGTATTTCTGCGTACGGAGACCTTTCAGGATCTCGCATCCACCGTATTTCTCGTCGGCAAAGAGCGGATGACCGATATGCTTCATGTGTACGCGTATCTGGTGTGTGCGACCCGTCTCCAGACGGCACTCGACGAGGGTGACATAGGGAAATTGCTCCAATACGCGCCAGTGCGTGACGGCCTCTTTGGCCTGCGGGCACTCTTCGAGGTCCCAAACACGATAGATGGTACGGTCTCTGTTATCGCGCGCCAGCGCTCCTTCTATCGTACCGCTCTGCTCTTTGAAGGTGCCCCAGACGAGGGCGTTATAGGTTCGTTCGGTGGTATGATCAAAGAACTGCTTAGCCAGATGGGCTTTCGCTTCGGGCGTCTTGGCGATAAGGAGAAGGCCCGACGTGTCTTTATCGATACGATGCACGAGACCGATGGAAGGATCGTTGATATCGATTGATGATTGATGATTGATAATTGATGATTGTTGAAAATGCCATGCTAAGGCATGCAAAAGGGTATGCTCGTAGTTGCCGTGCCCGGGATGAACGACAAGGCCGGCAGGTTTATTAACAACGAGCAGGTCTTCGTCTTCGTAAACGATATTGAGGGGAATATTCTCAGGCGTGATGGTGAAATCATGGGGTTCATGATCCAGCAACACCTGGATGATATCACCGGGTTTGACGCGGTAGTTGGAGGCGACGGGTGAACCGTTGACCCACACATTACCAGCATCCGCGGCCGTTTGGATACGGTTACGGCTGGTATTGGTCATATGCTCCGCGAGGTATTTGTCGATACGCTCTTTGCCTTGACCCTTATCGACTTCGCAGCGCCAACGTTCAAATAACTCCTCTTGTTCTATGTCGTCAAAACCATTCATCTTCGTCTTTATCGTTCGTGGTAGCACCGCCTGTAGCGGCTTTCTCTATGTCGGCAGAGAGCCTCAGCGCGACGGTTTCGCCTTCGATGAGTTTTTCTCCGGCAGCAGGTATCTGTTGATAGACGTATAAGGGAGTTCCGTCCTCCTCCACAGCCTCGTCACAGGTCACTGCGCCTACCGTTAGACGGCGGCTGAGAAGCAACGAGCGTGCATCTTGCAAGGTAAGGCCTATCACAGACGGTACTTCAACCTGTTCCGTACCTCTACCAAAACCGACAACCAGACGCACTTTGGTGCCTACCGGTACTTTCTCACCTGGCTGGATGGTTACGCCGTTTGACTTGACTTCCAGTACCAGGTCCCGGTAAGCCGAGGGTTCATAGTCATAAATCGTATCGACCACAAGACCCATACCGCGCAGCGTGGTCTCTGCCTGCCGATAACTGATATCATGGAGGTCCGGCATGATGATCTGCCGTTTGGTGGTGGCATTAATCGTGACATAGACCGCCCTTCCATGTTTGGCATGACTGTTGGGCTTGGGGTCCTGGTCCACAATCGTACCCAAAGGCACTTTATCCGAATAGGTCGAATCGATCACCACGATATGCAGGCCTTGGTCCGCCAGAAGGGGTTCTGCTTCTGCCATCACCAATCCGCGTACATCCATCACTTCGACCTCTTCCCCATGTTGGGTATAGGTCCGTAACCATAGTATCAAGCCAATCAAGATACTTATCAGTACGAACACGGCTATCAGCACATTAATGCCTACAAATTTGAGGCCAGATTTGTCAAAATCACGCATATTTCTCCTTTTTTATAAAAAAATTGTGCGCAAAATTACAAAAAAATTTGCACATATGCAAAAAAAGCAGTAATTTTGCAGCGTTTTTCGCAAAAAGGCGAAGACGTAACATATTTTTAAGCTTAAAAAAACATTTTTGTTATGAAGAAAATGCTTCTTATCGTAGCTGTTGCTTTCGCTGCAATGAGCTGCGGCAACAAGTGCGACAAAAAATGCTGTGAGCAAGAGGCTGAGGCTGCTGCTGTTGAGGTAGTTGCTGAAGAGGCTCCGGTAGCTGAGGAGGCTGAGGCTGTTGAGGCTCCGGCTGAGGCTGCTGCTGAAGAGGCTGCTCCTGCAGAGGTTGCTGAGTAATTTGTTGCTCAATTTAGGTATTAGACCTGAAAAAAGAAGCGACGCTTTTGCGCCGCTTTCTTTTTTTTGTTAGTGGATGAGGTTCTTTCCTGTCATTTCAGCAGGCTGCTGAATGCCTAAAATGTGACAGATGGAAGGCGCCACATCGGCTAAGATACCGTCCTCCACGTGTGCGTTCACGTGATCCTTTGAAATATACACGAATGGAACAGGGTTGAGGCTGTGCGCCGTGTTCGGTGTTCCGTCGGCATTGATGGCGTTATCGCAGTTACCGTGATCGGCAATGACAATGATCTCATAACCGTTGTCGAGTGCGGCTTCGATTACTTTGTGACTACACTCGTCGATGGTCTTGACGGCTTTCTCGATGGCTTCATAGACGCCGGTATGGCCTACCATGTCGCCGTTCGCGAAGTTGAGCGTGATATAATCGAACTTCTGCGTCTTAATAGCAGCCACGAGGGCTTCGGTCACTTCAGGAGCCGACATCTCCGGCTTCATATCATAGGTCGGCACTTTCGGACTAGGGATCAGGATACGCTCTTCGCCTTCGTACTCGGCTTCGCGACCACCGTTGAAGAAGAAGGTGACGTGTGCGAACTTCTCCGTCTCGGCGATACGCAGCTGTTTCATACCCAGCTTGCTTACCACTTCGCCAAGCGTGTTCTCCACGTTCTCTTTCGGATAGAGGATATGCAGACCTTGGAACGACGAGTCGTACGGCGTCATGCAGCAGTAGTGCAGACCCGGGATGGTCTTCATGCCTTGTTCCGGCATATCTTGCTGCGTGAGAACAATGGTAATCTCTTTGGCGCGGTCGTTGCGGTAGTTAAAGAAGATGACTACGTCGCCTTCGGCGATACGTCCATCACAGTTAGCGTTTACGAGCGGCTCCATGAACTCATCCGTATCTTTATGCTCCTCCGTGTGACGGTCATAGCAGCCTTGCACAGCCGCTACCATGTCGGTCTCTTTGCGGCCTTCGCCGTTGACGAGTTGGTCGTAAGCGACTTTGATACGCTCCCAACGTTTGTCACGATCCATGGCATAGAAACGACCGATGATAGACGCGATATGTGCGCCGGTCTTGTCGCAAAGGCCTTGGAGGTCCGCAATGAAGCCCTTACCGCTACGCGGGTCGGTGTCACGGCCGTCCATGAAACAGTGTACGAAGGTCTTGTCGGCTACGCCGTACTCTTTGGCGATCTCAACGAGTTTGAAGAGGTGCTCCAACGAACTGTGTACACCGCCGTTGGAGCAGAGACCCATGATATGCAATTTTTTGCCTTGCGCCTGTGCAGCCTTGTAAGCGGCTACGATCTCCGGATTCTCCATGATCGAGTTGTCACGAATCGAACGGTTGATCTTCACGAGGTCCTGATAAACGACGCGACCGGCACCGATATTGAGGTGTCCTACTTCAGAGTTACCCATCTGTCCGTCGGGCAGACCTACATTCTCTCCGCTGGCTTGTAATTGCGAGTGCGGATACTTCGCCAACAGTGCATCCCAATGCGGCGTCGGCGTTACGCTGATGACATCGGCTTTCGATTTGTTGCCGATACCCCAGCCGTCTAAAATCATTAATAATGCTTTGCTCATATTCTTGTAATTTATCAAATTTTTCGAAATGTATAATATTTTTGACCAAGATAACTGACAGCCACTGTTACAAGGGTAATAACCATCTTACTCGGCGTCGGGTACCAACCGAAGGTCTCGACACAGAGTTTGAGACCGAAATAGTTAATCGCCAAATTCACACACACGATGAGAATATAGCGGATTAACTGCCGTGCGCCGTGGAGGTTCGATTGCGTGAAAGTGACGTATTTCTGCAGCCAGAAGCCTGTTAACAGCGTGATCGGGAAGACTATACACAAGGTCGCGATGTGCGGCGTGATTGCTTGCGCGAATTGGATATTGAAGATTGAAAATTGAAGATTTACAATCTCGTGCCCTATAACAAAGTTATATATCAGGAAATAGAGGATCCAATCGAGGACCATATTTCCTCCTCCGCAGGCAGCATAACGAAAGAGCTGCTCCGACATAAGATTGCGGAACGGCGTATAGAAAAAATCGATTATTTTCGTTATTATCTGCGCGAGTTTGTTCATATCTCCGACTTTTGCGAGTGCAAAAGTACTGCTTTTTTACGACATATGCAAATAAATATAACTATTTTTGAAAAAATAGCCTAAAATGGTGAGGGAAAATTTGGATATATCAAAAATTTTTTGTATCTTTGCATCGAATTTCAGAGAGTTGGAACAGTGAGCGATCTGTTCACTTATTTTCTTCAGTTTACATAGTTTTAAGAGAGTGCTCAGGTTAGCAGAAGCAACCATTGAGCACCCTTTCAGCATCCATTGAGCATCCATTGGAACCTGCTGGAAACCTCGTGGAAATTTATGCGGACAATGAAGAATGGCTTATTTTACCTCTTGCCCAAAAATTGTGTAGTACTTACCTCCACGAAGAATCATCAATTGTCCATTAAGGAAAATTTTACCTTCAGTTCCATCAAAAGTACTGATTACTCCGTTTTCATCGGATATTTTTTCGATATCCGTAGTGATCGTTTGCGCTTCCGGATTAGACGGGATGATCGGTGGAGTGGGAATTACCTCCAGTCCGTCGCCCTGCAGTTCCCCTTGATAGCCTAAAGTGGCGAAATCGCCTATATAGACATGCAGCGGTGTGCCGTTAGCGTCCAGCGTAGAGAGGACGTAGTTATACCGCGAAGCAGCATCGAGACCTGTGACATTGAAGGAAAGACTTGAAGGTACTGTGGTATCTGAGGGAGCATTTTTTCCGGGAGCAAATGAGATGCCGACTAATGTGCCGGTAGGACCTAATGTCAGATGGCAGAAAGTAGCGCCGTCTTTATATATGTCAATCTGATACGTATTTGCTGAAGAATCCGTAGGCCACATGAAAACCGCGCTCGTCTGAGCCGGATCTACCGTTACGCGATCGGACGCCGCCTCGATAGCAGCCGTCTTGAAAGTGCCTTCGGTTGTTTGCAACGTCTGACCGTTCGCGTCCTCACCGGAAATGGAGTACCAATAATCGGTATTGGCCTGTAAGCCGTTGAGCGTATAGAAGAAAAGCCTGTCGGTATAGGTGCTGTCCGTCTCGGATTTGCGTGAAGGAGCATGAGGAATGAAATGCAGGCCTGTCACTTTGCCGTCTCGGTCAAACGTGATATAGAACACCTCTTCCGTCCGTGTGCTGTCACTAAACACATGCAGCGTATAGGTCTCTGCATTCGGAACCGATTTCCACTGAAACATGGCACTATTGGTATTCGGCACTACCGGGAAAAGGTCACCGCCTTCATGATTTTGAACCAGACGCACTCCTTTGCCAACATAGCGGTTGTCCAGATAAACATTCGGTGTCAAGGGTATATAGTAATATGCGCCGTTTGTACCATTGGGCGTGGAAGTCCAGTAACGGGCAGTATTTTCCTGATATACAGCTGTGCAGTATTCACTCTGCCAGTCCATTGACCGCTCGTACGTAATCGGCAGAAATACCGCTCCAGCCATTTCCATGAACATCCACTCATCTGCTGTGTATTTATTGGGAGCCGCAGTGGAGTCTGTGCTATTGGAAGGCTTGAAATGCAAGTCGGCAGGTATCACCCAGTTGTCGGGTAATATGATAGAGCCATTCACGCCACTCACGGTGCCGTTGGCATAAAGCGATGCAGCATTCTCGCGTCCTCTGAAAAGGTAGTCCCACTCATCTTTGGCCATCGTACGCCAAAGATTGGCTTTATTACCTCCGTTGGAGATAGCATTTCTTCCCCAATCTGTGAACGAGCCGTAGTTACTATTAGTAGTACTGCTTGCAGTAGGGTTATTGCCTGTTCCCCAGCCAAAGAGATCGAGCCAGCCTTTGTAAGTCCACACCCAACCTTCGGTTGAGTATTGGTAGCTGCGGATACGTCCGTTTGCCGTACCCACAAAGTCCCACTGGTTTTCGGCAAATCGCCATGTGGACGTACTGGGTTGGTACTGAAGGTTGCCACGCGAGAAAGCCACCGTGTCGGTTGCGCTGATGGCGAACCTGCCACGCAATGCGCCTTCTGTTGCGTACATGCTGCTTGCCATCCAAATCAGGCAAACAAGAATAATTGATACTTTCGTTTTCATGATCGTATATTATTTGATTTTGTTTCCTTGAATCGTGTATTCTGCGTCACCACGACGGATGATGATTTGTCCGTTGCGAAGCACTTTTGTACATTGTACATCATCCCTTTGTACATCGTCTATGTTGGTCGGTGAGTTTGCCCCAAGTGTTGCAAACGAGCCGGAGGCATTGAAGAGTTCGGTGTCGTTTTCATCGGAGGCTGTCATC
>CADCBB010000003.1:0-9999 GCA_902799555.1 uncultured Bacteroidales bacterium
AACTTATTCAGTTACAACGGATTAAAGTTTTTGTCTTAAGCTCCCCACGACACTCGGAACCACAATCCGATGCTCTACCAACTGAGCTAAGACCACCATGTACACCTTTGATTTTTCAAAAGCGGGTGCAAAGGTACTGCTTTTTTTTGAAATACGCAAATTTTTTGCGTTTTTTTTTGCATTTTTTTGTATATATGCTATATTTTTTGTATCTTTGCGCCGCATTTTTCGTGCGCATATGTGTGCGATGCACGTATATACACGATAAAAAATTATAGAATATGACAACACAAAAAATACAAACATGGATGTGGCGCATGGTTTGTGTGGTAGCGTTGGTAACGCTATCTATGCCGATGGATGCGCAGAGACGTCGTGGCGGCGGTTTGGCCGATGGTGATCATTTTCATTTCGCATATGTCAGCGGCCACGTAGGTTACTCAATTTTGGACACCCGCGCTACCGGTGTCGTGCCTGTAGGGAATGTAGGGTACGGTTTCGGTCTCGGCTATGAGTACCGTAATAGCGGTTTATGGGCGAACCTGGGTCTGCAATTATCGATGCACCGATCCACGTTGCAATTGGATCCGTACACGATTGAGCATGCCGGTAAAATGCGCGACGGAAGTCTGATGCGCGAAGGCACGATGTTCTACGATGTGAACCAAACGGAGGAAATTAAGTGGAACTTTCTGGATGTGCCTATCCTTTTCGGGTACTATACGCACGGTTTCCATGTAGGTGCCGGCCTGAAGATCAGTTATGCACTGAATCCGAAGACGAATACCCATGGAACGTATAACTTGCGTTTCCGTCCGAACAACACGGATGCTATCTTGGAGAATCTGCCGGATCGCGGACTGAAGATCTATGAGTATCAGACGGAACAGGCTAATCGACTGAATATCGGTGCGAGTCTGATCGGCGAGATCGGCTATGACTTATTGTCTTCAATGCCATCTAACAGCCGTGTATGTCATGTGCTGAAGATGAGTTTCTATTTTGAGTATGGACTGAACAACTACAATAAGGGCGATGTGAAAGAGCGCTTTGAGTTACCTGCTCCGGATGAGAACGGAGCGGCAAAGGCAACGGGTGTAGTTTTCAATCCCTATTTGAACACAGCCGCCGGTTCAGTTCGAACGGTACCATTTATTGCGGGTGTCAAGTTGACATACATGATAGGTGGTAGCCGCACGGCTCGTTCCGGTTTCCATCACGGATGTATGTGTTATAATTAATACTGAGAATGTTATGCATATGAAAAATCATCTCTATAGAATTTTGAGTTGCGCACTGCTATTGCTTGCATCAACGACGAGTGTTCTGGCCGAAAACGGCATTAGGGAGACTCTGTACTACACGATCTGCCCAGGCGAGACGATACGTCTGGAGAGTGAACGAGTGGTCGTAATTACCAAGTCAACGATCCTGTACGACACGATGCACGTGACGAATCCGAACGAGGACAGCATCACCGCGTATGTGGTCACTCTCTATCCGAGTTTCGAGAAAGACGAGTACAAGCGTCTGCAGAAAGGCGAGAGCTACACATGGCAGGATACGACGATCTCCGATCCGGGTGTCTATGAGCGTATCTACCACTCGCAGCATGAGTGCGACAGTATCTACCGTCTGCATGTGACACAACAGATCGACTCGGCTATCACGTTCACGCTTTGCGATGATGAGAGTGTGTCGTTCAACGGTCGTACGTACAGCAATGCGGGTGTCTATACGGATATCCTGAGCGGTGACACCGTCTATACAATCACGATCGTTAAGCATCCGAGTCGCGAGTTTGTACAGTACGGTGTATTGGATAGAACCCATCCGTACTACTGGCAGTACACCTTGGATGGTGAGCAGAAGACGGATACCATCTATGAGCCGGGACGGTACGTTTATACAAGCCAGAATCCGGAGACGGGATGTAACGACCGATGGATCCTGATCTTGACCAAAGACGAGACAACTTTCCATTCTATAGAGACCGTAACGATCTGCGAGAGTGAAGATTTTAGTTGGCGCAATCATCAGGGACTGAACAAGTTAGGTGTCGGTCAGACGATCCATTACTACGACCGTTACCGTACCGAAGCCGACCAAGACAGCATCTATGAGTTAATCTTGACGGTGAAGCCTACACTTCGTTCGACCCGCACTATTCCTTTCTGCGGAAGCATCGAATGGAACGGCAAGATGTATACCGAGTCAACTACTATCGTGGATAGTCTGAAGAGTGTACAGTTCAGTTGTGACAGTATTGTGACCACTATTTTAGTGAAAGGTACACCGGTGACACATCGTGATACGATCAGTATCTTAGGCGGTGAGACCCTGATGTGGCATGGAAGACCGATCACGCAAGCCGGAGACTATACGGATATCCACAATTCGGTGTACGGTTGCGACACTACTTTCTATCTGCATGTTGATGTCAAAGAGCCGGCGCATGTAATGAACACGCACTCCGAATGGTACTCTATTTGCCAGGGAGACGGGCAGTTATGGCGCGGCAACACCTACTATAATAGCGGCATTTACTACGACACAATTAAGACAGCAAACGAGGAGATTGATTCGCTCTATATCCTGTACCTGACGGTAAACCCGACGTACGCATGGTCAGAGCGCATAAGTTTCCTCTCCTTCCCTACTACCTACCGTGACAGCTTGATCAATCAACCCGGTGCATATGTATTCAAATATCAGTCCACCTTCGGTTGCGACAGTATTATCACTTCGTATATTGACCAGGATGTCTATCGCGACGAACAGACAGTGACGATCTGTCCGGGCGAAACGCATATCTGGAGCTACGACGGACAGACCTACACGGTTTCCGGCAAGTACACCAAAGTAGAGCAGAACGCAGCCGGTCATGACAGTGTGATTCATGTTTTGAACCTTACCGTTCGCTATATTCCGGAGACGCATATAGAGCACACGATGTGTAAGGGCGAGACTTATATCTTTGCAGATCAGTCACTTACGCAGAGTGGCGTTTATCGTCATACCTATCACAAAACGGGTGGTTGCGACAGCGTTGTAGTTTTATCGCTCAATGTGCTGAGTCCGGATACTACCTATCTGGCCATCCAACGTCCTCAAGGTGAGTCCTATGTATGGGACGGCGAGACGATCCGTCAACCGGGTATGTACTTCCATTACGGCACGAACCGCTTCGGGTGTGACTCCGTTTCTATTCTGCAATTTACGTATAACCAAGTAGATACTGTATCTGCCACGTTGACCGTTTGTCCGAATGAGTTACCGTTTGAATGGAACGGCATCTCGGCAAATCAAACGAATCGCTATACGCGTTTGGTACAAGAAGCGAACGGCAATTATACGTACTACGTACTGGATCTGACGGTACGCGAAGTAGCACAACGCGATACGACCTTAAGCATTTGTGAAGGCGGTAGTATCACGTTCAACGGCGTTACCTATGACGAGGCAGGTCACTATAGAACGTACCTGACATGCGACACGCTGATTAATGTACATATCGTTGTAAATCAACCTGTTGTCTACGAGACGCACGGAACGATAACGGACGACCACGGCTTTACCTGGCAATACATCGACCATGGTACACCGGGTGAGCAAGAGTTCAAGGTTGCAGGTACCTACGAGTATGAGAACCCGAATCCGACGACCGGATGTAACGATATCTACCGTTTGATTCTGACCAAAGACGAGACGAGCTACCATTTTGAGGAGTCACTCACGATCTGCGAGGGCGATGATTTCACTTGGCATGGTTTGGCGAACCTGAGCAGCATCACCGGCACGAACACGTACACCGACAAATACGAGACCCGCGCAGGCAAAGACAGTATCTATACCCTGCATCTGACCGTTACACCGGTAGAGCGCACGGTACGTACGATCGTCTTCTGCGGCGAGACCAGTTGGAACGGTAAGACTTACACCGAGTCGACCGTGGTATATGATACGATCTCGCTGCCGACAGGTTGTTACCGCATTGAGCGTATCAACCTGGATAAGGAAGCGACCTTCTATCAGAAAGAGTACAAAGAATTACCGCAAGGCACGGTGCTGCACTGGCACGGCCAGAACATCACGACCGACGGTACGTACTACGACTATGGCATGACCGTGAACGGTTGCGACAGCACGTATGAGATCACGGTGAAGATCATTCCTGCCACCCCGCAGACGAACCAGTATGCAGAAGAGCTCTCGACCTGCGAGGGCGATACGATCGTTTGGCGCGGTAAAGATATCTGGCGGAGCGGAGTCTATGTAGACACCGTTTATGCGGCAGGCACTAATAATATCGACTCGATCTTCTCCTTGACGTTCACAGCTTGGCCGGCACCGAAAGATACAATCATTCAGCACTTATACACCTGTTCGGACGGAGCCGCTATCCGTTATAACGGTCAGGACTACTACACCGACCAAGTGGTTGTGACGAACTTCAAGACGATCCATAACTGCGACAGCATCGTGAAGGTCTTCCTGCATTTCAACACGGCATTGTCGTTAAGCCGCACGGATACGATCACGGACCTCCAATTACCGCACACCTGGACCTATCAGCTGTACGATTATACGCGTCGCGACACCGTCCTGACGAAGTCCGGCACCTATACCCATACGGTTGCCTCGGAAGGCGGATGTACGAATCAGGAGACATTGACCCTCGTTGTTCTGAAGACCTATCTCTTCGAACTGGACACGACGATATGTGAGACCGATCTGCCGCTCTTATGGCGCGGCCAGTATCTGCAGCACCCGATCGGTCAGACCAAACAGTATGAGGATGTACTCAAGACAGTTCATAACACAGACAGTATCTATCGTATCAACCTCACGATTGATCCCGCGCCGAAACGTGTGGAGCGTATCGCGATCTGCGAGAACAAAGACACAATCATTAACGGCAAGAGTTATTTCGACCCGGTTCTGTATCCGGTAGGCCTTGTCTTCCGCGACACAATGTACAAGGACAACGGCGCGAACGAGTGCGACAGTATTATCTACTACGAGATCACCAAGACGCCTCAGCGTCATATCACGGAGACTCGTATCTTACATGTGGGTGAGAGTTTCGAGTGGCACGAGATGACGATTTCTGATCCTGTAACTAAAACATATACGTTAGAGGACGAGATCGATCCGAATACAGGTTGCGAGATTATCTATCAGATACGCGTCATCGCCGAGCAACGAACAATTGATACTATCTGTATTTTGGATACGCCGTACGTTTGGAATTGGAACAATGAGAAGTACTACATCTCCGGTCTGTTTACCGATACAGTCTATGAAAGCGACGGAAAGATTGGAGAGTATCATACTCTGCAGTTGGCCGTAACGGATGTACCGCACACCACAGTACAGCTCTATCTCTGCGACGGCGATCAAGAGACCCTGCCGAACGGCAAGACCTATCACAACCTTGTTCCGGACTCTATCTATCGGGATACTATTACCATCATGAGTCCGAAAGCCGGTTGTGACAGTACGATCTATTATGAGATCCTGCAACGCCCGATCCGTACGACTATTAAGAACGAGATCTTGCGTCAGGGCGACACGATCTTCTGGATGGGCGACACCATCACGCGACCTGTCACCATGACCTATACCAAAGACAGCATTGATGAAGTAACAGGATGTAAGATCGTTAACCAATTACGCGTTGTAGCCGAGCATCGTGATATAGCAACAATCTGTGTACTGGATACGCCATACGTATGGGAACACAGAAGCGGCTTGGGCGGCTTGGTAAAAGATTCACTTTACACTACCGGTCTGTACACGGATACCGTACGTGACGCGGAGAACTTTATCACCGATTATCTCACTATGGATCTGACGGTGAAGATTCCTGTGGATACGTTCCGCGTACTGAGAGGCTGTAAGCCGAACGGCGTAACATGGAACGGTATAAATTATACCAAAGATACAATTTTCCGCGACACGCTGCTCACATGTGATACGCTTTATACGATTAAGATCCAACTGGATACGAACTACAACATCCTCCGTTTTGACACCATCTGCGAACATGAGTTACCATACGTGGTAGGACAAGGCAACAAACTGGATTCTGTCTATCGGGAAGGATGGCAACCTCCGTTTACCTACAAAACAGCTTGCGGATGTGACTCTATCGTACAAGTACACCTGACCATCATTCCGGACTTTGATATGGATCATAGCGATTCTATCTTCGTCTGCGAAGAATCGATGCCGCTGTACATTGGCGACACCGTTACTCCTGCTTTCGACCCCTATCGTCAGAAAGTGGACGAATGGAAAGGTAAATGGATCGGTGTGCAGATCTCGAAAGACACTATCATCTATAACTGCGGTAAAGTAGATTCTCTGCATATCATTATGCGTCCTCACCAAGCACATATTCCGGAGTATGAGTACAGCCTATGTAAAGGTGACTCCGTTCAGCTCTTCTGGCCGCATAAAGACACATGGATTAAAGAGCCGGGTAACTATGAGGATACCGTTCCGACCATCTCTTCTTGGGTAGATCTAACGCACAACACACTCATCCATAACGACCGTGCCTTCGCTTGCGACAGTATCGTCAGATGGAAAGTGCGTTACACCGATACGCTCCATGTACATCAATACGCGCATATTCGCCAAGGAGACACCTATCGCTTTAATGACAGTATTCTCACCACTACCGGTGTATATGACTCGATCGGATACTACATCGACATCGTCGATCCGCTGGATCCTAACGCGACACCGGTAACATCGATGGATTCGTCACATCACTATTGTAAAGCCATTTACACCCTCCACCTCACCGTGGATCCGGTTTATAGATATGGTGACACCATTGAGATATGCTATCCGGCTAATAGAGAATACACCTACACCTTCGATGATGACTTGGAGGAGCATTTTGAGTTCAAGTTCCAAGCACCTGAAAAGGATACGGCGATCCTCCATTTCAAAGACTCGACCATGCATCTGTCATACGAGTTCTACGATCACTTCTACGACCTCGTCGTTTACTACAAGCAACGGTATGAAAAAATCATCAAGGATACAATCTGCTACGGTGATTCGATACAATTCGACCAACATTACTTCGAGAACGAGAACAACGTGACGGTAGAGCGCTACCTCAAGGATGCAGGCAACTACACCGATACGCTCGTTGCGCTCAATGGTTGTGACAGTATCATTCATCTCTATCTCCATGTACTCGACCGCATCATCATCGAGCCGCAAAGCAAGACCGTGACCGACCGCGAGTTGCCTTACAAATGGATCAATACATGGCGTGAACCGGGCGCAACCAAAGACTCAACCCATATTGACGAGCTGTATGTATCGGGTGAATACACCTACACCATGCCGAACAAGAATGGTTGCGATAGTACCGTTGTGCTGAACTTCACTGTGCATCAGACACATGTCTTCCGCGATACGCTGGATATATGTGCGCCGATCAACAAGACCTTCACACATGAGTGGGCTACCGAATACAAGCAGAAGTACACTACCCCGCTTTTGGATGACACGCTTCATTACTATGACACACTGGTTACGTTCTATCCGTTGGATAGTATCTATGACCTCTATGTCAATTTCCACCGCACCTACGAGACACACGTGTATGACACTATCTGTGCCGGTGACTCCGCTCAGATTGACACTTATAACCTGCACACATTGCCAAAACACTTCTACAAGCAGACCGGTATCTACCGCGACACGATTGAGTCAATCTACGGCTGCGACAGTGTCGTAGTACTGCATCTGCAAGTTTGGCCGGGCTTCCCCACTACGCATAAACGTGTGGATATTGCGGATATCGATACCCCGTACTTGTGGGAGTACACTTGGATGGAGAACGGACTGTTGCATCGCGACACCGACTCGCTGTCTATCTCAGGCGAATATAGCGTCAGATTACCGAACATCCACGGTTGTGACAGTATCGACAGCCTGTCGCTCGTTATCCACCAGACGTACAACATCATGCTGGATACCATCACCATTTGCCATGATGAGGTGCCCTATACATGGGAGGACAAGAACGAAATCCGCACAAGTGGTTTCTACGCCTTCAAGACCCAGACCCATGACGGTTATGACAGTATCCGCACGGTTTATATCGAGATACTGCCGATCATGCATACAGTGCTGAATACTTCGATCTGCGAAGGCGACTCTATGCGGTTCGGTCTCAAGAAAGACGGTTCGCCGCTCTTCATCTACAAAGACAGCGTTTATTTCGATACCTTGACCTCCGTACTGCACGGCTGCGACAGTATCATCGAGATGCGACTCAATGTCTTCCCGCGTGAGATGAACAAATACGATCGACACATTGCCGATGTGGACACTCCGTTCATTTGGGAGCACAAGCAAAGCGGTGTTATCATCAGCAGAGACTCGCTGTATATCGCAGGTAAGTATGAATATATCTTCCAAAGCCAATTAGGTTGCGACAGTATCGATAGCCTGACCCTTTATATCCACAAGACTTATCGCATCCCAGACGACACAATCAACATCTGCGAGCACGATGTGCCGTTCCAATGGAGAGGTTTGGATAATATCACCTCTACCGGCGATTACGAATACGGCGAGCAGACAATTGAAGGATACGACAGTATTCACTACGTACATATCAATGTTTGGAAGCAAACTTACGATACTGTTTACGCGACGATCTGTGAGGGTGACTCCATGCGTTGGGGCATGGATAAGATGACTCTCCAGCCGCGCTTCGTTCATACCGCAGGTCTGCATAATGACACCACCATCAACGCGCACGGCTGCGATCAGGTAAACGTGCTGAACCTCACCGTTCATCCGCGTTATTACAATGAGCAGACCGTTCATATCGCCGATGTTGATACGCCGTATGTATGGAAGCACTTCAACCAAGCAGGTGACTCCATCGGTGTAGACAGCCTGTATGCTACAGACAAATACGGTTTCCGATTTGAGACGACCTTCGCTTGCGACAGTATTGAC
Organism: uncultured Bacteroidales bacterium; assembly: GCA_902799555.1. Classification (GTDB taxonomy): domain Bacteria; phylum Bacteroidota; class Bacteroidia; order Bacteroidales; family Paludibacteraceae; genus Colicola. The sequence continues at coordinate 9,004 of CADCBB010000003.1, forward strand.
AGTCTGAACCTCTTCGTACATAACACCTATAAGTTTACCGAAGAGTTCACGATCTGCGAGCGTCAGACGCCGTATACTTGGCAGAACCGCAATGACATCACCGAGAGCGGTACATATTACTACAACCCGCGTACCAAAGACGGATACGACAGCATCTATATCGCTACAATCACCGTCATGCCTACTGTTCGTGAGATCATCACAGAGAAGATTTGTAAGAACAACCTGCCGTTCAATTTCCACGGAACGGAACTCTGGGAAGGTGGCATCTATTTGGACACGCTCGCATCTATGCAATCGGGTTGCGATAGTATCGTTGAGTTGCACCTGACGGTCAACGATCCGTACTACCATTTCGAGCGTCATGACATCTACGAGGGCAACTCTTATGATTTCTTCGGCGAGAGTTGCACGACCAGCGGTACGTACACACATAAAACGACTACACCTGCCGGATGCGACAGTATCACCGAATTGATGCTGGTTGTTCATCCGCTGATCGACACTGTCGCAAATGTGTGTGCGTATGACCTGCCGTTCGTATGGGTTAATCACTGGAATGGTGACACTACCCTCTTGCACGCAGCCGGTCTGTATCACAACGACACGACGTATGTGAATGGAGAGCGTACTTTCTGGAGTATTCAACTCAATGTCATCGAGCCGGTTCATGATACAATCCATGCGGCTATATGCGAGGGAACATCCTATCCGTTCATCGGTATGGATCTCACTGAGCCGGGTACCTATCGTGATACGACGCAAGGATCCAACGGTTGCGACTCGATCACGACCCTTATTCTGACTGTGAACAGAGCATATTATAGCGTCATCCGTGAGACGATTCTCGAAGGCAATTCGTATATCTTCTACGGCGACACCTTAATTAATACGGGTACGTACACGCATTATGCGCGCACGCCTGAGGGTTGCGACAGCACGACCGTACTGCAATTGAGCGTTCATCCGATGGTAGATACGATCATTACTGTATGT
>CADCBB010000003.1:10012-102116 GCA_902799555.1 uncultured Bacteroidales bacterium
GATCTGGACCAACCGCTGGAACGGCCAGCAAGAACTCTTCTACTCAGAAGGTCTCTATCGCAACGATACGACTATCAACAGTGAGAAACGATTCTACGGAATCCAAGTCAATGTCAATAAGCAAGTCTTCGACACCATCCGTCACGCGATGTGCGCGGGTGCAAGTTACGAGTTCAAGGGTAACACCTACTACGAGGCCGGTATCTACCGCGACACCTTACGTGCCGCTAATGGTTGCGACAGCATCGTTACCCTCATCCTGACCGTCAATAAGCCCTACTATAACATCATCCGCGAGACGATCCTCGAAGGCAATTCGTATATCTTCTACGGCGACACCTTAATTAATACAGGCACGTACACGCATTATGCGCGCACGCCTGAGGGTTGCGACAGCACGACCGTACTGCAATTGAGCGTTCATCCGATGGTAGATACGATCATTACTGTATGTATTCTACGGTATTCAGGTAAATATCCTCAACCAAGTCTTCGACACCATCCGTCATGCGATGTGCGAGGGATCAAGCTACGAGTTCAAGGGCAACACCTATTACGAGCAAGGTATCTACCGCGATACGCTGAGCGCAGCGAATGGTTGTGACAGTATCGTTACCCTCATCCTGACCGTCAACAAGCCATACTATAGTATCATCCGCGAGACGATTCTCGAAGGTCAGTACTATGTCTTCTTCGGCGACACCATCCGCGAGACAAAGACCGTTTCGCATAGCGGACGTACGCCGGAGGGTTGCGATAGTACAACGGTATTAGAGCTAACCGTTCATCAGTTAGTAGATACCGTGGTAACCGTTTGTTCGTCTGAACTGCCGTATATCTGGCATAACCGTTGGAGCGGATTGGAAGAGAAATTCTATGCAGCCGGCACGTATCGCAATGATACGACGATAGACAGAGAGCGCATGTACTATGGCGTCAAACTCATTGTCACGGAACCGACCAGTACAACTATCTATCGCGAGATATGCGAGGGAGACAAGTATAACTTCAACAACCGCCTCCTGGAGTACGCCGGAGAGTACCGCGATACGATCCGAAACACGAGTGGTTGCGACAGTATCATCATCCTCCATCTCAATGTCCTCCGCAAGTACTACCATACGGTTACCTACTCCATCTACGAAGGAGATTCGGTATTCTTCCAAGGTCAGTACTTCAAAGAGTCAGGCGCTTATCCGTTCCGCTTCACCTCGTCCTTCGGGTGCGATAGTGTGGTTGAACTGAAACTGACGGTGAACCGTATCTTCGAAGACAGCGTATCCATCTGTTCGAATGAACTGCCGTACCTCTGGCATGGTAAGACCATCTACGAGTCCGGCGTATACCGCGACACGGTACTGAATACAGAAGGCAAAGAGACGGTAGTAGGCGTGAAGGTGAACGTACTGCCTATCTTCCGTGCGACAGAACCTATCAATGTCACGATATGTGAAGGCGACTACTACAAGTTCGGCCGCAACATACTGACCGAACAGGGTTCGTACTACGACACGCTCACGGCGGCTAACGGTTGTGACTCGATCGTCATGTTGGCGCTCCGCGTCATTCCGGTGAAATACCAGACAACCACCAAGCGTATCTTCGAAGGCGACTCCGTTTTGTTCAACGGCGTTTGGTACAAAGAGTCCGGCGTCTATGAGTATCGTGAAATCAATGAGCATGGTTGTACCGACACCTATCAGCTGATCCTCACCGTGCTCAAGTCCTTTAACATCGACACCATGGCCGTTGTCTGCGACAATGAGTTACCGTTCATCTGGCGTGGCTACGAGTACAACAAGAGCGGCGACTATAGTCTGCCGATCGCTTGGACCGATTCTTCACGCGTAGTGAAGACGCTCCACTTGACCGTATATAAGTCCTTCTATGCGGAGCGTAACATCTCGCTCTGTTCTGGTGATGAATACCGATTCAAAGATAGCATCTATACCAAGAGCGGCTATTTCTTTGACACGATTCCTTCGCCGAATGGATGCGACTCGATCATCAAATATATCATCAGTGTTCACCCGACTTCGGACAAGATTTATGAGAAGCACATCTCGGATAAACAACCGTATATCTTCCACGACCGGGTTCTCACTATCTCCGGTACATACGAGTGGACCGGTAAGACCGTCCATGGTTGCGACAGTATGGAGCACCTGATTCTGACCGTTCACCCATCGTACTTCAGATCCGATACGGTGGACCTCTGTCAATCAGACTCCCTCAACTTCCCCTATAAGTGGAAAGATGAGAACGACAGCCTGATCATGGAGATCTCGCAGTCTGGTACCTATACCGATAGTATCCTCACGTTTTACGGATTTGACAGTGTACGCCAAGTTGTTGTCAATGTCCATCCGGCTTATATGATCAATGAGCAGTATGAGATAGGCGTAGGGGAACATCTGAAGATTCACGGCCGCGATATCTCGCAACCGGCTATCTACTACGATACCTTGCGTACGATCCACGGTTGTGACTCAATATTCCATGTGGTTGTAAACCAGAAACGTACCCGCGAGTGGACCTGGGATCGCGAGATCTGTCAAGGTGAGTTCTTTGATTTCTTCGGACGCAGGTTGACCCATACCGGGCAGTATAAATACACCTCGCAGTACAAAGACAGTGTGATCACGCTCAACCTGACCGTTAACCCGATCTCGATCACAGAGACCCGCAAGGTGATCACGGATAAACAGATTCCGTATATTTACAACGGACGTATCTACGAGCAGGGAGGTATCTACAATGATACGCTGGTCAACAGGTACGGCTGCGATAGTATCTTACGTTTCGTACTCATCGTCTCGTCGCGCTATTCCGACTGGACACCGATGCCGCTCTGTCCGGGCTCGGAGATTAAGATCGACGGAGAGCCCATCACGGAAGCCGGTCTCTACACCTTCCTCCGCCGCAGTAGAGTGACGGGCGAGATGGATAGTATCTGGCGTGTTGAGATCTATGACGCGCCGGCGTTCGAGTTTGCGGATACGATCTCGCTCTGCGAAGGGGATACCATCTTCTACGGAAATGTACCTATCACGCACGGAGGTAACCAGGATATCAAGCTCAAGACCGTAGAGGGATGCGATAGTATCTATCACCTCAATGTAACGGTTTATCCGTCCTACTCGTTCGATACGACGGTAACGATCTTTGACTACCAGACCTTCACCTGGGAGCAGAACCATCAGAACTATACGGTAGAAGGAACCTATACGAAGACCTTCCCGACCAAAAAGGATCCGTTCCATACCTGCGACAGTACGTATGTACTCAACCTCAAAGTCATACCTACTACGCGTCACAGCATGGAATATACGATCTGCGACGGACAAGAATACACCTGGCGTGGTAAGACCTACTCGAAGGAAGGCTTCTATTACGACACAGTGGCTAACCTGGCGACCTTCGTCTCCTCGATCTACTCGCTGCATCTGATGGTATCGTACCCGACCTATATCAAGTCTGCGACTGCGACTCCGATATGCGCCGACGACAAGACCTATAGCATTGCCTTCGAGTACGACGGCGCTAAGCCGACCTTGTACAGCATCTACTACGACCAGCGTGCGAAAGATGAAGGATTCAAGGATGTGATCAACAAGCCGTTCCTCGGCGAAGATCAGTTCGCGATTGATTCCGTACCGACGAAGACGGATGTGATCTATCTGGAGCATACGGCGTTCATCAAGCCGAACAAGTATTACCTGTCGCTGGTACTGGATAACGGCGTCTGCGGTCAGAGTCGTGCGGATAATATCGAACTCAGCGTCAAGTACCCGAATTGGATCATCGAGCAGAACTGGAACGATATCGTCGTGCCGCTCAAGAAAGAGCTGAACGGCGGCTACGAGTTCTCGCAGGCCGACTGGATCGTCAACGGCGTTCGTCAGCTCAACAACGGAAGAGGTTACCTCCAGTACAACTTCCGTGACGGCGATGAAGTAGTCATGATTGCTACCCGCAAGGGAGAGAACTACGCGATCGAGACCTGTCCGCTTGTCATCAGCATCAATCCGAATATGGCGTACGACGATCCGATCCTCATCTACCCGACCCAGGCTCCGAAACAGATGCCGCGCATCCATATTGAGGCGCCGAAGGACGGTACGTATGAGGTCTACGGTTCAACGGGCACCCTACTCTTCTCCGGCAACTTCACCGAAGGAGAGACAGAGGTAACGCTGCCGGCGATCAACGGCATCTACTTCATCCGGACGACCGCACAAGGTGCAGAACCCGAGACCCACAAAGTGATCATCTACTAAAAAGAAATAACCTCGCGATCAACTCGCGAGGTTATTTTTTTGAAAGACCGAAGTGAGGTCTATCCAATTATCGTCTTCCCGTTTATAGAAACGCTGGTTCGTATCCGGCGATTTAAGACCGCCAAGCGATTCGATGTACGGGCCGAGTTTTAAGTAGTCTAGGGTCCTGGGATTCTTAGGATAACTAGTCCTACCGCTATACCACGCGGTCTTCAGATCACGCTCCTTCACGTATGCGGCCCATTGGGCTACTTCGTCCGGAGCGGCATCGCCGCCCATGAAAGCGACGCAGGTGATCATCGCGCCGTAACGCGCAATAAGACCGTCCATCAGCTCCTCATTAAGCGGTTCACCGATATCCTGCGCCAGATGCTGACTATGGCAGCCGGGACAGTGGCAGGGACAGTTAGAGAGATTAAGGGCGAGTGTTACCTCGCCCGGAATCTCTTGAAAGACTATGTCAAAAGACGCTACTTTTAGCATTGCGGTGCTTTTTGTTTCTCGGCGTAGTAACGCTTAGCAGCCTCTTTTTGACGCGCCTCGGAGAAGTTCGATACACGTTTCATATATCCGATGACACGCGTGAGGTAGTCCACGTTCTTCGAATGGCAATGCGGACACTCCTTGAGGTAACGCTTGTCGATATGACCACAGTCGTTACATACCGTGTTCGGGATATTGAAGGTGAAGTAGTTACAGCCCTCGATAGCGGCTACGCGGAGGAGCTGACGGTACTGCGCCTGGCTCAAGTGCTCATCGAGGTTGCAGTGCAATGCGCTACCACCGGTGAGGTGCTCGATATATTTCGCACCGTGGAGGCGGAAACGATCCAGTACGTTGAGCGAGGTATCTTCTACGATGTAGAAATAGCTGTTATAGCAGTCACGCGGAACGACATAGCCGTCCTCACGGTCCCATTTCGCATGCTTGACACCTACATTCTCTGCCGGGATCATCTCGCAGTTGAACATCACGTCCTTGGTGCGGTACTCTTTGTTCTTTTTCTCGATGATACCGAGCAGTTCTTGCACGAAATGAGCATACTCCGGCGTATCCTTGATCTCGAGACCGAGGAACTCAGCCGCCTCGACGAGACCGTTCACACCGATCGTCAGGTACTGACGGCCGATATTGATGTAACCGGCATCGAAGAGCGGCAGCATACCTTTCTCCTGCAGCGATTTGAGGTTCTCGTTATACGCGAGTTGCACCTTATGCATCAAGTCTACCACGTCCTCGATATATGCCTGGTACGGAATGTTATTGCGTACGGCATACTGGATAGCGCGGTTGAGGTTGATCGTCAGTACGGACTTCGAGCCCGTCGAGATACCACCGGCACCGAGGGTGTAGCTGAAGCTATTATCGGTGATCGCATTACGCAGACGGCAGCAGGACGAGAGGCTATCGGCATTGTCGGAGACATAGGTGAAGAACGAGTGGCCCTTCGCGTACATCTCTGCCGTGAAGTCCGCATACTCTTTGTCCTTGATGTCGCCGTTCTCTGCGAGCAGCGCCATGGTCTCTACCGGGAAGGTGAGCACGCAACGGGTACGCTCTTCATTGAACCAGTTCATGAAACGCTTCTGCAACCAGTTAAGGCTGTCCCAATGCGGCTCTTCACCGTTCGGGAAACGGAAGTGCTCAAACAGGCTCTGGAAATAATAGCGGTCATAGTAGCTGATATTCCAGAAAACGGACTGGAAGTTACGCGCACCACTCGGCTGGTTGAGGCTGTACACTACTTGCTGGAAGCAGTCGGTGATGACCTTGTCGATCGTACGGCGTTTCTTGCTCAGATCCACTACCTCGTCCGCACGTTTGTAGTAGTCCTCGCCGTATTCCTGCTCAATGAAATAGTTCATATACATAAGGAACTCGGGCGTAGCGCACGCGCCTGAGAGCATGGACGACACCATGAAGACCATGTTGATGAACCCGCCGCAGAACGATTTGAGGTTGTGAGGAGGCGTAGCGTTACCGCCGATGGACTTCGTACCGCCGATGAGCCACGGATACATCGTGATGGAAGCGCAGTAGTTAGCGAGGTTGGTCTCGTCGTTCTTGTAGATGAAGTGCTGGTTGAGCAGGCTCATATACCGATCGCTGAGCTCCTTGCCGTACATCTCTTTGATTCGCTCGGTCAACAGACGGCGGTTGAGACGAATAAAGCCCTGCTTCGGCAACTCACCGATCAGCGTCGCAATATTCTTGTGCTCCACATTGGCGTTGGCGTCGAACTTCGAACCCTCGGCCGCATTGGATGCCTGCACGTAGTTCATCATGAAGTCCAGACGACGCTGTGTCTCACGATCCTCCGTATGACCTTGGCGATACAAGATGAACGCTTTGGCTACCTGATAATAGCCTTCCGCCATCAGCGCAACCTCCACTTGGTTCTGTATCTCCTCTACAGTCGCATTGTTATGTACTCGTAAGTGCGAAAGGATAGCCCCTAATGTCTCTTCCGTAGCAAACGCACCTACCGCTAAGAATGCCTTCGAAATGGCATTTTTGATTTTGTCAATGGTAAAAAGTTCTTTCTTACCGTCACGTTTGATAATGTATGTCTCCATAATATATTGATAAATATCGAATTAGCAATAATCGTGCTTTTCTATGGCCGAAAAAGCGGTGCAAAGGTAATACTTTTTTACGACATGTGCAAATTTTTGGAGAAGAAAATTTTATTTTTTTGACAAGAAAAGTTGTTAACAATTTTAGAAAGTTGTCCAAAACAAAAATGCAAATCGCTTATTTACAGCGACTTGCATTTTTTTAGAAAGTTCAAAAGTTGTCCAAAAACAGAAAGTTATTAACAATCCATGGTCAACTTTTTGAAAATTTTAAGTTATTTTAAACTTGCACCCTGTGCGTTGTACTCAGCACCGTTCTTGATGATGATGAGTTGACCGTTGCGGATAGCTTTCACAGCACCTGCTTTAGCGTCGGTATTCTCGATGCCTTCCGGATATTCGCCCAGACGGCTGTAGATACCTTGACCCCAAGTGTTGGTAGCAGCTACCTCGATCACGCCATTCTCCAGAACCGTTACAGTACCGTTAACAATGAGCCACAGCGGAACTTTGATATAACCCTCCTCATTCAGGGTACCAGCGAACGAACCGTAGATATTCTGGTCAATCGTACCGTTCGTAACAGTACCTGCAGCATAGGTGGACGCAATAGGATAAACGCCTGCAGGCAGCTCGGTCGTACCGGCAGCTACGTTGAACTCAATGGAGATTGTATGGTTCTCAGCATCGGTAGCCTCAACGACGAATACGTTGTACTGTGCCAGATATTGATCGTCAATATTGTAAGTCGGGAACTTGTAGTAGAAGCCCTCGTCCTGGCTGTCGTACTGATTGCCCTGCGGCTCCTCCTCATAGTCCTCTACCGTAGCCGTGAGGTTGAGTGCAAACTCAATCACATCCGTTGCATCGGCGTAGTTCTGACCCTTCAACGTACCGGTGATGACAGCATTTTCACCGTTAACTACAACAAGCACATTTGCGTCAACCATATCGTAGAACAGGGTATCGCCATTCTCAAACTTACCGATGAATGTGTAATCAGCAGCCAAATCAGAGCGACCGTAGGTACCCGGGATGGTAGTAGAATAAGCAGCAATGCTTACATAGCGGTCATCCGTCTTAGCGATAAACTGCCATGCCTGGTTTTGGATGTTGGTCAGCGTTCCGCTCATGGTGATGGTCTCCTGGCTGGTAGCGTCCGGAATAACATATTGCAGGTTGAGCGTATATTGTACGCCGTCCATGCTCAGTACAGTACCGGTGATAGCTACGCCGGTAGCGGTGTTAGCTACGGTGATCGTACCCTCGTAGATCTCTACTTTACCGTCAGCACCCTTGATGCTCAGGCTAACCTCCTCAGCATCAAACGTGCCCAGGTAGTTTTCTGCCGGCAGATACATGCTTACGGTGTAGTCCTCGTTGCTTGCCTCGACGATGATGATACCGAAGTAGCTTGCATAGCTATCATCCAGCACGAGGTTGGTAGCGGTGATAGTCTCGAAGCTCTGTGCGGTAGGAGCTGTGAAGGAGAACGTTACATGATATACATTACCATCTTTTGCCAATATCCATCCCTCAAGAGAGATCGTACCGTTGTTCTCCGCTACTACGCAGTGAGCGCTAACAGCCTCGAAATCATTCACGTAGGTGTATTGGATGTTCATGTCCTCTTCGCCATAGGTACCTGCAGGAGCACCCTCAGCACACGGGAAAGTGAACGCAATGTCATAGTCCTCGTTCTCTGCACCCAACTGGCACAGACCATCGTCGTAGATAGGCTTGTTAGCATTGGTCGTGAAAACAACGTCAATGGTGTCACCGGTGATGATGAACGGAGCCTGCTGATAAGCCAGGGTGTAGTTGTTACCCAGCGTGTCGGTGAAAGCTGCGTCGATGTGAACCAGCTCCTGCTCCTCGTACATCGAAACCGTCTTGGTCAGCGAAGCCGAAGCATACGGCATCTTGCCACCTTCAGCATTCATGTAGGAAAAGTTAGGGAGCATGTCAGCCAGCGTGTAGGTCTGACCGAGCACCAACTCTTGCGTTCCCTCTGCTACTACGATGTCGAAGTAGTAAACGTTCTCGTCAGCGTCGTACAGCTTTACCCATACGTCGTTGTCGGTCGAGTAGAATTTCTCAGAATAGTCCGTGATCGTCACGTTGTAGTTGTCGTGCTTTGCCTGCGGAGCCTTGAAAGCGACAGCTGCACGCTCAGCTTTCTGCAGACTCGTTGCCGGAAGGGTCTGATGAGCCTTTACAGTCTTCACAGCCTCCATAGCCTCTGCCTGTTTGCTCTTACCCAGCACCTTTGCAGGAGCTGCACTTGCGCTAAAAGCGATTGCGATAGCGCATACGAAAGAGAAAAATTTCTTCATAATTCGTTTGTTTTTGTTAATAAATAATGTTAATTAATGTAATTATAGGTTGTTTAACAACTCTCAAATTGTCTCAGGAAGCGGACATCGTTCTCGGAGAAGAGACGCAGGTCTTTCACGCGATACTTGAGGTTCGTGATACGCTCCACGCCCATACCGAAGGCATAACCGCTATAGACCTTGCTATCAATGCCGCAGGCTTCCAGCACGTTGGGATCGACCATACCGCAGCCGAGGATCTCCACCCATCCGGTACCCTTGCAGAACGAGCAGCCCTTACCGCCGCAGATGTTACAACTGATATCCATCTCAGCACTCGGCTCCGTGAACGGGAAATAACTCGGACGGAGACGGATCTTGGTATCCGCACCGAACATCTCCTTCGAGAAATAGAGCAGCGCCTCGCGCAGGTCCGCAAAGCTGACGTTCTTATCGACATACAGACCTTCTACCTGATGGAAGAAACAGTGTGCACGCGCAGAGATCGCCTCATTACGATATACCCTACCCGGACACAACACACGGATCGGCGGCTTCTGGCTCGTCATGACGCGGGTCTGTACGGAAGAGGTATGCGAGCGGAGCAGCACGTCGGTCGGCTTCTGCACGCCCATCTCTTTCTCTACAAAGAATGTATCCTGCATGTCGCGCGCAGGGTGTTCCGGCGCAAAGTTCAGCATACCGTAAACGTGCTTGTCGTCCTCCACTTCCGGTCCCTGGGCAATCGTAAAACCGATGCGGGAGAAGATATCCTCTATCTCTTCGCGCACCAGGGACAGCGGATGACGCGTACCCAGCGCGATCGGGTCCGGCGTACGGGTCAGGTCCAGACGATCTGACTCTGCCTGCTTGGCCTCGAACTGCTCACGTAACTCGTTGATACGATTCTCTGTCTCCTGACGCAACTGGTTCAGCAGCTGACCCAACTCGCGCTTCTGGTCATTCGGCACCAGACGGAACTCATTGAACAGCGCTGTGATCTCACCCTTCTTACTCAAGTACTTGATACGCAAAGCCTCCAACTCTTCTGCGTTGGATGCCGACAGCGTCTGTACTTGACCCATCAACTCTTGAATAGTATCTTTTAAAGCCATAACTTGGTTATTTTACAAAATCCGCCGCAAAATTACAAAAAATATTTGATATATGCAAGCCCACGCACGATTTTTTCTTCTTTTTTTTAATTTGCATCCGCTGCTAGGGTAGCTCGGACATATAAGGCAGATGCCCACTTGGCGCCCTCGCTGTCATATCGTCATAACTTTTTTTCTTCTTCGATTTTTCAGGCGAAATAATCGTTGTATATTTAAAATATTTGTTGTATCTTTGCACTCGATTTAACATCTATGTATGGAGTAAGACCGCGTAATCGTTTGTGTCTCGACACTGTAGGGCACGTTCAGTCCCCATACATTATACATCCAAAACTGGATAGTTCATTGGGACATAGATCCCGCATTAGCAACGATAGTATTCAGATGTATCAGATGTTCAATCAATGCATATAATTTAATGACGATTATGACTTACATTGGTATTGACGTTAGCAAGGATTCGTTTATTGCCGCTTATCCGACAAAGAGTGGTTACACCACTAAGTCTTTCCCTAACACCACTAGTGGTGTGCGCCGATTCATTCAATCACTTCCTGCGGAACGTCATTGTGTAATGGAAGCGACCGGTAACTACAGCATGCTTCTTTTGTATCTTCTCCAGGAGGCTAACATTCTCGTTAGCATGGAGAATCCTCAAAAGATAAAGCATTTTGCCAGGGCTATGTTGTCTACAACCAAGACGGATGAGATAGATGCTAAACTAATTGCTATGTATGGCGAGAAAATGAATCCAGTGCCTTACAAGATTCCATCGGAGAGTATTATTCTGCTTAGGCAGAAACGTACGGTTCTACGGCAATTAAAAAAGCAGTTAACTGCCACTCTTAATCTGCAACAAGCACTAGCTGCTCTGCCTAAGCAAGATCCGACGAGTAAAGCAACAATAGAGAAAACTATTAGTTTCCTGCGCAAGCAAATCTCTAAGATGGAAGAAGAGATTACTAACCTCTCTAATAAGGAGTTTAATAGTCAGATGACATTACTTACATCCATCAAAGGAATTAGTAATACAATTGCTTCTGCGCTCATTACAGCTACCGGAGGATTTACCTACTTTAGTAGTGCTAAGCAAATATCCAGATTTCTAGGACTTTGTCCTACTTATCAACAATCCGGAACGTCAATCAATGTCAAAGGTCACATCAATCGCAATGGAGATACATATCTACGAAGCCAATTGTATATCGCGGCTTGTTCTTCTATAAGGTGCAATGCTGCTTGCAGAGAAACTTACGAACGCTTGCGTGCTAAAGGCAAATCCGGAAAAGGGGCAATCATTGCAGTAGCTAACAAACTTATCCGTCAAGCTTTTGCTGTTATTACAAACAATCAACCTTATATAGATGGATATATATCATCTTTTGCATAAAAATTAACTTTTTTATAACTTTTTTAATATAGTTCGTGCCCTTGTGGCTAAGAATGTCATTCGCCGCATAATGATTCTTCGTATTAAGCCGACTAGTAGTCGGCATCAAAACAGGCGGCAACATCTCTGCCGCCGCCCTCTTTCTTCTATTTCAGGGCAATATCATTGCCCGCTTATCACCTCACCTCTTGTCCTTGCAAGGTATATATCTTCTCTCCGCGGAGGATGAGGATTTGACCATCTTTGATTAGCTTTTTGGTTACGGACGAGGGGTTACCGGTTACGGGGTCAAGGGCTTGAGGACCACTGGTAACGAACGAAATCGTCTCCGTTTGGAGAGTTGCTCCGTTACTGTCTTTAGAAGTCATCGTCATATCGTAGCCTGTACCGCTATCAAGACCTGTAACGGTAAACGAGAAGCCCGTAGCTTGAGTTTGTTGCGGCGCCTGAGAAGGAGCATGGAAAGCTATCGACGTTAATTGACCATTTGAATTGAAGATAAGTGTACAGATTGCATTCCCCGCCTTATCTTTGATAATTAACTCATAAGTAGCAGCACCTTCCACAGCTGGCCATACGACATCAACAGTATTATCAGAAGGCGTTACCGATAAATCGGTTGCCGTAGTAGTCGATGCACCTATCGGGCGAACATCGTATAGTCCCCACGTGTCGTGCATTTTGTAAGTCTCCAGATAATCCGCAGGCACATAAACGATCGTGCTGTAGTCCAATCCATAGAGTGCATAGTTATTTACTGTAGGCGGACGCTGACTATAGCAGGTGATGGTTTCAATGGAAGAGCATCCGGCAAAAGCAGAACTTTCTAAGACCTTGACGGAAGATCCAATGATAACATTCTTTAGATTATTGAAACCATAAAAAGCACTCTGTCCTATAATGGTCACCTCATTTCCTATAATAAGAGACTCTATGAACGTACCATAAGTATAGTTCTCTGAAAGTGCTCCTTGCCCTGTGATATTTAATTCCATGTTTGCCGTATCCAAAGACCAAGTCAGAACACTATCTTTACCACACTTACTATTTATAATATAGTTAAAAATCGCTTCCATTGTTGTATCCTGTGTCAACTCTATCGTACGTGGGTTTTCAGTATTTCCATCTTCCCATCGTAAGAACGAGAAGCCTCGATTTGGATATGCTTGAATAATACAACTCTCCAAATATTCATAAGTACCCGCACCAGATATTGTGCCCTGTGATGGATTACACACAACAGAGATAGTGTAACTGTTTGGTACAAAGAAGGCCTCGAGACTGATATTTCTGGTAATAGATACGATACGCGGGGTCTCTTTGCTACCATCAGACCAATGATCGAAGTGATATCCATAGTTCGCTACGGCATTGTAAGTGAGTTTGGTTAAATAATCGAAATCACCACTTGAACCTTCTATTTTACCACGCGTACTATCGCAAGAAACTATAATGGAATATTTGTTCGGCTCGAAAATTGCTTCGAATGTAGTATCTTGTGTCAATTCGATAGCACGCGGATTGTCAGTGTTGCCATCAGACCAATGACCGAAATGATAGCCGTAGTTTGGAGTAGCAAATAATTCTAATGAATCACATGCATTTTGTGGTGCATTCACCTTTCCATTTACAGCATTTATAGTGAGAGAAAAAGGCAGAGGAATATATTTAACTCTACTATCATTATTTAACAGTTGATTTACCCTATCTAAATCGCCACACGTTGCATAAATATCAGTCAAATTTGTGCAACCAGAGAAAGCATTACTTGCAATCTTTGTAACACTATTTGGAATAGTCACAGAGGTTAAATTAGTGCATCCTTCAAATGCACTATATCCAATGCTTGTAATGCTATTGGGAATTGTCACAGAGGTTAAATTTGTGCAACCAGAGAAAGCTCCATTTGCTATTGATTCTAAGCCACCAGGTATCGCATATGCGCCAGAATATGAAGTAGGCATATATGCAAAAATATATGAGTTATATACCGGTGAGATCAAACCAGTGCAACCACTAAAGGCTCCTGTTCCAATATAAGTGACGCTATTAGGAATAGTTACGGAAGTTAAATTGATGCATTCCCGAAAAGCATATTCTCCTATGCTTGTGACACTATTGGGAATTATTATAGAGGTTAAATTGACACAATTATAGAAAATATTACTGCCAATGCTTTTGACTCCTTCATTAATTACGATTGAATTAATGGAATCTCGGAAATAGAACCACGGAGAAAGCATACCACTATATTGGGGCATATATCCATTTCCACTAATGGTCAATACACCATTTGTAAGATTCCACGTAAGATTTTCCCATTCTGGACACGGATTTTGTTTCCATGCATCCACGATATATATATTCGGGGCTGTTACACCATAGTGTATAAGGTCGATTTCACCGATGTAATCTCTTTGTACTACCTGTACCTCACCACGAACTATCGTAGCAGCACCAGCTTGATGAGACCAATCGAAGTTTCCATATGCATCGAGCATGACCGGACGAGCCAGAATACCCATTTCAGCATCTGGCTCATCTTCTGGTTCAAAAGAAGTCACGAACCAGCCTTCGTAACCCGCAATTGCTTCAAACATAGCGCAATTAGCAACAGTGGTACTCCAGTTGTTGAATGACCCCGTCAATACGATATCATTGCAAGCCATATCAGTAGGGACATATATACATACGCACACATTTCCATGCGTATAATAGTCAGCTAATACTGAATCACTTGGAACAACGTCCCTTGATGCATAAGCACATATGTTAACTACACAGATTAGAAAAAGAATAATGAATTTTTTCATAATAGATATGTTTAAAATGATTAGATTATTTACGATGCGAGTTTACAAAATCAGGGTGTTGTTTTAGAAATTCATAATATGCCCCTACTACTTCATAATAGCGGAGTTCTTCACCACCAGTTAAATATGCCAAATGATAGGCATCGATCGCAAGTTTATTCCTATTTTCATTGTAATGCAATCCTGTTCCTTTACCAAATCCGAAATCTATATATTTGAATTCATCTGGATAGATTTTATATAAAGCGTTGAGAATCACATTCTTTTCTTGTTGGTGCCCGCAACAAATAATGATATCAGCATCTAATTCTAGGATCTGATCCTTTAAGTCGTCGAAATATTTTTCAATAGCATTTTGCAATTCAACATCAGAAATCGTTCCACCTCCGCCTTCTTTCTTACAGTTAATTCGAGCAAATACTACTTCATCAGAAAATTTTAAAGCGTCCTCACGAGAGAACTCATGAAAGCAAATCATATTATCCACACGTGTATTTAGAATGCCATAAAGAATGTTTGCTTCATTTCTATAAAAAGTACTATTGGAGATAATGTTTTGATTACTGCGAGTTCCTCTCTGATGAAAAGTTTCCTTCTTTACATCCCACACTGTAATTTCATCTTCGTACAAATTTTCATCTTTAGTTAAGAAAAGAACTCTCAATGGAGCCACATTCCATAACTCGTTCTCGTTTCCGCTGTTTTTAAAGACTTCGTCATTATCGCCAGAACAGAACTCCCCTTTGTTCATAATGCCATCCTCCGCAAATTTATCTCGTATCTCTTGGGGAAATTTTGCCTTCCATATATTAAGAATCTCCTGATTCCTTCCTACGTAATCTTTCATAATATTTTCCATGACTCTTGTGTTAATCATATTTTCTTCGTTATACAAACAAAAAAGTGGGACTGCAATGTTGCTGTTCCGCTAACTCAGGCTCTGGTATTGCCTTCTCATCCGAACAAACAACACTGAAGCCCACGCCGTATGTACATATACACTAAGAACGTGTACTGAATACACACTATGGGCGTCTGGTGTCGCATTGTTTTGGATGATTGAATTTACCAGATTCGAGTTAGCCAAAACAAAGCGTGTAAGACGCTTTTTCAATATGTCCTTGCTCTTTTACGTCGGCAAGCGACGGCCGCCTTTCCCGCCCGCGGCAAAGCGATGAATTTAGAGTTGTTTAATAAACTCTGTTATCTTGATAATTTCAACCTTCGGCCAAGGAATTTCCTTTAGCGGGTTAAAATGCTTATCATTCGTTACTATATATTCTGCATCAGAAGCCACAGCGCAGTCGACGAATTTATTATCATCTGAATCTGCCGGAAGTAACTCAAAATGCACGTAAGTATTTTGAAATGTGGTTGTAGATAAGTTTACGATCGCCTCCACTACGTTATTTGCAATCTCGGGCGTAGATTTTTGTGCGATCATCTCTTCGTATTCCTCCAAAATATCGGTATTTACGCACAAACTAATCTTACCATCAAAAATGTCTGTCCAAATTTTATGGTACGGACTTTTTGTTGGCAGTGCCTGAAGCAAACAATTGGTATCAAGAACGATGTACCGCATAACGATAAGGAGTTCTCATTCGTTCATTACCCCATGCTTCGATAGTCTGCTCATTGATCGTGCCATCTTCCCATAAAGCATCTATCTGCTTCTGTGCTTTATCAGCAAAATAGCGCGCAAGCATATCACGGAAGTCCATGTAATCAGCCTCCGTCCGAATGCCCTTTAATAAATTGAGCAGGTCTAATTGTGCCATCTGCATGTAACTCATAATGTTCCTCGTTTTTTTGTATATTAACCTTTGCCGCTGCAAAGGTACAACAAATATTTGAAATATGCAAGAAAATGCGCATTTTTTGCCAAAAAACTTAACTTTTTGTGTCCAAAAATTTGCATATTCCAAAATGCAGCAGAATTAAAAATCCCCGTTCTCATATTTTCGAGCCCCAAAAGGGTCCAAATTAGAGGCGGAAACAAGGCTTGTTCTATGCGTCCTAGACCATACCTATTTTTAATAGCACATAAACAGCACATATACAATGATTTAAACACACATGTCACGGCACTTAAAAACACGCACTCAGATGGGTTTGAGAAGCATCATTGACCATTATGTCTCGCTCCCGCCCAATTCCACGCCTCGCGCCCAAGGAGTGCGCTATTTTGTGCCTATAACCCTCTACGAAGCCTACTGGGGCGCGATGAATTCCGTCAAAGCAGGTCGCCGTTACAAAAAGCACATCGTGGTCCGTCGAATGCCTTATGCCCCAGGCCTTCTCCAACTCTATACCTACCATTTCCCGAAGACCTGGTCTGCAGCCTGCGTAGCAAACCGTGAACTCATCAAGCAAGCCCAGCGCCAAGCCCACGCCTTAGAGCATGCCCATACAGCTGAAGCCCTCGAATGGCGTCTCCGCTTCTTTAATCATTATTTCTCTGTCGTCAAAGGCGGCGCTGCTCCCGAACCCGGCCTCAAACCCTACTCCCGTTTCTACCAATACACCTACGTCTCCATCTACCGCCAGCTTCAAGCCGCCCGCGACAAAGCCCTCCATCCCGATACTGATGTCTCTTTTGATTCTATAGACGTTTGTCCCTTACAGGCGGATAGTATCCGCCGCTCTCTGTCCCGCTCCTTTGCCCATTCACCTCTCCGTTCCGCTGCTCGCCGTACCTTCCTCTCATCCTCTCTCGACGAGTCCTTCATCATTAACCCTACCGCTCCTTTTTCTGGTTAAAAAGAAGAAAAAACTCTTAAAAATTTGCATATATCATTTTTTTTGTGTAATTTTGCAACGCAAAATGTGTGAAACCATGAAAAAGAGTATGTTCTTAGTGCTGGCGGCGATGTGTTTGGCGGGCTGTCAGAAAGCAAGTATGAATGCGGAAAGCATTCGTTTATCGAACCCCATTATGCCTATTCGTATGAGCGGCGACACGATGCATATCGTGTTGACGGACTATGTGCCGGCGCTGTACGGCGATACGAGTCTATGGAAAGGGATGAAATGGACGGCCGGCGAAGCGGTTGAGTGCGTGAACCTGGTCGGTACGCCGCAAGTGGTTCGCGAGATGGATATCATCAACCGTGACCGCGCTATCCATGCCCTGACGATGCATGACAAGAGCGGCAGTTTTGCCATCCCTATCCTACCGAACAAACCCGTCAAGCAGGCGCTTTATTCAAAGGGCTATGCGGACGGCAAACTCATCGTGGACTTCGCGGAGAAAGTAGCGAACCCGAGTTTTGAGGCATACATCCAGAATACGCTCATCGATCATCATCTATGGCAGGAGACCGAAGAGGGATGGATATTGGACCTTGAAGCGATCAGTAGTCAGTATTCAGTAATCAGTGGACGTTCTTACCTGCGGGTATATGCGGAGGATGAGACGTACGTGTATAACGATCTGTTGCTGCCGATGGAGAACGGCCAGATCGTAACAGATGCGGCGCAGTTGAACCGTCATGATCAGCAGGCGCAGGTGCTGTACTCGCTGATGATCGACCGCTTCTACAACGGGAACACCGCCAATGACTGGAAGATGAACTCGCCGGAAGTGCTCGATATCGTAGACTACCAGGGCGGTGATCTCGCCGGCATCACGAAGAAGATTTCGGAGGGCTATTTCGACAAGTTAGGCGTGAACACGATATGGATCAGCCCTATCACGCAGAACCCCTGGGACGCATGGGGACGGTATGAATTCAAGAACGGCAATAAGTACGACAGCTCAAAGACCTACACACGTTTCAGCGGTTACCACGGTTACTGGCCTATCTTCGCGACGGCGCTGGACGTCCGCTTCGGCACGCCGGAGGAGCTGCGCACCTTATTAGATAGCGCGCACGCGCATGAGATCAACGTGGTGCTGGACTATGTAGCGAACCATATGCATATCAACTCTCCGACGCTGCAGGCGCATCCGGACTGGCATACGGACTCCATCCTTCCGGACGGACGACGTAACTTCGAGCTTTGGGACGAGGCGCGTCTGACGACCTGGTTCGACAAGCATATCCCGACCCTGGATCTGGAGCGTGAGGAGGTATGCGAGCAGATGACGGACAGCGCGCTGTACTGGCTGGAGAACTACGAGTTGGACGGTTTCCGTCACGATGCATGCAAGCATATCCCGGAAGGCTACTGGCGTATGCTGGGCCAGAAGATCGCGACCCGTTGGCCGGGACGTCCGATATGGATGATCGGCGAGACCTACGGCAGTCCGGAGTTGATCGGCAGTTACGTGAAGAGCGGTATGCTGAATGCACAGTTCGATTTCAATGTGTATTTCACATCGCGCGAGGCGCTGTGCGGGCTGACGGGCATGGACGAGGTGCTGCAGAACGAGTTGACCTCGTTGGCCACCTACGGAGCGCACCACACGATGGGTAACATCAGCGGCAACCACGACCAGATCCGTTTTGCTTCTATCGCCGGCGGTGCGATCGACATCCATTCGCAGGGTAAGGAAGAAGGCTGGACGCAAGAAGTAGGAATCGGTGATGCGGAGACGGCGTATAAGCGGGCATTGCTCCTGGAGGTGCTGAACATGACGCTGCCGGGTGTACCGTGCATTTATCAGGGCGATGAGTACGCCGAAGTAGGCGGTAACGACCCCGATAATAGGCATATGATGCGCTTTGAGACGCTGAACGATGCCGAGAAAGCCATGCGTACGCAAGTAGCCGACCTGATCCATATGCGCCGCCACTCGATGCCGCTGCTCTACGGCGAGTTCATCCCGATGGAGAGCAATGCGGACGTGATCCGCTACCAACGCATCTATCTGGGCGAGAAAGTGACGGTCACGATTGATAGAAAAGATCTCAGATATGAGATCATTGAAGATTGAAGATTTTAGATTTTAGAATATGAAAAAGACAATGCTTTTTATCGCAGCGGCCCTGATGCTGGTCAGCTGCGCCGAGGAGACGAATTTACGTCACCCGAAGTTTGCTTACGACGCAACGATCTATGAATTGAACACCCGTCAAGCGACGAAAGAAGGTACGTTTGCTGCCGCCGAAGCCCTGCTGCCGACGCTCAAGCAGAACGGCATCGACATCATCTGGGTGATGCCCTGTCAGCCGATCGGCGTGATCACCCGTAAGGGTACACTCGGCAGTTACTACTCCATCATCGACTACTGCGCGATCAACCCCGAGTTCGGTACGCGTGCCGACTTCGAGCATTTTCTCAAAGAGGCGCATAAGATGGGCTTTAAGGTGATCTTAGACTGGGTAGCTAACCATACGGCGCCGGACAGCGAATGGACCCAAAACGAGGGCTGGCACTATCGCGACAGCCTGGGTAACCTGATGGTTCAATACGACTGGACGGATATCTCCAAGCTGGACTACCACAGCGAGGCAATGCGCGCAGAGATGAAGAAAGCGATGCATTGGTGGATGGACTCGATCGGAATCGACGGTTTCCGCTGCGACGTAGCCGGCGAAGTGCCTACCGATTTCTGGAATGACGCGATGGGCGAGTTGCGCCTGACGCATCCGGATATGTTCACGCTGGCCGAAGATGAGGACAAAGCGGACGAGCTGACCGAGACGGCCTTCGACATGTACTACGGCTGGAGTTTGCATCACGTGATGAACGATATCGCGCAAGGAAAGGCTACGGTAGAAGACCTATGGGCCAACCTCGCCAAGACAGACAGCACGATTCGTCCCGAGGCTATCCGTATGAACTTCATCACGAACCACGACGAGAACAGCTGGAACGGTACCGAGTTTGAGCGTATGGGCGATGCAACGGAGCTATTTGCCGCTTTATGCTATATTCTCCCGGGCATGCCGATGATCTATACAGGTCAGTTAAGCGGTAACCATCACCGCCTGGAGTTCTTTGAGAAAGACCTGATCGACCAAGACGAGGCGTTTGCACAATACGACCTGTATAAGAAGATGAACAACCTGCGGGAGCGTAACAAAGCGCTGTTCAGCCCGGAGGTAGGCGCTCCGCTGGAGCGCGTGGCTTGCGACAACGAGGCTATCTTCGCTTGCAAGCGCGTCAAAGAGGGTCGCTGGCATACGAACAGCGTGCTTGCTGTGATGAACATGAGCAGCGAAAAACAAAACGTCACGCTGGAGACCGGCGAGACGTTTGACTTGGAGCCTTGGGGCTATGAGATCGTAGAAAAGTGAATTTAAGCCATCGCTCCGTTGACTTGGATCACTTGTCCGGAGACATAGGAGGAAAGGTCGCTCGCTAAGAAGAGGGCGACCTTTGCTACTTCTTCCGGCTCACCTCCACGCTTCATTGGGATCATAGAAACGAAGGATTTGAGGGTCTCTTCGGAAAGGGCCTTGGTCATATCGGTGATGATAAAGCCCGGTGCAATCGCATTGGCGCGTACACCGCGGCTGCCCAACTCTTTGGCTACGGACTTGGTGAGGGCGATGATGCCGGCTTTGGATGCCGCATAATTGGCCTGTCCGGCATTGCCGTTGAGTCCGACGACCGAACTGAGGCTGATGATCGAGCCGGAACGCTGGCGCATCATGACCGGCGTGACGGCATGGGTGAAGTTGAAAGCCGACTTGAGGTTGACTTGAATGACCTGGTCCCACATCTGTTCGGTCATACGCATAAGGAGCGTGTCGCGCGTGATGCCGGCGTTATTGACCAAGATATCGAGATGTCCGAAATCGGCCACGACGGCTTCTACTACCTGATGGGCGGCCTCGAAATCAGCCGCATTGGAGGCATAGAAAGCCACCTTCACGCCTAAGGCCGCTATCTCATCGCGCGTAGCTTGCGCCTGTTCGTTGAGTTCAAGGTCCGTAAAGGCGATATTCGCACCTTCACGCGCAAAGGCCAAAGCGATCTGTTTGCCTATACCACGGGCTGCACCCGTTATTAGAGCGGTTTTTTCTGTTAGTAACATAAAAAACGTTAAATAGTTAAATAGTTAAAATGGTTTTGATTTCATCAAAACGTTAAATCGTTACTCATCCTTGATGGGGAAGACTCCCGTGGGGTTAAGGATGGTATACTGCGTCATCTGCTCGTTGGAGTCGAATCCGACGCCTTCGATGATGCTGTTCTCGCGTGTGATATGGATGGAGGTATCGGAATAGACGCGATGGGTCTGCTGATCCCACATCATCTTAGGTGTCTCGAACTTTTCTCCCTGCCTATTCATCGCATGCACGTTACCGATGAGCGTCCATCGTTGGGCAGTCTCGTCGTAATAAGCATAGTCGGCTTTGAGCGAAGCGGCGACAGAAAGGTCTAAGTCGAACTGCTCGAGGTAGATGCCTTGCGGAAACTCCTGGTAAGGCGGTTCGGTCTTATCGAACATAAGCCACTGCGGCGCTTCGATCCGATAACGCGTGACGCCGGAGTCGGAGATGAGGGTGCTGACGCTATCGGTGAGCAGCACCGCCGCCTGTTCGCGCGGCTGGGACTGCACACTCTGCTGCACGGATTTCTCCTTGCAGCCAAAGACAAACATAGCGAGCATCACAAGGATACTCGCCATGCATATAGGATATTTAACGGATAGAGGTACTCTCACCGATCCATCCTCCTACAAAGTAGGTATTTCCGCTGAACTCGTTCGGCAGGTCAAAACGCTCCTCCTTGGTCGGATAATACTTGCTGTACGAGCTGATGAACTCGTTGGCCTGTGCCTCCACCGACGGATCGACTTGTTTCGCCTTCACGAACTTATCTACAGCCGCCCAATAAACGGTCTTATTGAGGATACGACCCTTGGCATCTTGCGGATAGAGTTGCGTGGAAGCGTAGCACATACCGATGATAATATAGCAACGTCCCTGCCCTTTATTCATACCCAGGCCGTTCAGCGTAGCGATGGAAGCCAACGCGTACTTACGGGCATCCGCGTATTTCTTGAGGTTGTTATAGCAATAGAAAGCGGCATTGTACTGGTAGTCTGCCACATCCTCCATCTCATCCTCCACCATCGCCAACTTGATAGCCTGATCGTAGTAAGCGATCGCCTGCTCATAGTCGCCTTTCTTGGCAGCCATCGAAGCGCATCCTGCTGCCGACTCCTGGGTCGGTTGCAACTTATGTGCTGCCTCGCATGCTGCGAAATAGACATCGCTCTCGGTGCAACGTACACGGCGGTAGAGTTTAGCGATCTTGGTGAGCATGTCGAGGTCGGAAATATTATCCTTCACCACTGCCGCATAGATCTCATCGAGTTTGGAGCAGTCTGCAGCGCCGGAGATAGCGAAGATATTATCCACATAGTCTTTCTGCTTGGCTGCGATCTCAGCATTCTTGTTATTGGCGTTTCCTGCTTGCTCTGCGAGCGCGTTGGAAGCCAACTCATAGTCCGCGATGAACTGCTCTGCGTTACCGTTCTGCTTGTAAACGGCGTAAGAAGCATCCACGAGCTTGACGAGCACCATGATCTTGCTGGACGAACCCATACCTTCTACCGAACTACGCAAGCACTCGCGTGCCTCCGCCAACTTCGTATCGCCGTAGAAATCGATGTATGCCAGACCTTTCTCACCCAAGATATAAGCCGTCGGGTACTTGGGATCATTGCCGAAATACTTGATACGTTTGTCCTGCATCTCGATGGCGAGTTTCGCCAGACGCTCTTTCTCAGCGGCATCGGATGTAGCCTGATAGAGGGCCTCTACGATCTTCGTACCGTCCGTGTAGATGGACTTATTGGCATTCGGGCAGTTCGTGTAAACGTCGAACCAAGGCTCATACGCATCGGCGAACATCTTGTTCTTCACGGACTCGTGGAAGAGGGATACGTTCATCACGCACTCTTCAGTGATGACAGGTTCTGCATCCGGTTCGGGAGCTACTACAGGCGCCTCAGCCGCCACTTTGGTCGGTTTCTTAGCCATCGCCAGCGTCGGAACGGCTGCTGCCAGGGCTACTACAAAAAGATTTTTCAGTTTCATAATGATAATTATTTTAGTTAATTCAGAGTATTCGGATTAATCTGATTAATCAGAGTTATTCAAATATCATGCCAAACTAGAGTTTGCGTTTGAAGAACCAAGTCTCGGCGATGGAGGCGCCGATGGTGAAACGCAGGGCATGTTCCTCAAGTCCGGCAGCCATACCGCGGTGGGAATATTCGATGGTCGTATTAATAACCGAGCCGATGGTCCAGAGCGGGAAACCGATACCAATGGTAGCAGTCACCTTCGGCGCACCGATCGAGGCAAGGTACTCATTCTGCACACTCAGTCCGGCGCGCCAGATCATACGCTCTATGTACTTACGTCCGAGCGGATTATGCTTGTATTCGGCGCCCAAGGCAAAACGATGGCGGTCCTGCAAACCGGACTCCGAACCTAAGGCACCGCTATAGAGGGCGGATGCCATATATTGGCGCTCATAGTCGAAGCCTACGGTAAGGCGGTTCGCCCAGTTATAGGACGCACCTACGCCCCATACCATCGGCAGCTGCCAGCCGTCGTGGAAGGTAGGGATCGAGTCATCCGTCTGGGTCTCAATGACCAAAAGTTCGCTATTGAGTTTCATCTTCGGCTCGAAGATCGCGCCTACGTTGAAGGTATGGTCCCCGAAGGTATGGAAGAACTGCGCGCCGGCACGAACGCGTACGTTGCTGACGGAGAGCATCTCGTCCTGGATGGTCGTGTTCATGCCTGATTCGTCGAAGGTCAAGGCCCGAAGACGATTGAGGTCACCCCACATATAATAGACGTTCGCGCCGAGGGATAGCCAGTTCATGATGTTAAAACTAAGTCCGCCATAGACCTGGCTGATGTTACCGGTACCGGTGTAGGTCTTCGAGAAATGATAAGCATTGTCGGCCGTCGAGTCGCGCAGCACGATGTCGTAGCCTACCGAACTATAAGGCAGCAGACCAACGGACATGGCGATCCATCGCTTCCAGATCGGGAACTGCATCGTCACGTACTCAAGGTTTCCGTTGGCTTTGTTCTTCTGACCTCCGCCGTCGATGTAACGGCTCCAGTTCACGCATGCTGCGATATCGAACATAAAAGTGAGCGAGTCCATCGCTGTGTACGAAGCCGGCTGAGCGGAATTGATGGCCTTATTATTGCGCATACCGAACCCTACTCCGCCCATCGCACGGAAAGCCGTCGGCACATTCTCATTCAAATCTCCGTAGGCATATCGCGAGTACGGCGAACTGGTCATGTTCTGCGCAGATAAAGGTGAAAGGTGAAAGGTGAAAGGTGAAAGGATCACCATTCCTACCAGACATATAATTATTCTTTTTTTCACTTCTTATTATAAACTAAAATATTGTTAAGGCCCATCAGGACCAGATGTTTCTCGTATCTCAATTCGCGCTTCTCCGTACGCGACGTACGCACGTTATTGAGGATATAGGGTGCGTTACCACCGGTAAGGAAAGCCTTATAATGCGGCACTTTCTCGCCCAAGGTACGCATGTAGCCCTTGACCTCGTATGCTACGCCTCTGATGACGCCGGCAGCAATCGCATCGCGTGTGTTCTTACCGAAAAGCGGAATCAGCTCGTTCTCATCCACCTCCACGAGCGGCAGTTTCTTCGTCATCCGCTGCAGCATGGTGAAGCGCATCTTAAATCCCGGCGCGATGTTTCCGCCGATATATTCCCCTTGGTCCGTCACGAAATCGTAGGTGATCGCCGAACCGGCATCGATGATAAGCAGGTTTTCATTCGGGCAGAGGCTCTTAGCGCCTACGGCTGCCGCCAAACGGTCCTGCCCCAAGGTATGCGGCGTGTCATAACCATTCGTGATGGGAACCGGTGTATTATGATCAAAGAGCACAAAATGCTGCGAATGACGATGCAGCGCATTGACCACAGCCGCTTCGATGTCCACTACAGACGAGATGATCGAATCCGTAATGGGATAGAGCTCGAAAAGGCGCTCCACTTCCGCGGAGGAGAAGGACTTGTAGATGAAATGGTTGATCATCTTCCCTTCATCCGTCATCAAGGCCACTTTCGTTCGGCTATTTCCCTGGTCAATGCAGAGGTTCATTAGTATTCAGCAATCAGTAGTCAGTATTCAGACCATGCTGGTATAGAGGAATCGTTTGATGGATTTCTTCGGGGTCTTCTCAAACTCATGCGGGTAGAGTTTGACGATGGCTATCTGCTCGTAGGCTGCCAATTCGGAGTTGACTTGCTTGCGGGCATCCTCCATGTAGGCGATCAGCTCCTCGCGCGACATACCCGAAGCGTCCACTTCGTTGTAGTCCGGACAGATGAGCGCCACGAGACGCGTATCCTCCTGCTGGAGCACCAAGGACTCGAGTACGAAAGGCATGTTGTTGATCTTCGCCTCGATCTCCTCCGGATAGATATTCTGCCCGCTCGGGCCCAAGAGCATCGTCTTGCAGCGACCTTTGATATAGAGGAAACCGTCTGCATCCAAGATACCGAGGTCACCGGTGCGGAGCCAGCCGTCCTTAGTAAACGACTCTTTCGTCGCCTGCGGATTCTTATAATAACCCGTCATCGTGTTCTCACCACGAACAACCACTTCGCCGATGCCTTCCTCATTCGGATCCAGGATCTTGACCTCCATAATGCCCTCCAGAGGTTTACCGCAAGAGTAGGGTTTCGAACCCTCGTCGTACGGTGTGAAGGAGATCAAGGGTGCACATTCGGTCATACCGTAGCCGACCGACATCGGGAACTTGATACGATAGAGAAATGCCTCTACTTCGGGGTTCAAAGGCGCACCGCCAATGATCATCTGACGGAACTCGCCACCGAAAGCCTGCACTAGTTGTTCGCGTATCTTACCGCATACGATCTCATCGAGGAACGGCACCTTGAGCACCCAACTGACAGGCGCTTTCTGGATCTGCGGAACGATCATCTTCTTATAAATCTTCTCCAGGATGAGCGGCACGGAAAGGATGAGCGTCGGCTTGATCTCTTCGAAGGCCTTAAGCAAGATCTTCGGCGAGGGCGTACGACCGATGAGCCACTCGTGACCGCCGGCCGCCAGACAACTCAGGAAATCGAACGCACAACCGTACGCATGCGCCAGCGGCAGGAAGGTGACGAAGCGCGATTCATTATGCACGAGCCCCGACTCCAGACCATAACGGACGTTACCCGCCAGACCATTCAGCGGCATGATGACGCCCTTGCTGAAACCGGTCGTACCGGAGGTATAGTTGATCGAACCGATCTCCTCGTTGCTTCGCTCATCGAAAAGCACATCCTTGGCATAGTAGCCCTCCGGGTGCTTTGCTTTGAACTTATCGGCGATCGACTCGTAGTTGATCTTCTTCGGATCCAAGGCCAAGGAGATCGGATGCCAGTCGTTGAGGCTGACCGCCGCCAAGACCTTCGGGATCTGGTCAAGTTCTATACCCTCCCAGTTAATATCGCTGATAAAGAGCAGCTTCGAGCCCGAATGGTTGATGATATGGATGGCATCGTTGGCACGGAAATCCTGCAGAATAGGAACGATGATCGCGCCATAGGTGATCGTAGCCAGATAGACCGCTACCCAATTACTGTTGTTCTTACCCATCACGGCGATCTTGTCGTTCTTCTTGATGCCGCATTCCTTAAACAGGATATGCAGCTTCTCGATGTTGATCGCCAACTGACCGTACGTGAGCGTGACGTTCGTCCCATAGTCCGTCACAGCCGGACGCTCCCAGTTATCGCGAAGCGACCGTTCATAGATCTTCACAAAATTGTATTTTTCTTCCAGCATCATAAGGCTATAACGTTTTAACCGGAGCAGCCGTGTAAACGGAATCTACTATATATTGGCTATTACCTCTCCAAGGCAGCGTACCGAGATAGCGCTTCCAATGCAACTTCACGCCGGTATTCGCACCCTCGTTGAGCTGCTTGGCGACATGCTCATCTACCACAGAGAACTTGAACTCATTCGATTGAATGGAGCCCTGCACTTTCGTGTTCTTCAAACCCGTTTGAATCATTTTCCCCTCATAGGTCTTGAAGATAAAACCCTCTTTCTGAAAATAATTGATATCTCCCTCATTCACGCCCTCACTATAGACGAAGCAGAACTTAATGAAGATATACCCCGCCAGCACCAAGACAGCCAGCACCGACGTCCATGTAATTACTTTTCCTGTTGTACTCATAACACATTTATCAAAATCGGCCGCAAAGTTACAACTTTTTTTTGACATACGCAAGCGCGCGTGAATTATTTCGATTTTTTTTCAAAAAAAGCACCAATTATTTGCATAATTCATTTTTTTGTTGTACCTTTGCGCCGGATTTTGGGAAAGGTATCTTTTTCCCGGAATTTTTCCAACGACATACATTATTTATATTATGCAATACGATTTACAAAAACTCGAGCGTATGACGCTTGAACAAGTGCGTGAGATAGCGCAAGAGATGGGGTTAAAGCCTCGTCGGAGTCAGTCTATCCGCGAGATCAGTTATGCCATCTTGGATGCGCAGGCAGACAAACGTGCAGCAGACGTGCAGGCAAAAGAGGAGGCACGTGCGGCATCGGGCAAGACCGGCAAGCGTGAGCGTGTCCGTGGGGTGAAATTAGGTGCCAAGAAAGTGGACACGACCGGTATGAAGAGCGAGCGCGTGGTAGCGACCGTAGGTACGGAGCGTGAGCAGATGGCGCAGATTGAAACGACTGCGGCTCCTCATAAACCGACCAAGACCATAGTAGCGGTGAATCCGATGGCGGCTGAGCCGGAGAAAGTGGAAAGTGGAAAGCCGAAAGTGGAAAGTGAGCAGCCGGTAGTGGAGACTCCGAAGAAGAAACGCGGACGGCCGAAGAAAGCGGAAAGTGTCAAGCCGGCAGAAGCGCCGGAGGCCCCGAAGCAAGAGGTAGCAGAGGCACCTAAGCCGGAAGCTCCGAAGCCGGCAGAGAAGCCGGCAGAAAAACCGGCAGAGAAACCGACAGAGAAACCCAAGCCGACAATGCCGGATTTGGGTGAGAACGTGATCGCGATGGGTACCTTGGAGTGCACACCGGACGGCTACGGATTCTTGCGTTCGGCAGACTATAACTACCTGCCAAGTCCTGATGATGTCTATGTAAGCAAAGATCAGATGCGTCAGTACGGCCTGAAAGCGGGCGACACAGTAGAGTGCTCGATTCGTCTGAACCCGCAGCCGGAGAAATTCTTCCCGATGGAGAAGGTGATTCGCATCAACGGTCTTGACCCTGAGTTGGCGAAGAAACGGGTAGCGTTTGAGAACCTCACTCCCCTCTTCCCCGATGAAAAATTCAAGTTGTGTGTAGGAAATCGTCAAGACAGCCTGAGCGTACGTATGATCGACCTGTTCAGCCCGATCGGTAAGGGTCAACGTGGTCTGATTGTAGCGCAGCCGAAGACCGGTAAAACCGTGTTGCTCAAGGAGTTAGCCAATGCTATTCTGCATAACAACCCGGAGGTTTATATGATCGTTCTGCTCATCGACGAGCGTCCGGAAGAGGTGACCGACATGGCGCGCAGCGTGGACGCCGAAGTGATTGCTTCGACCTTCGATGAGCCGGCCGAGAACCATGTGCGCGTAGCCAATATCGTCCATGAGAAAGCGAAACGCTTGGTAGAGAGCGGTCATGACGTCGTTATCCTGCTTGATTCGATCACTCGTTTGGCTCGTGCCTACAACACCGTGGCTCCGTCGAGCGGTAAAGTGCTGTCCGGCGGTGTAGAAGCACAGGCACTGCATAAACCGAAACGTTTCTTCGGTGCCGCCCGTAACATTGAGAACGGCGGCAGCTTGACCATCATCGCGACGGCTTTGACCGAGACCGGAAGTAAGATGGACGACCTCATCTTTGAGGAATTCAAGGGAACGGGTAACATGGAACTGCAGCTCGATCGCAAGTTAGCCAACAAGCGTATCTTCCCGGCCGTGGATATCCCGGCATCGAGTACGCGTCGTGACGATTTGCTTTTACCGGCAGACGTACTGAGCCGCATGTGGCAGATCCGTAAGATGCTGAGCGATATGAGCGGTCAGGAAGCCATGGAGAAACTGAAGAGCTACATGGAGCGAACCGAAGATAACGACGAATTTTTATTAGCCGTTAACGGCGCACGATGAAGATATTAATTCTCAACGGACCTAATCTGAACCGTCTGGGAACGCGTAAACCGGAGATCTACGGTACGCAGACGATGGCACAGATTTTGTTAGCTATCCAGCGACAATGGCCGGAGGTCTTCTTTACGTATGTGCAGTCGAACCACGAAGGCGACCTGATCGATGCGATTCAGGACTTTGATGGCGACGGAATAATACTGAACGCAGGCGGGTACACGCATACGAGCGTAGCGTTGCGCGATGCAGTAGAGGACTGCGAGGTGCCGGTAGTGGAAGTACATATCAGCGACATCCGCCAACGCGAGCCTTTCCGGCAACAAAGTTTATTAACCGATGTCTGTGCACACAGCATCATAGGACATGGAACAAAAGGATATGAAGAAGCTGTTCTATACCTTGTTTCTGCTGATAAGCGTTAGTGCGTCTTTGATGGCAGCCCAGTTGACCGGTAAGGCGGTTGATTTCGGGACGAAGAAACCGATTGATTTTGCGAACGTCAGCGTCATGAAGGGCGATCAACTCATCACGGGTACGATCACCGATGCGGAAGGTAACTTTACGCTGGACGTCAAGGACGGCGAATACACGCTGGTCGTGTCGTTCATGGGTTATAGCGAGCAACGCAAACAGATCACGGTAAGCGGTAAACCGCTGAATATAGGTCGAATCGCACTCAAGGAAGATACGCAAACGCTGCGGGACGTCGAAGTGGTAGCGCAGGGTAGCTCCATGCGTTTTGAGTTAGACAAGAAAGTATTCACCGTCGATCAGAATATCGCTTCAGCCGGCGCATCGGTGACCGATGTGCTGGAGAATATCCCGTCGGTGGATGTGGATCAGGAAGGAAACATCAGCCTGCGTAACAGCGAAGATGTGGAGATCTGGATCAACGGCAAGCCGGCAGGTCTCAACTCTGAGAACCGCGGTCAGGTGCTGCAACAGATGCCGGCAGGTACGATCGAGAAGATCGAGTTGATCACCAACCCGTCCGCGAAGTACAGCCCCGAAGGAACGTCCGGCATCATCAACCTGGTGATGAAAAAAGACCGCGCTGCCGGTTATTACGGTTCGATTCAGGCTGGTATTGACTACGCTTTGGCCAAACCCTGGACGACCCCTCCGGGCGCCAATGTGGGCTTTAACATCAATTTCAATGCCGGGCCGGTGGACGGCTATTTCAATGTGGGCTATCGCTATCACACGAGCAACGGAGGTAGCACGACGGACCGCTATAACCTGAGTGGAACGGGTAGCCAGGTGTTGGACTCGAGTCTGATCACGAGTCACCTGGTGCAAGAGGGTACGCAGACGCATAAAGGCGGCGGTATGTTCGCCCGCGGCGGTCTAAATTTTCATGTCGCAGAAGGCCATACGATCGGCGTATCGGGATTTGGCATGGTGAGCGATCCGAAAGTATTCACGATGAGCAATAACAACCATCGTGCCTATACCTACACAGACGTCATCAATAGTGCCAATAACCGCTCCTATACCCGCGACCAGTACGGCACAGGCTATCATCCGGGCGGTAACGCGACCCTCGACTACCAGTTCGAGATGGACGAGCATAAGTTGAACGTCAGCGGAACGTATAACCATTTCGGTTTCAATATGCTGACCGACTATACACAGATCGAAGGCACGGACACGACCTATCAGGACCAGAACAGTTGGAGCAAGGAGCAAGGCATCGAGATCAAGGCCGACTATGAATGGAAACCGACGCCGCAAAGTCGTCTGGAAGCGGGATATGACTACACGCGTAACTGGAGTAACAGTTCGGCGGACGCGCATAACAACTATGCCGACGGCACGCATATCCAAGAACTAAACGAGTACTATACGGACTTCAACGGACTGACGCAGAACCATGCGTTGTATGTGACCTACGGAAACCGATTCTGGGACAAGTTGTCGCTGCAGGTAGGTCTGCGTGGCGAGTACTACATGCGTCATCTGGAGTCGCATTATAAAGACGGCACGGGAGCCATCCAGGACTCGTACGCGGGAATGGAGAACAAGAAAGATACATCTTATTTCCAACTCTTCCCGAGCGCCTATATCGGCTATGATTTCGGTAACGGCCATGAGTTGCAGTTGAACTATACGCGTCGTGTTCGCCGTCCGTGGGGCCACCAGATCAACCCGCGCATGGACTTCAGCGATAGTACGAACATCGGCTATGGTAACGTGGATCTGTTGCCCGCCTACACCAATAACCTCGAGTTGAATTATCTCAAGAGTTGGGAGCGTCATACGCTGAGTGCCGGCGTATTCTGGAAATATGGAGAGGGTGCGGTGCAGAACATCAAGTACATGGAGGGCAACGTGATGAAAAACACGTACCTCAATGTGGCGACGCGTCAGGAGTTAGGTGTCGAATTGGTAGCGAAGAACCGTTTGTTCGGCGAATTGCTGCAACTGACGACCAGCGCCAATTTTTACTGGAATAATATCGCGGCGGTGAACCAAACGATCATGCACCAAGGTACCGCTATTCCTGTGAACCTGCCCAAGCAGAATATTTTTGCCGGCTCGGTACGCGTGAACGCGCAGTTCCTCTTCACCAAGGACTTCAGTGGACAGCTGACGGCTGCATACCGTTCGCCGCGTGTGGTTGCACAAGGTACGACGAGTCACAGCTACTCGATCGATCTGGGTCTGAGACATACCTTCCTCAACAAACAATTAGCCCTGGCGCTGAATGTGCGCGATATTTTGGATAGCCGTGCACGGCGTAACACCACTTGGGGTGCAGGTTTCTGGCAGTTTAGCGAGAATAGATGGCATAGCCGTTCGATCAGCCTAACGCTGACCTATAACTTCGGCAACCAAATGGGTCGCAAACGCGGTCGTCCGGACGGCGATTTCGATGGCGGAAGCGATGACTTCGATGATAGCGGAAACGGACATACGGATAGCGGATTTTGAAAAGTGAAAAGTGAAAGGTGAAAAGTGAAAGGACATATTTAGTGAAAATTGAAAGGTTAAAGGTGAAAGGGATTCTCATTCTTTTCTTCCTTTCAATTTTCAATTTTCAATTTTCAACTTGCGAGGCACAGCAGGCGATGAACAAGCCGTATGTGGATGATAGACTCTTCCACTTCGGCTTTCAGTTGGGCGTCAACTTCAGTTCGTTCTTTGTCACGGACAGCGAGGTGCCTATCGCCGACCCCATCACAGGGCAAACGGAGATCTATCACAGCCGTGTGAGCAGTCTGCTACCGGGCTTCAATGTGGGTTTTGTGACGGATTTACGGCTATGTAATTACCTCAGTCTGCGTTTCTGTCCGGGAATGCAATTTGCCAGCCGCAGCCTGACCTACAAGACGGAAAGCGGAAGACCCGTAGCAGGTAGTCCGGGGCACGGTGCGACGGTGGATGTACTCGCCATGCCCGTCTCGTTACCGCTCTACCTCAAATGGACGGCGGCACGGGAAGGAAACTACCGCCCCTATGTCATTGCCGGTGGCGGTGTGAGCTTCAACGTGAGTCGCGACCGCGAGAAACCCGTGGTGATGAACCTGATGGACTACTTCTGCGAGGTCGGTTTTGGCGTCGATCTGTATTTCCAGTGGTTTAAGTTCTGTCCGGAAATCACGTACCGCATCGGTTTTGCCGACCAACTCTACCCTGCGGACGGACGTATGGAACTCGCTCCGCAAGATGCGTTCTACACCAATGCCATCCAACGGTTGACCAGCAGTTGTGTCTGTCTGACTTTCAATTTCGAATAAGGTGAAAGGTGAAAAGTGAAAGGCACATATTCTTTTTCGTGGCGATTTTGCTTATAATGGTTAGTTGTCGCGAATATACGGTAAGCGATGATCCTTCGCTGCGCCTGACTTTCTCGACCGACACGCTTCGATTTGATACGATTTTCACCAACCAAGGCAGTGCGACCTTGCAGCTAATGGTCTATAACCGCAACGCTTCCGCGATCGCGATCGACCGGATTTGGTTAGACAGCACGCATATTTTCGAAGTGAATATCGACGGAGAGCAGGACTTGTCGCGTATCAAACAGATGACGATCAACGGCGGGGACAGCGCGTTCGTTTTCGTACGCACACGGATGAACAAGACCGGGGTAAACAGTGCGGTACTGACTGAAGATCAGTTGCATTTTCACCTGAAAAGCGGTGCCACACAGGCGGTATGTCTGGAGGCGTATGGTCAAGATGTGACGCGTATAAGGACGAAGAAGGTGCTGAACGGATATCATTTTACATCTACCCTACCTTACCTCATCTTCGATACCTTACGTATTGACGGCGATGTGACGATCGATGCCGGTTCGACCTTGTACATGCATAGCGGCGCTTGTATCTGCATTACGGGCGATGTAACGGCGGTGGGTTCATTGTATCAACCGATCATCATTCGAGGGGACAGATTAGACCGACTCTTCGATTCCGTTCCCTACGCCTATGCCGGCGGCAGTTGGAACGGAATCTACCTGCAGGCCGATAAGCCGCAGCAGTATGACTTGGCATATGTGGATATTTTATCCGGTAATATTGGATTGTACTGCTGGAGCAGTTGTACGGGTTCGTTGCCAAACCTGCGTATGGACGGATGTCGGATTCACAACCATACGTTGTATGGTTTGGTACTGATTCATGTGGATGCCTTGGTGACGAACACGGAGATCAGTAACTGCGCCTCGTACTGCGTTTATTGCGAAGGCGGCAAGCAAGATTTTATCCATACGACAATAGCTTCTTATTACGGCAACACGAATATCCGTCTGCAGCCGAACGACAACTACAAACCCGAAGCGGCAGCGGTCTATATCGATAACTTGAGTAAGACCGCTCCGCAGACGATCACTTCGTTCTACAATAGTATCATCACCGGCTATCAAAAAGAACAACTCGTTCTCGCTACGCCGATCGAGCCTTATTATCCGGGTAAGTTCGTCGGAAACTACATCGGACAAGACACCACGAAAGTGTTTGTCAATAATTACTATAAATACAAGGAATACGTCTATTATGATTTTCGCCTGGACAGCCTGAGTCCGGCACGAGGTATAGGCGATAGCATCGTGGCGCTACCCTATCCTTTGGATAGAGAAGGTTTCTCACGCGCCGGTATTAAGCCGGACGCAGGATGCTATCAATATCGTCCTTGATCTGCGCCCTTAATTCCTCCAAACTTTCGAAATGACGCTCTTCGCGCAAGAACTGCACGAAGTGAATCTCCAATTGGCGGTCATACAGATCGCCTTTGTACGAAGGGATATGCGCCTCGATAACACCCTGCTGGTCAATATTGACGAAAGCCGGCGCGTTGTCCATCGTTGGCGTATCAATGCGCGCCATATAGACGCCTGTTTTGGGAACGATCTTATGCGGGTCGGCTGGCGCTATGTTGGCCGTCGGAAAACCGATCGTACGACCTAATGCCTTGCCATGCACCACCGTGCCGCATAGGCTGTAAGGGCGTCCTAAAAGTTCGTTTGCCACGGCAATATTGCCATTCTCGAGCGCGGTACGTATCTCCGTTGAAGAGACGTGCCACTCGCCTTCAACATACTCGTTAAGCGTGAGGACCTCAATGCCCAGCGACGCACCGATACGACGGTAGTCCTGCGGATGCCGCAAGCGGTCCGATCCGAAACGATGATCGTACCCCATGATGATGGCAGAGACGCCGTAAGTATCCCGTAGCATCGTCATAAAATCCGCCGCTGTGAGACTTTGGATCTCCTCGAAAGGCAACATCAGCACCTCGCCATAGGTTTGAAGCAAACGCTGACGCTCTTCGGGCGTAGTGAGTAACTGCGGGACATAGTCCGACTGCAGCGTCACGCGCGGATGATGCCGAAAGGTCACGATTAACGGCTCCAGCTCACGCTGCTCCGCTTCCGATATCAGATGCTCAAACAGGAACTGATGCCCCTTATGGACCCCATCAAAGAACCCTATGGTAGCTATGCGGCTCACTCCTCTTCGTAGTAACCTTTTTCGATACCGAATTGCAACTCGGCATCCTGGATAAGTTGAATCTGTACGCCTGTGATCGGTCGTCCTTCTTCCTTTACACCCGCCAGCACGTAATTGAGTTGCTCCGTCTCGTCCACATCGCCTTCGAGGTACTCCATCTCACCGGTCTGGGGATCTTCGCGCAGCAAACCCTGCTCCTCGAGGTAGTCATCCATCAGATCCAGCACCAACAGGATATCGTCGGCGGTCAGTTCACCTCGGTCTTCAGTAGGAATGGCATTATAGATAAATGCCACTAACTCTCGTTCTTCCGGCTCCAAAAGAGCCATTTCAATCGTGTTATTTTCCATAATTTTTCAAAAAACGCTGCAAATTTAGTAAAATTCTTGCATATATGCAAAAAAAGTTGTAATTTTGCGTGCAAAATTGAATTATTATGTCCGAATTTTGGAAACGAACCCTAAGTGGGAGTGTTTTTGTGGCCTGCGTAGTAGGTAGCATCCTTTGGAGCCCGTATGCTTTCAGCATCCTGTTTTTCCTATTCTGCATGCTGGCGGTGGATGAGTTTCATCGCTTGGTGCATTCGCCTCGCGCACTGCGTGTATATGCCCTAGTAACAACGGTTTTGTTATGGATGACTGTAGAATGTCTGGCTTGGCGCATTGAGGGGAGTGAACAGAACCTGCATTTTTCCGGTTTCATCTTCGGTGCCGCCTATATGCTGATGCTCATCTTTGCCTTACTGGATGAGATTTGGAATACCTCTCATCAGCCTTTGCAGAACTGGGGCAACCTGCTTATCTCACAGGTGATGATCGCCTTACCTTTGGCGACTTTGCTCTTCTTGGGATTTTTGGACAAATGGCTATTATTGGCCTTATTCGTCCTGATATGGGTAAATGATACCGGCGCGTACTGCGTAGGTTCGTTGACCGCCAAACGGAAGAACGGAAACCATAAGATGGCGCCGATGATCAGCCCCAAGAAGAGTTGGGAAGGCCTCATCGGTGGCGTGGTCTTCACCGTTGGCGTAGCATATATACTGCATGCTTTCGGTTGGTTCACAGATCTGCAGGCGGAGGGTTCGGCATGGTTGATACCACTGCTATTTGCGTTCTTCGTCAGCACCTTCGGTACGATCGGCGACCTGATGGAGAGTCTCTTAAAACGGTCGTTGGGTGTCAAAGACTCCGGTCGTTTCCTACCCGGACATGGCGGTATATTGGATCGCTTTGACAGCGTCCTTTTGGCTGCCCCTATCATCACTGTTTTTAGTTGGCTATGTTACTTCATTGCGCCGCTGCTCTAAGTCGTTTGCCCCTTCGCGTGCATTATGCATTGGCGGATTATTTCGTGTATCCGCTGATGTATTACGTGGTGCGGTACCGCCGGAAGATCGTTGCGATGAACCTGCGCAACTCTTTCCCGGACAAGACAGAGGCCGAACGCAAGCAGATCGAGAAGGATTTTTATCATCAGTTCTGCTATACGTTTGCGGAGACCCTCTACGGGTACAGCATGAAAGATGAAGAGATGCGGGAACGGCTGGATATCGGGAATATGGAGGAAGTGAACAGGCTTGTAGATGCAGCAGGCGGAGGCATTTTTATGTTGGCGCATTTCGGCAATTGGGAGTGGATGGCATCGGTGCAACAATGGTTGAGTGAGGGCGTGACGGAGATGAATGTCTATCGGCGATTGAAGAACAAGAGCATGGATCGGCTGATGTTGGCTATCCGTGAGAAGCGGGGCGGTGTGTGTGTAGAGAAACAACGGATCTTGCGGGAAATGGTGAAATATCGGGCAGAAAAAAAGCCAGTTACGGTAGGACTGATTAGCGACCAGAAACCACGACCGGAAGTGACACGTATATGGGTAGATTTTCTGCATCAGGAGACAGGCTTTTTAGATGGCGGAGAGATGCTAAGCAAAAAATTCGGTTTTCCCGTCTTCTTCGCTTATACGACACGAACCAAGAGAGGTTACTACCACGTAGATGTACAGGTGATCAGTGCCGCGCCGCAGCAGACGGAAGAAGGCGAGATCACAAAGGCTTATACCAAAAAACTAGAGGAGAATATATTAGCACAGCCGCATTTGTGGCTTTGGACACATAACCGTTTTAAATGGAAAAAACCGCAGTCATAATACTTAACTGGAACGGGGCACAGATGCTACGTACCTATCTGCCTTCGGTCATCGCGCATACGAAAGGCGCAGAGATCATTGTGGCTGATAACGGCAGTACGGACGATAGCTTAGAGGTTCTGCGCAAAGAGTTTCCTTCCGTCAAGACGATCGTCCTGGATATAAACTATGGTTTTGCAGAGGGATACAACAAAGCGATCGAACAGGTAGAGAGCGAGTACGTGGTGCTGCTCAACTCCGATGTGGAGGTGACAGAAGGATGGCTGAGTCCCCTTCTCGATTATATGACAGCGCATCCGGAGGTAGCGGCCGTGCAACCGAAGATACGCGCATGGCGGGAACGGGACCGTTTTGAGCATGCCGGTGCAGCAGGCGGATACTTGAGCTGGTTAGGCTATCCCTATTGTCGCGGACGCCGATTCGGACGCGTAGAACAAGACCACGGACAGTACGACACGATTGCTGAGATAGACTGGACCACAGGCGCATGCATGTGCGTGCGAACGAGCGTATATAAGGAGTGCGGAGGACTCGATGCCGCGTTCTTCGCCCATCAGGAAGAGATTGACCTATGCTGGCGTATGCGGAACAAAGGATGGAAATTGGCGTGCGTACCGCAAAGCGTGGTCTATCACCTCGGAGGCGGTTCGCTCAGTTATGACAACCCCCGTAAGACCTTCCTTAATTTCCGCAATAACCTGCTGATGATCTACAAGAACCGCCGCTTCCCGTGGATCGTGCTGACGCTTCGGTTCTTCCTGGACTATGCCGCAGCGGCTATGTTCCTCGCCACCGGCAAAAAAGGCAGCGCCAAAGCAGTCTATGAGGCACGAAAAGAATATAAACGAATGAGAAAAAACTACAGATAATGGCATTTTTCGGATTATTTAACAGAGAGAAGAAAGAGACACTTGACAAAGGTTTGGAGAAATCCAAGGAGTCGGTGCTCAGTAAGATCGGTCACGCTATCGTCGGCAAATCGACCATTGACGATGAGGTGCTGGATAACTTGGAAGAAGCGCTCATCACTTCGGACGTAGGCGTAGAGACGACCTTGCGTATCATTGAGCGTGTGCAGGAACGCGTCAAACGCGATAAATATATCGGTACGGACGAACTGAAGAACCTGCTGGTAGATGAGATAGCATCGCTGCTGCAAGAGAACAATGTGGAAGATGTACTGGATTTCAGTGCACCGCTTCCCGCCAAGCCCTACGTCGTCATGGTCGTAGGTGTCAACGGCGTAGGTAAGACGACTACCATCGGTAAGTTAGCTTACCAGTATAAAGCAGCCGGTAAGAAAGTTTATCTGGGTGCAGCCGACACTTTCCGTGCAGCTGCTGTGGAGCAGTTATGCATCTGGGGCGAACGCGTAGGCGTACCCGTCATCAAACAGCAACAGGGCTCGGACCCGGCTTCCGTAGCGTTCGACACCCTGCAGTCCGCTAAGGCAAACGACGCCGATGTGGTGCTGATCGACACAGCGGGCCGTCTGCATAACAAAATCAACCTGATGAACGAGTTGACCAAGATCAAGAACGTGATGCAAAAGGTAGTACCCGACGCACCGCATGACGTGATGTTGGTGCTGGATGGTTCAACCGGTCAGAACGCTTTCGAGCAGGCACGTCAGTTCACGGCAGCGACACAAGTATCGTCCCTCGCTATCACGAAACTGGACGGCACCGCCAAAGGTGGTGTAGTCATCGGCATCAGCGACCAATTCAAGATTCCGGTACGCTATATAGGTCTGGGCGAACAGATGACCGACCTGCAATGCTTTAACCGGGTTGAGTTCGTCAAGTCCCTGTTAGGAG
Organism: uncultured Bacteroidales bacterium; assembly: GCA_902799555.1. Lineage (GTDB taxonomy): Bacteria > Bacteroidota > Bacteroidia > Bacteroidales > Paludibacteraceae > Colicola. The sequence goes on from CADCBB010000003.1 coordinate 49,479, forward strand.
CTATCAATTAAAGTAGAATCTTTAAATCACAATAATATGAATTACAGAATTGAGTCCGACTTGCTGGGCGAAATGCAAGTACCGGTAAACGCGTATTATGGGGTGCAGACCCAACGCGGTATTAACAACTACAAGGTTTCTAACCTCAAGATGTCCGACTTCCCGGAGTATATCATCGCTATGGGATACATCAAGTTAGCGGCCGTCGAGGCGAACCATGACTTAGGCGTCATCAACGATGAGATCTATGCAGCGATCGCACAGGCTTGCCGTGAGATCATCGACGGAAAGATGCATGACCAGTTCCCCACCGATATGGTGCAGGGAGGTGCCGGAACAACGGTGAATATGAACGCGAATGAGGTCATTGCGAACCGTGCCTTGGAGATCATGGGTCATCAACGCGGTGAGTACCAATATTGCTCGCCGAACGATCATGTTAACTGCGCGCAGAGCACCAATGATGCCTACCCTTCTGCTTTCCGCTATGCCTTCATCCGCATGAACCGCGGGCTGGTAGAAGAGCTGCAACGCCTCATCGTATCCTTGCGTAAGAAAGGAGATGAGTTCAATGACTCGATCAAGATGGGCCGTACGCAGTTGCAGGATGCCGTACCGATGACGAGCGGTCAGGAGTTCCATGCCTTTGCCAATAACCTCGAGGAAGAGGTAGCAAACCTCAGCCGCAACGTTAACTTGCTCTATGAGATCAATATGGGCGGTACAGCGATCGGTACGGGTCTGAATGCGGTAGCAGGCTATGCAGAACTGTGCATCAAGAAGATGTGCGAACTGACGGGCGAACCCTTCACGCTTGCGAGCGACCTCGTGGAAGCAACACCGGATACAGGCGCCTATGTCAGCTATTCGGCAGCCCTCAAGCGTCTGGCTGTGAAATTAAGCAAGACCTGTAACGACCTGCGTCTCATGGCTTCCGGTCCGCGTTGCGGCCTGCATGAGATCAACCTGCCGCCGATGGCACCGGGTTCGTCTATCATGCCGGGAAAAGTGAATCCGGTCATTCCGGAGGTAACGAACCAGGTATGCTTCAAGGTCATCGGTAACGACACAGCCGTCACCTTCGCCGCTGAATCAGGTCAGCTGCAACTCAACGTCATGGAGCCGATCATCACCGAGTGCATCTTCGAGTCCATCACCTGGCTGCGTAATGTGATGGCTATCCTGCGCGAGAAATGTATTGACGGCATCACGCTGAACCGTGAGCATAATCTCGAGACCGTTAAGCACTCGATCGGTATCGTCACCGCGCTCAACCCTGTGATCGGATATAAAGCATCGACAAAGATCGCCAAAGAAGCGCTGGAGACCGGCCGTAGTGTCTATGACCTGGTGCTGGAGCATGGGCTGCTACAAAAAGAGCAGCTCGATGAGCTGCTCGATCCTAAGAATATGTTAGCGGCGCACTGATCCTCCGCCTCCTCTGCTGCCTCCTGATGAAGGAGCGCTACTGCCACCTCGGCTAGAGCCTACGCTACTTCCTCCTCGGCTACTACTTGCGCCTCCACCGCCGGAGTATGTACTTCCGCTGCGCGTTGAGGCGCTTGTTGTACGTGTAGATGTACTGCGTGTACTTGTGCTCGTACTCGGCGTACGTGCTACGCTGCTGCTGGTACTGCGAGTCGAGGTGCCGGTACTGCGAGAAACCGTACTGGTACTGCGTGTACTCGTGCTCGTACTCGGCGTGCGTGCTACACTGCTACTGGTGCTGCGGGTCGAAGTGCCGGTACTACGGGTTGCTGTGGCACTCGTGCTGCGAGTAGAATTACTTGCGCTACGTGTAGCGGTGGCACTTGTGCTGCGAGTAGAAGTACTTGCACTGCGTGCACTGGAGCTTACTGCTGCACGACTTCCTGCTACAGGCGATGCCGAACGAACAGAAGAGTTAGCGCGTACACTGTGCGTATTACGGATCTCGCGGGCATTAACCATTCCTGCATTGCGACGCTCAAACGAACGCTCCGGATGCGCTACGGCGTAGTCACGATGGCTTACGTGATGATGCATGTCATGATAGCCGTGGTGGATATGATGTCCCGGACGGAACGAGCAGTGATGGTGATGATGATGGAAAGCGTAGCAGTGATGCCAATACCAGTCGTGTGCCCAGCAGTTGTGTGCGTACCACCAACTCGGGTAATAACCCCAGTACCAAGGACTATGCCATGCGTACCATGCGTCGCTCCAGAACCAGTCGTAGATAACAGGACGGTAGATATAAACCGGTTCGATGATATAGTTCGAACCATATACGTACTCGTCACCTATCACTTGAACGCTTACTTCGTTCTTCTCGTCTTTCTCTACATAGATAGAGGCCACGTCCTGATAGATATCTTTGGCGAGAACAGCTTGCAGTACGATCAGACGCTTGTTTCCTTCGCCTGTCTCTACTACGCGTAAGTAGTCCACTTGACCGTCGCCATTCAGATCGAGATTGCAGAATGCGCTGTCCGGGTTGTTGAGCATCGTCTCGAACTCTTCCAGGTTCTTAGCCTCCGCAAAAAGCTTAGCTACCACCTTCAGATCGAGTCCTTCCGAGATGTCAGAACTTTTGGCAGAAACGGTGATCGTCTCATCTGCCCATAACATGGTGCTTACCAGCGCCAGTGTCATCAGAAGTGTAGTTAATCGTTTCATAATTGTAGTTGTTTAAAAGGGTTTGTACTCTTTTTCATTTATTCTTTCAAAAACCGTGCCAAACACTTTATACAAGCTTCAGGTCGTGGTGCATCTTGTCTTTTTTGGTACGCATATAGCGTTCATTCCACTTATTAGGTTGAATCTCAATCGGCACATTCTCAACGATTTCGATGCCGTAACTCTCCAAGCCCACACGTTTCACAGGGTTATTGGTCATCAACCTCAGCTTATGTGCACCCATCTCGCGTAAGATCTGTGCGCCGACACCATAGTCGCGTTCATCGGGACGGAAACCCAGATGCACATTCGCCTCCACTGTATCTTCCCCCTGCTCTTGCAACTTATACGCGCGTATCTTATTCATAAGGCCTATACCGCGTCCTTCCTGATTCATATAGACGATGATCCCGCGTCCTTCCGCTTCGATCATCTGCATCGCTCTGGCTAACTGCTCGCCGCATTCGCAACGCATCGAGCCGAACACGTCACCCGTCATACAACTCGAGTGCACCCGACAAAGCACCGGTTCATCTTCTTTCCATTCCCCTTTGGTCAGCACCACATGCTCGAGCCCTGTCGTCAGATCGCGGAAAGGCGTTAACATAAACTCGCCGCTCTGCGTAGGAAGAAAGACCGTCTCGCCCTTCTCGACGAGAGACCTTTCGCCTTTCACCATTAACCTTTCCCCTTTACGGAGCCGATAAGCAATGAGGTCCTTGATGGTGATGATCTTGAGGTTGAATTCCTTCGCGACCTCTTGCAACTGCGGCATTCGCGCCATCGTGCCGTCTTCGTTCATGATTTCGATGAGAGCCGCCGCAGGATGCAGACCCGCCAGACGTGCCAGATCGACACCGGCTTCCGTATGGCCTGCACGTTGCAGTACCCCACCCGCTTTGGCATAGAGCGGGTTGATATGCCCCGGACGACCGAAGGTCTCCGGCTTAGAGTTCGGATCGGCTAAGGCCTGTATCGTAGCCGCGCGGTCAGCCGCAGAGACACCCGTTGTGCAGCCTTCTAATTTATCTACCGTCACCGTAAACGGCGTACCTAACATCGAGGTATTGTTCGTCACCTGATGCATCAAGTCCAACTCGGCACAACGCTGCTCCGTGATCGGACAGCAGAGTACACCGCGACCATGCTGTAACATAAAATTGACCTTATCCGGCGTGATCTTCTCCGCAGCAATAATGAAATCGCCTTCGTTCTCGCGATCCTCATCGTCCACTACGATAACGAATTTCCCTTCCCGGAAATCAGCCAACGCTTCTTCTATTGTATTGATTCTCATAAATCGTTTTAACTTTCAACTTTAGTTTGTCCATTTTCACCTTCCATGCTTCGGGGTTAAAGAGCGGCGAGTCGGTCGCTGCTTTGTAGGTCAGGAAGATGCCTACCGGCAGCAGTACAAACGAACTAAGCCACATCCCCGTCCAACAGGGCCAGATCGCTTCGCGCGCCATCTTATAGCCCGTATTGTCAATGATATAATAGATGATAAACAGGATGACGGAGATGACAACCGGCGCACCCAGACCACCTTTGCGGATGATGGCACCGAGCGGCGCACCGATAAAGAAGAACACCAGGCAGGCAAAGGCCAGGGTGAACTTACGGTACAACTCGATCTCATGCTTACGAATATAGCGGTCGGCATCATCCAGCAAGATCGCGTTGTATTCAACCTGATCGCGGTAGTTCTGCGCGCGTTCTTCGGCGATGCTCAGAGCTTGGCGATGTTGAGCAACACTCAACGAAGCCCACAGGCTATCTACGTTATAATGCTTACGCTCTTCCGGTGTAATATCTGTCGGTAGCACCACGGTGGCACGACGTGTGTCACGCCCGAAATAACGCTCATTGATCATCTGCGCACTCTGCTCTTGGCATCGCTCACGCGAAACGCCACGCACGGAATCGATCGAGTGCGTCAACTGCACCACGTTCTTACTCACATGCTGATCCTCCAAGATCGACTCATCATATCGGTTAAAGTCCGTCGCAAAATCAATGATGATACGCTTATGACTGAAGGTCTCACGGCGGTACGGGATACTCTTCGTTGTTCCTGTCGCTTTCTGCTGTTTCTTATTCAGGTTCTCAAAGGACTCCCCGTTGATCAGGTCCAACGTCAGATAGCGTTTGTCGGCACTGGCAGCCAGACGACCTGTATCCGCTACCATTACTTTCGCGTTCTCAAAACCCATCGAGTAGTCGTAGATCATAATATTGAGCAACTCACCTTTGGGCGTTTTGTCGCGTACATAGATCTGGTATCCGCTTATCTCATCGTAGAACTCACCTACCGGAATTTGCAACTCCGGACTCTTCTGGCGAAGCGAGAAAATGAGCGCCCACAGCTTGGTTTGCGACTTAGGCAAGACATTATTGCTGAAAAAGAACGCTCCCACACTCAGCATCATCACAAAAAAGGTCAGCGGACGCAGGATGCGGAAGAGCGAGATACCCGCTGCTTTCATCGCCGTCAACTCAAATTTTTCGGCTAAGTTACCGAACGAAATGAGCGAACTAAGCAAGATTGCCAAAGGCAAGGCCAAGGGTACTACCGATGCCGCGGCGTAAATAAAGAACTCCGCCAGCACCCCGATGCCTATTCCTTTTCCTACCAGATCGTTCACATGCATCCACATGAACTGCATCAGCAGGATAAAAATGGCAATAAAGAACGTAGCCAAAAAGAGCCCCAGAAAATTCCGGAGCAGATAAATGTCTATTTTTTTAATTAATCTCACCCTTTGAGGTTCTCCTTCACAAAAATAAGCGGCAGCAGGTCGGCTGCGGACTCAAATACATACGTTGCATCCTCACCATACAGCAACACCTCCATCTTTTGATTCGGATAGCGATGCTCTGTCTCCAACATCACCTGACGGCAGGAACCGCAAGGCGAACCCGGCTCTTTGGTGAAATGACCGCCCGTAAAACAAGCGATAGCCAACTTCGTTACCGGCTGGTCCGGGTATTGCGCGCCGGCAGCAAAAAGCGCCACTCGCTCCGCACACAAACCACTCGGATAGGCCGCATTCTCTTGGTTCGCACCACGGATGATCTCTCCATTCGCCAACAATGCACCTGCTCCTACATGGAAACCGCTATACGGACAATAGCTGCGTTTGATTTGCTCTTTCGCTACTTCTACTACCTTACGCTGCTCCTCTGTCAATTCGTCCCACTTATAGGCACGCATCTTGGCTGTCAAATTGAACTCTTTCATATATCGATTTGGTTAAATATTATTCGTTCAAAACCTTTGCGGCTGCAAAGGTACAACAAAAAAATGACATATGCAAATTATTCTTTGCTTTTTGTCCAAAATGACCAAAAAATAATCAAAAAGGGCGAGAGTAACCTCCCACCCTAACTATTTCACATCGGAAGAATCCTTATTGTGCTATTTGAGATTGTAAAATCGATACTATCTGTGGCGTGATTTCTTTATAGGCCTCACGGGCTGCATGGTCAAAGCCCTTTGTATGAGATTTGTTTTTGGATGTGATACTATTACTATAGATGCGTTTTTTATCGGAAAGCCGTTCTATATCCAAATGCGCCTCTATAAAAGCGGTATAGTTACTTACCGAACCGAAATCTGTTTTTGTATACTCCTGCGCAGAAGCGGTTATATAGACCGCCCAATCTGCCGCAGTCGGATCATCCACAAAAGAAACACCTATTTCGGATAGTGCTCCTTCCACAGCTCCGCACAATGCCGGATAGTTGCTATCAATCAGTTTTGCATCGCATTGAAGATAAACTGCTACTGCATTTCGCAACTGTGACAACATATCTTTTAATTGCCGTTTGAGTGTTTGTGTCTGCGCTGTCTGGAGTGTTTCTTCGTCTGCAAACTCATCCACTATAGCCAGTAAAGATTGCAAGTCTTCCAGTTGGGCTAATTGCGCCATTCCGTTTTCTGCGTGTGAACGTGCTTGCGTTTTTTGTCCTTGTTCATAATAAGAAAACGATTGTTGCCACTCATTTTCGGCTTTGCCGGACAACATGGCGATTCGTCTTGTCAGTTGATTTACGAGCGTTTGGCGTTTGACATATGCAAAGGCGGCAATAGTTCCGCCGGACGGATTATGGTACACTTCAATCTGCAATCCGGGGATGTCCTTTATGCTGGATGAGATACGTGTCTCAACGGAAAAGGATTCGTGAATCTGTTCCTCAAAATCCCGTGTAGATTGTACCAAATCGCTCTGCGTACGGCTGTCTATTGTTTGTTCTACAGTCGTCCGGATGGTAGAAGCTAACTCTGCGCGCGCTGCGTCTTTAAGGCGGCTAATGGCGTCTTCCAAAGCCTCGCCTTTTTGTTGTTCCCCCTCCGCATAGCCGGTATAATAGGCTTCAAGCGGATAGTACATTTTGCGGCTTGCCGCATTATACCAGTTCGGCATTTGTGCAGCAAGCGGCAAAATGACTGATAGTAAGCAAACTATGTTTAATAATCTGCGCATTTATTCTTCAACGAACGCTTCTTCGATAAATTTAGAAACTTGATCTGCATATTTCTGTGCAACAGCGGATTCTTTTGCAGCGGCTTGGAATGCCCGGATACGAGCACGCGAAGCGGCAGCTTCGTCGATGATGTAATATGCCTCAAACTCGAAAGCATCTTTGCCATGCACTTTCACCGGGCGGAAGATCGAATACGACGGGCGCAACTCACCGCGGATTTCTGCTTTCACTTTGTTCTCATAAGCAGAATAGAAATGGTCAAACTCAGCCAGTTCTTCCGTAGTCAAGGTAGAACCCATATCTTCCACAATGCGGCCTTTGATGTTGCTCCCGATCATCTGCGCATAAGCGGTGCAAGCAGACATCATCAGCTTGTCCTTGCCGACATTTTTGCTGGCAGAGGTCGCATAGCCAACTACTTCAGCTACATTATCCTTCTCCAGAGCCTCATAGTGATTGAGCAATGCCATCTCCAATGTATGAGAAGAGCCGAAAACTTGCCAACCTTCCTTGTTGAGTTTCTTTACTTTTTGTTTGTACTCTTTCTTGGCTTGTTTTGCTTTTTGCTTAGAATAAGCGGTTTGAGCACTTGCCGTAAAAGACATACCGAGGCATACTGCCAATAAACAAACGAGAATCTTTTTCATAATGTTTGATTTTTTGAGGGTTAATATGATAGATTATTAAAATTGAACTGCTAATCCTACTCCATTATATCCAGAAATCAGGTTTAAAGACAGGGGCTTTGCGCTTGATGAAGCACAAGTATTATTGTAGATATCCGTTGAACTTTTCTTGGTTTTGATACCAAAATATAGCAAAGGTACGGAACCCACCGCTGCAATCGGACCTACAACAGCTAAAGCGGTACCGGAATTTTTCATACCAGATGCAGAAGCTACCTCAGGATCCGCATCACGCTGCTGCTCATATAGTTTGATTTGGGCATTGTATGCATCTATTTGGTTTAACGCGTTTTCCATTTCGGTACACTCATCATCGTTAAACTCATAATACATCCATCTATCATAAGTATAATGCCAATCCTCATTGCTATATTCATGACCATATTTATTATTCATTTCAGTCTCTATTTTGTCTATCTTAGCCTGTTCTTCATTAATTTTATCATTATAGGATTTTGCTGCTATTTGGTAGTTGTTGTTCCCCACAATTATCAAGCCAGCACCAATGCTTGTCATTGCCAAACCAACACCAAATGCCACCCAACCGGAAATGGTCATGATGCGCCCTTTGTTATATTGCGAGAATGCTTCTGGACAATTATTCCGCAAGAAATTCATATATGCTTTCTCATCCAGCGTTTGCCCACGGTACGAATAATAATTACCGCTCAATGCTGAAACATAGTATTTCGATGCCTGAGAAGCGACTGCTCCAATACCGAATAGTTTGCGAGCCAAATCATTACAGCCTTGTTGCATAGCCGAGGATTCAAGCCCCATTGTAGTATTATCTGTCATATCTACACGTCCGGTTTCCACATTCAGAATCTTAGCCGTTACAAAGATTTTGTTAGCGTCGATAAGTACACCTTCCGTTACGAGAATGAGCGATACACCTGTCATTTCTCCCAGTTTCTGGATTTCTTTCTCGCTCACAATACCAGTGCGTTGGAAATCCTGCTCACTCATGATCATGTCCACATCAGACCGATCGTAGGCTTCGTAACCATCCGTGTTCGCTATGGCACGTGCCATGTTGCTACGCAAGACGAGTTTCTGACTGTAAGACAAGCGTCCTTCACGATCCACGACTTCCAAGATAGCGACTTTCTTGGAGTTTTGCGCGAATGTTAATGCAACAAAAAGCATCAAACACATTAAAAAGAAAATTCTTTTCATAAGTATAAATATTTAATAGTTGTTATTTGTTGTATATGCATAAAAAAGCGGAGCTGCAATCTTGCTGTTCCGCTTACCGAGGCTCTAGCACTGCCTTTACTACTGAACAAACAACACTGAAGCCCACGCCGTATGTATATACATGTACGCATGTGCGTACCTTTAATACATACCAATGAGCATCTTGTGCTGCAATGTTTTGGTAGCTTGTGAATTTGCTAGATTCCGGTAAGCCAAAACAAAGCGCGTAAGACGCCTTTTTCAATATGTCTGCAATGAGTTTAACTCATCACGGCTGCAAAATTACAACAAAAAATTGGAATATGCAAATATTAGCGCAAAAAAATGAGAATTTTTATGCAGAGTCAAGAAAAAGGGGACTATATGGCGACAAAAATGTCACCAAAATGCACGATGAAAGATCCAGAATACAATTTCTTAGCCACAAGGGCACGATTATTTCAGGAAACGGAGGAAGGTGGGCGCCATGCGGGAAGGAGCGAAGGCGAAGCGAAATAGAGGGCGAGACGTAATGGTCAATAATGCCGCTTAAACCTATCAGAATGCGTGTTTTTAAGCGTCGTGACATGTGTGTTTAAATCATTGTATATGTGTTGTTTATGTGCTATTAAAAATAGGTATGGTCTAGGACGCATAGAACGAGCCTTGTTTCCGCCTCTAATTTGGATCCTTTTGGGGCTCGAAATGAGGCACAAAAAATGAAGTTTTTTGCTATTTTAGTCCAAAATGGCCAAAAATGATTCAAAAAACTATGCAGCGAGTGGTGACAAAAATGTCACCAAAATGCACGATGAATGATCCAGGATAAAATCTCAGGAAATCGACGAAGGTGGGATGCCATGCGGAGAGCACAAACCGACAGCGTGCACACCCGCATTGAGCACCTCGCGGGCGGGCCGGTATCTTCCGCGGCCTTACGGAGAGGGGGGACTAAGGGGCTGCGTATGACGCGGGTATGCCGGACGCGAGGTGGCGAACTTGTCCGCTCGTGGAGAGCGGACGGTGAGGGCTAATCCGCCATATGCCCGAGCCACGCAAGCAGCGGATGGTAATTAGAAAAAAGAGAAAAAATCACGTGCGGGCTTGCATATGTCAGAAAAAAGCAGTACCTTTGCAGCCGTTTTCGGCGCAAAGGCTGAAACCACAAATGACAAATCAAATATAAACTCTATGGATAGTAAATATAATCCTACTGACATTGAAGCCCGCTGGTACCAATACTGGCTGGACAATAAACTCTTTCACAGCGAGCCGGATGCGGTCAACGACCGAGGTGAGCAAAAAGAACCGTTTACGATTGTTATTCCGCCGCCCAACGTTACGGGCGTGCTGCATATGGGTCACGTGCTGAACGAGACGATTCAGGATATCCTCGTTCGTCGTGCGCGTTTGGAAGGCAAGAACGCCTGCTGGGTACCGGGTACGGACCATGCATCTATTGCGACCGAGGCGAAAGTGATCAAGCGCCTCAAAGAGCAAGGTATCAACAAATCCGACCTTACCCGCGAGGAGTTCTTAAAGCACGCGTGGGCGTGGACAGACGAACACGGAGGCATCATCCTCAAGCAACTCCGCAAACTCGGTTGCTCTTGCGACTGGGATCGTACCTCTTTCACGATGGACGAGACGCGCAGCAAAGCCGTTATCAAGGTTTTCTGCGACCTGTATAAAAAAGGTCTCATCTACCGCGGCCTGCGTATGGTGAACTGGGATCCGGAGCGTCAGACGGCGTTGAGCGACGAGGAGGTCATCTATCACGAGGAGCACTCGAAATTCTACTACCTGCGTTATGAGGTAGCGGAAGAGCCGGGTAAGTATGCCATCGTGGCTACTACCCGTCCGGAGACCATCTTCGGCGATATCGCCGTTTGTATCAACCCCAAGGAAGAGAAGAACCAGTGGTTGAGGGGTAAGCATGTGATCGTACCGGGTGTAGGCCGTGTGATCCCGATTATTGAGGATCGCTATGTGGAGATCGGTTTCGGTACGGGATGTCTAAAAGTGACGCCGGCACATGACGTGAACGACTATATGCTGGGTCAGAAATACAACCTCAAGACGATCGATATCTTCACGCCGGACGCGCATCTGAACATGGACACGGTGGAGGACGAGTTGCAGGCTAACGTACGCAAGTACCACGGCATGGATCGTTTCGACTGCCGCAAGCAGATCGTGGAAGATCTGCAGACAGCAGGACTCGTGGAGAAGATCGAGGACTATGACAATAAAGTCGGTTACAGTGAGCGTACGAATGTTCCTATTGAACCGCGGTTGAGTCTCCAGTGGTTCGTGAAGATGCAGCATTTTGCAGATATCGCCCTACCGCCGGTAATGAACGACGACATCGTCTTCTATCCCGCCAAATACAAGAATACCTATCGTAACTGGCTGGAGAACATCAAAGACTGGTGTATCTCGCGCCAACTCTGGTGGGGTCATCGTATTCCGGCGTACTACGATGCCGACTTGCTGGCTGAGACCGGCCTCGAGAATTACCCGGACGATAAGATCATCGTTTCCGAGACGAAGCCGGAAGGCAACTACGTACAAGACGAAGGTGCACTGGATACCTGGTTTAGTTCATGGCTTTGGCCGATCTCGCTCTTCGATGGCATTGAGCATCCCGACAACAAAGAGATCAATTATTACTACCCCACCGCAGACCTTGTAACGGGACCGGATATTATCTTCTTCTGGGTAGCACGTATGATCATGGCGGGCTACGAATACGTAGGAAAGATGCCGTTCAAGCATGTCTATTTCACGGGTATCGTACGCGATAAATTAGGTCGTAAGATGTCTAAATCGCTCGGTAACTCGCCCGATCCGCTGGATCTGATCGAGCGTTTCGGCGCCGATGGCGTGCGTATGGGTATTTTGCTGAGTGCGCCGGCAGGTAACGACATCCTGTACGATGATTCGCTTTGCGAACAGGGACGTAACTTCTGCAATAAGATCTGGAACTGTTTCCGTATGGTAAAGGGGCTCGAAGTAGCGGATATCCCGCAACCGGAGACCTCTAAATATGCCATCGAATGGTTTGCCGCTCAACTCGCTAATACCGAAGCTGAGATCGCTGATCTGTTCAGCAAGTACCGCCTCTCCGAAGCGCTGATGGAGATCTACAAACTCTACTGCGACGAGTTCAGCGGATGGTATCTGGAGATGATCAAACCCGGGTATCAACAACCGATCGACAAGGCTACGTATGAAGCTACGCTGGCGTTCTTCGACCGCCTGCTGCGTGTACTGCATCCGTTCATGCCGTTCATCACGGAAGAACTCTGGCAGAACCTGTATGAGCGCAAGGAAGGCGAATCGATAATGATCGCTTCGCTCAATGATGCAAATGGTGACGCTCCGCTTAATGGTGAAATTCTCAAAGAAGTAGAGAACCTCAAAGAGATCATTGCCGGTGTACGTAACGCACGTGCGTCGAAGAACATTCCGCAGAAGGAGCGTCTCACGCTCATCTCACCGGAACCGCTCAACGCCCTCGTAGATAAATTAGCGAATGTGGAGGTCGTAGTGAATGGTGAAGTAAGCGGTAACGCATCGAAATTCATTGTCGGTACGACCGAGTTCGCGATTCCGATGGATGCGTTCATCAACGTAGAGGAAGAACTCAAGAAACTCGAGGCAGACCTCGCGCACCAACAAGGATTCTTAAAAGGTGTGATGGCGAAACTGAGCAACGAACGTTTCGTGGCAAACGCCAAACCCGAGATCGTGGACTTAGAGCGCAAAAAGAAAGCGGACGCGGAAGCCCGCATCGCAGCCCTCGAAGAAGCGATAGCAGCGTTAAAACGCTGATTTAAGATTTAAAATTTAAGATTTTAATGTAACGGAAGATGATGCTCGTGTTTCCAACGCTTATGTTGGAGCACGAGTTCATTTTTTGTTTGGGGTGTGCAGAAGGTATCCACGAACCGCTCCCAGATATAGCTCACCGCCAAAGACGAAGGATGCACCAGATCATCGGCATAGAAACGGTAGTCACGTAATTCGTCCAACATTATTTCGTAAGAAGGGAAGTACAAAACCCCACCCGACCTCCCCTCAAGGGAGGAGAGTTGTTCTACCGCCATAAGGAGTGTGGCTTTAGAGAGTTGGTTCTCATGGAGACCGTCTCGGATATGCCGAATAGGCGAGACAGTAAAGAGCCAATGTTTATCAGGATAGCGGTCAAGGATGGGACGCCATGCTGCCACAATCTCTTCGACCGAAAGACGCCGCCGTGTAAAACAACTCTCCGGCAACTTATGGCAATTACCAACGATCTCACCATCTTTCTCATAGACCCATGCCGTACCGAACGTGACGATCACCACCGTCGCTTCCTTCAACGCCTGCTGCATAGTTTCTATGGATGCACGTACCGTTCGCTCTGCCTCCTCTTTCGTAGCCCTTGAAAACGATCCATGATGCGCCATCGAGTGCCATAAGCCGTCGTGCTCAACGAGCAGTAATGGGTCATTGGTCATTGGTAATTGGTAATTCATCGCTTGCGCGATCGAGAGAGGATTATAGAGTGTACCGAAGGGATTACAGGTGACGTTCAGATAGCGTTGCTGCATCTGTTCGCCTATCTCGTCCGAGAAACACGAACCGAGCATCAGGATTTTATCCTCATACCCTATCTTCCATTTGGAAGGCGCTATATCTACGATCGTTTGTAACTTCATCACTCGAAATGCATGACCTTCGCCGGCGAGATCTTCGTAATGATCATTGACGGCAACAACAGAATAAGTAGCGAGACACCAATGGTAAGTCCGTTCAGCGCCAGGATCCATCCCCAAGGGAATGCAATCGGCACATAGCTGACGTAATAGGTGGCGGACTCCAGAGGGATCCAATGGAATTTATATTGGATGCTTGCCAAGATAAACGCGATTGCATTGCCGTACAGGACACCTTTCCCGATCAGCAAAGCAGCCTGCCATAGGAAGACACGCCGTACGAAGCTGTTATCCGCGCCTAAGGCTTTGAGGGTGCCGATGAGTTGGATGCCGTCCAAAATCAAGATGATGAGTCCCGAAACGATATTAAATCCCGCGACGAGTAACATCAGGATAATGATCACCACGACATTCATATCCAGCAGATCGAGCCAGGCAAAGATAGCCGGATTCTGCTCCTGCAGCGTCTGCACATAATAACATTGATAGCCGTTCTCATCCAGCTTATTGACCGTCGCAAAGTATATCCGATCAGCTGTCTCATCGAGGTACTGTATGTCATCTACAAGAATCTCGACACCCGAATAGGTATTCGCCTCCCATCCTTGCAACCTTCGCACATCACGAAGGGTTGTTATTACAAACAAATCATCGAACTGGCCAAAACCGGTATTATAAATACCGCAGATGGTAAAGCGCCGTGCGCGTACATCGTTATCGTCCACAAAATAGGCATACACGCCGTCTCCTACCTGCAGCTTTAATTGCGAGGAAACCGTCTGCGAGATGATGATCTGATTAGGTTTGGTCGGCAGACCACCTTCGATGATGTTATGCCGGAAAAAATTCCAGTAGTCCGTTCCTTTGAGCACAATACCGTGGAAAGCTGAATCGGTCTTGAGCATACCGGGTTTGGTGATAAAGGGCGCGGCCTTACGCACATGCTCATAGCTACCGAGCCTCAGCAACAGGCTGTCCGACACCTCGATCGGCTGCATGTCGTAGGTGTTGTTATTATCAAAGGAAACGACTTGTATATGCGCGCCAAAACCTGCTACTTTCTGCGTGACCGTCTGCTTAAAACCGACCACGATACAGAGCGTCAAGATCATCACGACCACGCCGACGATGATGCCTGCTAAGGCAACCCGCACCGCAGGACGCGAATGACGCTCCGCACCTTCTTGCGAAAAATACAGTCGATTCGCTATTTTAATCTCATTGCTCATTTGGCACGATTTTTGTTGTTCTTTTTTATATGAAAAGATTCTACTCTCTTATTTTAATGGCCCTTATGGCGGGTAGTATGATGGCGCAAGAGCCGGTTCTCGAATCGCGTCCTCAGCGTACGCCGGAGGAGGAAGCGCTTAAGCAGACCACACGTCTTGTGCGCGAGTTAGGTATCAAGGACTCCGTGCGTATCGATACTATCTATCGGATGCATCTCAAGTATGCGCTCTCTCGTCAGAAAGGTCTGACGCGTGCTCAGAACATGGAGCGGATGCAAGCTATCTACGCGGAGTTAAAGCATCTGTTGACGCCGGAGGAGTTCGAAACCTTTATGAATCACCCGGCAGAGCAGCCTCGTCGTCCACGGGGAGCCAATGTAATAGCGCCAGCCAAACAAGCAGCGCCCATAGAGACCCGATCAGCAGACCCGCAATAATATCGCTCGGATAATGTACACCAAGGTACATCCGACTATAGCAGTTCAGTGCCACCCAAGCCATCAGGCTGACGGTGGCATATTTATTTCGATACAACAGACTAAAGAGTAACGCGACCGCCATCGTATTCGCAGCATGAGAGCTGCAGAAACCATATCGTCCGCCGGCATAGCCACGCACCAGATGCAGCGGATCGAGAGCGGGTTCATGGGTCGGCCGCAGCCTACAAACCCAAGGCTTGAGGATGCCGCTGCAGAGGAAGTCACTCAAGCCTACGGCGATACCGAAACCGACCAGCATCAGCAGCACAAGTTTCCAGCTCCGGTATTTGCGATAAAGCAGAATGATCAAGACCACATAGAGCCACACCCAGGTCTTGGCAGCACTCGCCGTCCACATCACCTTATCGAGCCATCCGGCATAATGACCGTTGATCCAAAGTAATATGTCCGCGTCTAACGACATTTATGATTTATGATTTCAAATTTATGATTTATTCATTGATCAGAACGGCTGTATGGCAGGCGACGATAGCAGCCGTTTCGGTACGCAGACGTGCTGCTCCAAGGCTCACGGGCTGGTAGCCGTTCGTCAATGCCCACTCTACTTCGGCAGGCGAGAAATCGCCTTCGGGACCGATCAGTACGGTTGTTTGATGACCGCGCACAATTTGGTCTTTTAGTGCACCTTTGTTATCCGTCGCTTTATAGCCCTCGATACAATGCGCGATGAACTTATCGCCTTCAACCTGCAGATCGGTCATTTTCGTGAGGGGTTTGAGTATAGGGAAACGGGTCTTGAGGCTCTGCTTGGCGGCCGAGACCACAATCTTCTGCAAGCGCTCTATATTAACCGTCTTACGCTCCGAATGTTCGCAGAGCAGCAGCGTGATCTCATCCGCTCCCATCTCCACACATTTCTCGATTGCCCACTCGGTACGGTCGATATTCTTGGTCGGCGCGATACCGATATGGATATAACCTTCGTGCAAGGCTTCGGACGTCTCTACGGAGGCTATACGCACCTCACAATGCTTGCGATGCGGGTTCGTGATGATACAATGATAGAGTTGCCCAACTCCATCCGTGACGAGAATCTCATCGCCGGCCGTACGACGCAGGACCTGCACACAATGATTGCTCTCCTCTTCGGGAAGAACAGGTTCTACAGTAATATTTGGCGCGTAAAATAAATACATGTCGTCATATCGTCATGACGTCATTTCGTCATAACTCACTTTCTTTGAGACGTTCTGCGTTTTCGGCTACTTGGAGGGCATCGATGACGCCTTGGATATCGCCGTCCATGAAGGCCGCGAGGTTATAAACCGTATAGCCGATACGATGGTCGGTGATGCGTCCCTGCGGATAGTTATAGGTGCGGATCTTCGCCGATCGGTCACCGGTCGAGACCATGGTCTTACGGCGGGCCGCGATGTCGTCGATGTATTTCTGGTGCTCCTTATCATAGATCTGCGTACGCAGGCGCGAGAGGGCACGCTCTTTATTCTTCGGCTGGTCGCGAGTCTCGGTACACTCGATCAGGATCTCCTGCACTTCGCCTGTATTGGGGTTCTTCCAGTTATAACGGAGCCGTACGCCGGACTCGACCTTATTGACGTTTTGTCCTCCGGCACCACCTGAACGGAAAGTCTCCCATTTGATCTCGCCCTCATTGATATGCACCTCAAACTCATCCGCTTCGGGCAGTACGGCTACGGTAGCCGCCGAGGTATGGACACGACCCTGGGTCTCCGTCACCGGTACACGCTGCACGCGGTGCACACCCGATTCGTATTTGAGCGTACCATAGACATTCTCGCCCATGACGTTGAAGATGATCTCCTTGTATCCGCCGCAAGCACCTTCGCTGAAGGAAGAGACCGTATATTTGAAGCCCTTCACCTCGAAATACTTGGTGTACATACGGAAGAGGTCGCCGGCAAAGATCGCCGCTTCGTCTCCACCCGTACCGCCACGGATCTCCATGACGACGTTCTTGCCATCTTCGGGATCTTGGGGCAAGAGTTGGAGCTTGAGTTCTTCCTCGAGCTCAGGGATCTTCGGTTCGAGCTCATCGATCTCAGCGCGCGCCATCTCCTTCATATCGGGATCGGTCTCGTTGTAAAAGAGGTCCTTGGCATCCTGCAGATCTTTGACCGCTTTCTTATAGCGATGCGCACATTCGAGCACCCGCTCCAAGTCATGGTAGTCACGATTCAGCCGCACATACCGCGCCTGATCGGCAATGACCGCCGGATCCGTAATGAGCAGCGATACCTCGTGGAACTTCGCTTCTAAGCCATCTATTTTATCGAGAATATTCATTATAAGCTTGTAAGGTGTTTTGCAATAACGAAACGATGGTCATGGGGCCTACACCACCGGGAACAGGGGTGATATACGCCGCTTTCGGAGCGACGTTCTCAAAATCCACATCTCCGACGAGATGCCCGTCCACGCGGTTGATGCCCACATCAATGACGGTGGCACCCTCTTTGACCATGTCGGCGGTCAGCAGCTTGGGACTACCGGCTGCGACGATGATGATATCGGCGGTACGGCATATGGCCTTGAGGTCCTGCGTCTTACTATGGCAAACGGTGACGGTCGCATCCCCTAAGGAAGCGGCACTCATGCCGGGCAGGCTCAAGTAGGGTCGTTGCATCAGCAGCAAAGCTACGGGTTTACCGACGATATTCGACCGCCCGATAACGACCACATGCTTGCCTTCCGTCTGAATCTGATAACGCGCCAGCAGTTCTCGGATACCTCGCGGCGTGGCACTGACGATAGACGGCAGCCCTTGTACGGTGCGTCCTACGTTAGCCGGCGTCAGGCCATCGACATCCTTGCGGTAGTCGATCGCAGAGAGGATGGCGGACTCATGGATATGGTCGGGCAGCGGCAGTTGAACGATGAAACCGTCGATAGAGGGGTCGTTATTGAGCCGCGAGACTTCATTGAGCAGCGTCTGCTCGGAGATCTCGGTCGGATAGGCGATCTTCACCGCCTCTATCCCTACCTCGGCACAGGCTTTCATCTTATTATTCACATAGGTCTCGCTGGCTGGGTTATTGCCCACGATAACGACCGCCAACTTCGGCGCACGCTTACCGTCAGCCACCAAGGCGGCGACCTCTTCGCGAATCTCAGCACGGATGTCTGCCGCTATTTTTTTTCCGTCTAATATCATGGCTCTTGCGATTCTTCTTTGGATTTACGCTGGTCTGCTTTCTTTTGTTTGCGCTCCCACCGCATGACTTTGTAATCCGCCCAGATCTTTTTCCATTCGCGTTGGGTGATATACCATTTATCTTCTCGGCGGGGAGGACGATAGACATGGTGCGACTCCGTCTGCACTTTCCTGATGGTCGTCGAATCGAACTGATAGGATTTCGCTATACTGTCGCTCAGCATCAATGCTTCCTCTTTCTCCACCCTCCGGATATCCAACTCGTCCACATTCATCTCCATCGACGGATCATCGTTCGGCATCTCTCTCAACTCATGGGCTACCATACCGATCAACTTATAGGCCCCAAAGCCCAACGCCGCCACCAAAACGAACATCAGGCCATAGTAAGCCTGCTTGTCTTTCATTCGCAAAGCACCGCCCCAACCGCGGTTATTCTCGTTAGGTCCGGTGTGATGATGGTGGTGATGTTTCTTCTTCTCACCCCAGCCCGGTTGATATGATTTCGGTTCTTCAGCCATTAACGTTTTCGACTACTCATCTGTTGCACTTTCCGCATCATCTTAGCCGTTTGCTCAAACTGTTTGAGGAAACGATTGAGTTCGACGATCGTCACGCCGGCACCTTTGGCAATGCGGTTCTTGCGGCTACCGTTCAGTATACCCGGGTTCGCACGCTCCTCCGGCGTCATCGAGTTGATCATCGCTTCGATGGGTTTGAAGGCATCATCGCTCACTTCGATGCCCTTGAGGGCTTTATCCATACCCGGGATCATGCTCATCAGATCCTTCATCGAGCCCATCTTCTTGATCTGCGCCAATTGGCTGAGGAAATCATTGAAGTCGAATTGGTTCTTGGCGATCTTCTTGGATATACGGCGGGCCTCTGCTTCGTCGTACTGCTCTTGGGCGCGCTCCACGAGGGAAACGACGTCACCCATACCGAGGATACGATCGGCCATACGCGCGGGATGGAAGACATCCAGCGCCTCCATCTTCTCGCCTGTACCGATGAACTTGATCGGTTTATCTACCACGCTGCGGATCGAGAGAGCC
Source organism: uncultured Bacteroidales bacterium (assembly GCA_902799555.1). Taxonomy (GTDB): domain Bacteria; phylum Bacteroidota; class Bacteroidia; order Bacteroidales; family Paludibacteraceae; genus Colicola. The sequence continues at coordinate 69,113 of CADCBB010000003.1, forward strand.
GCACCGCCACGTGTATCACCATCCAGCTTGGTCAGTACCACGCCGTCAAAATCGATGCGGTCATTGAACTCCTTGGCGGTGTTCACGGCATCCTGACCGGTCATGGCATCGACCACGAAGAGGGTCTCACTCGGCGTGATCGCCTCTTTGATAGCCGCTATCTCCTGCATCATCTGCTCATCGACCGCCAGACGGCCGGCTGTATCGACGATGACGACATCATAGCCCATCCTCTTCGCTTCAGCGATAGCGTCTTGCGCTTTCTTGACGGGGTTCGACTCGTTCTCGCCCGTATAGACCGTCGCTTTGATCTGCTCGCCTAACACACGTAATTGCTCGATAGCGGCAGGACGATAGACGTCGCAGGCTACGAGCATGACCCGTTTGTTCTTCTTGGTCTGAAGATAATTGGCGAGCTTGGCAGCGAAAGTCGTTTTACCGCTACCCTGAAGACCGGACATCAGGATGACCGCCGGCGAACCCTTGAGGTTCAACTCCTGCGCCTCGCCGCCCATCAACTCCGCCAACTCATCGTGTGTGATCTTGATCAACAGTTGCCCCGGGCGCACGGCATTGATGACGTTCTGCCCCAGGGCTTTCTCCTTCACGCGGTCGGTGAACTGCTTGGCGGTCTTATAGTTGACGTCGGCCTCCAAGAGGGCTTTACGGATATCCTTGACGGTCTCCGCAATATTGATTTCGGTGATACGGCCCTCACCTTTGAGAATCTTAAAAGACCGTTCTAATCGTTCGCTTAAATTATCAAACATTTTACTCCTAATTTAAATCGGCTGCAAAGGTACAAATAAAAAATGACATATGCAAGCATATGCCATTCTTTTTGCGATTTTTGTCGCTTTTTTACTTCACCATACTCCTAAACAATTGCAAAGATGGGAAGCACGACGATACGCCATATGAGGAGAAATAGCATAGGATATTTTGACTCCTATGTCGAAAAGCGCACATGAATTTACCAGCGGGCTTCCTTGGCGGTTCGCCTCCATAATCGGCGTCAGAAGACGTTTCAGCGGAAAACCGTCACGTGTGTCGGACAGCATAATCAATGACTCTGCATCGCTATGCGATGGGGTGTACCGACTAAGGCAATAATCGAAATAAGCGCCCACTATCAAATAGGAACGATAATTTCGCGCCCAACGATTCAATGGAATAGCGTAACTTAACTCTGTCGCTACCCACCACTGCACTTTCGGTAGTTGCAATTCCCCCTCTTGAGACATCGCAAAATCCCGCGATGCCGCTAAAGGATAAGACTCATACACACAATTGTCATAAGCCGGATAGTAGACGGAGAGAGCCGCATTTTGTACACTCTGTTTCCATGTGTTTGCAAGAGGGAAAGATGCTTTGCCACCGGCAAAAAGCATAATGCCTTTATAGGATAGCGCCACCTGAACCGGCACTCCGACCGACCAAATAGCATATTGCTCTTGCAGGTTTCCGATTGAATAAGCAATGTCCATCTGTTGCCCTTCAACGTCTATCGTGGAGTATGAATCTTGGTAGTCTGTTTTTCGCCATCCAAGAGCATGGTGATCGACCGTGACGCCCAGACGAAAACCGAACACGCTCTCCGAGAGATAGTTGTAATAGAGGTGTGCGCCACCCTGTAAACCCATCTGCGGATGGATATAATCCGTTGAAGCCGCCCATGAACCTGCTCCGCCATGAATACCCATCTCAAATAGATTCTCTGCCTGTACGCAGAGCGAAACCATCAATAATATGGATAGTAAAATACGTCTCATGGTATCAATCGTTTTTCCGTCCATACTTTGTCACCCTGCTCGTAACGAATCAAATACAAGTTTTGCCAATTATATACCTTTATCTCAATCGGCACTTCTGTCTCCGAAGGGGAAATCGTGAGGATGTTCGACCATATAATCTGATCTCCGTCTAATGTGACGCGCAATTGGAAGATACCGTTCAACTCATTCTGTTCGGCGTAGTCATCTTCGGTTGCTCCGGATATCGGTTCTTCGTTTTTGTACCACTGATACGACGTAGCCGTTCGATTCGGGAAGAGACGTCGCAAGGTGACGTTGTCCAGGAGGAGTTGCCAGTTGTACTTGTTGACGATGAGGGGATAGAGACGCTCGCAATGCTCGACATTTAATATAACCGTTATGCGGTACGCAATACAATCCGGCCATCGTTTACTGGGTATTTCTATTATGTGTTCTCCCTCTTCTTCAATGACGGCAGAATCTCCGAATCCATGCCAAACATATGGCATGAGCGTGTCGCATATATAGTGATGCTCTTGTCCTCGAATCATGTAAGGGCAACAGGTTTCGGTAGAAATATTTAAAACAAAATACACACTATCCGCTCCAAATGCGTCGTATAATGTATCTCGCAGTTCGGAGGTAACGGCATAGATTTTATCCCGCCATGCTATTTGCGCAAGGGTGTCGCAAATCGTGGTGTCGGAAGAGATAGTAACAGGAGGATACGGGCAATGGTAGCGCGTTATGTGTAAGGTACAATACACGCTATCATATCCATACGCATCATATACTGTGTCGTGTATCTCGGGCGTTATGGGAAATAGTTTGTCGTGCCATTTGATTTGCGAAAGGGTATCACAAATCGTGGTGTCTTGGCTGACAGATACGGGTGGATAGGGGCAATGAAATGTGCTTAACGTGTAATCAATCTCAATACTATCGCAACCCTGTTCATCCTTCAGTAATATGGTTTGCGAACCGGGTGCATCGAATAGCATCCCTCGCCATGTGAAAGGCATCAGCGTGTCACAAACGGTGGTGTCTGCAGTAATCGTCAGTAACTCCGGGCAAGGTGGTATAGGCGGCACACATTCTTTGACGCTTAGCTTGAACGGTACACTCATTGCACGACAGTTGACGCTTTCAATATTGCCAACACCGGAAACAGCTACTTTAAACCATCCGGAGTCTGCCTTCTGTATAGCTGCTATAGAGAGCGAAGAAGAGGTTTCGCTCAACTCCGTCCAGGTCAAACTATCCTCCGAATGCCACCATTTATATTTCAAGGGTTCGAGAAACGTACCATCATTCGTAAAAACGGCATTCAAAGTAATTGCCTCATTATCACACACTTCCGTTTCTCCTTCAATCGTCACCGGCGGCGTACACAGACGTATCTCGATATCGTCTATGGCAAAATCATTACCATTAGAGGCCGTACAAGCATTCTTAATCAGCAGTTTGATAGCCGTTTTTCCGGCAGGCACTGTAAAATTCATACCTACCAACTGCCAATGTGCTGAATTTCGCCACTCACCGGGCATGCCCTGATAACTCCTATCCACAGGGATAGGTCCGGTCTTATAGGGCGTCGCCAGTTCCGCACCTGTATTCGGATCTACTAACACAAAACTCAATTGCGGGTCACCGTTGTTACCTTGGTTGTACGAATCAGAAGTCGTTACGTTCACCACATACGCAGAAAAAGTCAGTCTGCTCCCTTCACATAAACCGTCAATAACCGTCTCAAACAAGGTCGCATTATCCGTCCGGCCGTCAATCTCCAAAAGGTACCCGCGCGTATAATCATTCGGATACGTATGGTCATCCATGATGAACCAATGCGAATAATTGTAGCCCCTTGAGTTACGGTAACCGACCTTGGTCAGCAGATACCGCCCGCTACCCATACCGGTACACGGATACCTGCCGTTACAGGTAGCTGTGTCGTAAATCTGCGTATAACTGCTGGTCATGCCCGGCGCAGGATCTGTTCCCGCTACCGGATCATTCGGATCGTTTCCTCCGAAATCTTCCCGAAACAACAAGGTCCCATCCATGCATAATTCCTCCGCTTGCACGCACAAATTTGCGCTCATCAACACAAGCACAACGAGAATCTTATGTAGGAACCTATTTACCATTTCGTTAATCCATTTGGAAAAAGACAAATCCAAAATATTCAAAAATTTTAGGCATAACAATTGTGTGTTTACATTTTGTGCTGCAAAATTACAAAAAATGTTCGATGTATGCAAGTTTTTGGCAAAAAACTTAACTTTTTGTGCCTCAAAATTTGCATATTCCAAATATTTGTAGTAATTTTGCAGCCGATTTCGATCAGGAGGATGGATTTGACTGCTTGCAACCTCGTAAAAAAATGCTAAAACTTGTGCCACAAGCTAAAACAGTCGCTTGTGGATTTTTTATAATTATTAGTATTATGCATTATTTATTTACATCAGAATCGGTGTCGGAAGGACATCCGGACAAAGTGAGTGACCAGATATCGGATGCGATACTGGACAATATGTTAGCACAAGATCCGCACGCACACGTAGCATGCGAGACGCTGTGCACAACAGGACAGGTGGTGATCGCCGGCGAGGTGAGTTGCAAGGGATGGGTAGATATCCAGAAGATCGCCCGTAAGACGATCGCGGAGATCGGCTACACGAAAGCAGCGTATAAGTTCGAAGCCGAGAGTTGCGGCATCCTGACAGCGCTGCATGCTCAGTCCGCGGATATCGACATGGGCGTGAGTCGTGCCAATGCCGAAGAGCAAGGAGCCGGCGACCAAGGTATGATGTTCGGCTATGCAACCGACGAGACGGATAACTACATGCCTCTGACCCTTGACCTGGCGCACACGCTGGTCTATACGCTCGCCCGCATCCGCAAAGAGGGCAAGCAGATGACCTATCTTCGTCCGGACAGCAAGAGCCAGGTGACGATCGAGTATGACGAGCAGAACCAGCCGGTTCGTATCGATACCATCGTATTAAGCACCCAGCATGATGAGGGCGTAACGCCAGAACAGATCAAGAAGGATATCATCGATATCCTGCTGCCGCGTGTAGCGACGCGAGACAGCCGTTACAGCCACCTGTTGCATGAGTTTTTGGCCGATAAGAACGCGAAGTTGTTAGTCAATCCGACGGGAAACTTCGTGATCGGCGGCCCTCACGGCGACACAGGTCTGACAGGACGCAAGATCATCGTAGATACCTACGGCGGTCGCGGGGCACACGGCGGCGGTGCTTTTTCGGGTAAGGACCCATCGAAAGTGGATCGTTCGGCCGCTTATGCCGCCCGCTGGATCGCGAAACATCTGGTAGCCGCGGGTGTAGCCCATGAGGTGCTGGTTCAGGTGAGTTACGCCATCGGTGTAGCCGAGCCGGTATCGCTCTATGTAAACACCTACGGCACAGCAATCGTACCGATGAGCGATGCGGAGATAGCCGTTAAGGTAGCGCAGCTGTTTGACTTGCGTCCGGCTGCCATCATCCGTGATCTGAAATTGACACAGCCGATATACGAAGAGACCGCGAAATACGGTCATGTAGGTAGAACGAACGAGGTCGTTACGAAGACATTCTTCGATGCAGACGGCAATTCATTCACCCGCGAAGTAGAATTATTCACATGGGAAAAATTGGATCGCTTAGCAGCCGTCAAGGCCGCATTTGGCTTGTAATAGGAATCGTACTTGGGGCCGTGGTGATCGACCAGGCCATAAAATTGTATATCGCCACCCATTTTGCGTTAGGCGAGAGCCGCGAGGTATTCTCGTGGTTCTGGCTGTGCTATGTGGAGAACAACGGTATGGCGTTTGGCATCGAGTGGTTCAGCAAGTTAGCGCTGACGCTCTTCCGGTTGGTGGCAGTAGGCCTGCTCAGCTGGTATATACATACCTTGATCAAGAAAGAAGAGACCTCCACCGGCTTTATCGCCACGATCGCCTTTATCATCGCCGGAGCGTTGGGAAACATCATCGACTGCGTATTCTACGGTAAGCTCTTCGGCTATGCGGGATGGTTCTACGGGAGAGTGGTCGATATGTTCTATTTTCCGCTGATCCGTAACGGCGCAGGCGAGGTACTTTTCTTCCGTCCGGTATTCAATTTTGCAGACAGTTGTATCACATGTGCAGTAGGAGTCATATTGCTATTTTACTGGCGCTCTTTGCGGTAATATGCGTCGGCTGTCGACCGGAAGGCATCATGAGTTCGCGTCAGATGCGGAAGGTGCTGATCGATATCCATAAGACGGAGGGTGCTATCCAGGCGGCAGGCGTACGGTATGACGCCTACGAAGAGCGGGATATGTACTATGCGCAGGTATTAGAGAAACACGGCATCACGCAGGCGCAGTTCGATTCGTCGATCGTATGGTACACTGCCCATCCGCAATTCTTCAATAAGATCTACCCGAAAGTGCTCAAAGAGATCGAAGCGGAAGAGGAGGCCTTTGTGGCAGCGCACCAAGACGAATTGAGCACTCTGGCACCGGCCGTAACGGATATGACCGTAGCGGAGAAGGTCTTCACCCGCTACGATCTGGACAGTGTACTATGGGTACAGCGGAACGGTTACCCCAACTCGTGGCAGCCCTTAGTGCATGATTTTAAAGATGAGCTCTTTCCACAGATCGGCGTCCTTCGCTGAGGGGTTATTGACGCCCTTGAGCCGCGCATCCATCTCCCGCAGATAGCCTACGATAAGGAAAGTCTTACCGGCCGGATAACGTCTGGCCGCCATCTCATAATCTTTGACGAAATAGGGGTTGATGCCTAACTCTCTGGCCACCGTCGCCTGCGACTTATCCGGCATGTAATGATACATGAGCAAATTGGAGAAGAAGGTAAAGAGCGGGGCTATCTCGCGGATCATGACATGCTCTTTCGTGGAGGCAAAATAGAGGGCGATGCGGTTCGCTTTGACGATATCGCCGCGAATAAGCGCCGCCTGCAATTCCATGATATTATAATCTTTGGAGATGCCGATATTTCGCTCGACGAGCGCGGCATCGATGGTATGGACGCCCTCGGGACGTCCTGCTATCAGTTTATCCAACGCGCCCACAATAGCCGAGAGATCCGTACCGATATGATCCGCCAATAACGGCGCCACTTTCGGATCGATCTGTATCTCGGGATGTTCTTTTTTGTAGTCGGCTATATAGGCGCTGATCCAGCGTTCGACCTCATAGTCCCGCAGCTTATCGGACTGCATCCAAACGACCTGCGGATGCTCGGCGATCTTCTTCCATATATTCTGCCGTTTGTCGGGTTTGCCGTTAAAGCAGATGACGAGCACCGTCTGCGGCATGACGGCAGCGAGGTAGGCTTCGAGGGCCTCCCATTTCTTGACGGTCTGTGCTTCGCGTACAATAACGACCTTACGACCTCCCATCATCGCGTATCCGCGTGCGGCACTGACGACAGGGGCGATATCCGCCCCTTGCAAGTCGCGTCCATAGACGACCTGTTGGTCAAACTCCCGCGCCATCTCATCCAAGGCGTTCTCGGCAATGAAATCATACACCCGGTCGATATAATAGGGTTCTTCGCCGCACAGGATATAGATCGGCGCATACTTACCGGCCTTGAGTTCGGCCATGATATCAGGGAATTTCTTAGTCATTGATGATTGATGATTGATGATTTGGAGGAAGGTAGATCATGTATTTATATGCAGAGCGGTCTAGCGTCCGATAGCCGTGCGCACGGAGCATATTCTCCAGACAGGACTCGGTATCGCGGTCGTTCTCTTTCTTAAAGCCCGGCGCAAACGAGCAGAAGACGATGGGCTGTCGTGCCTCGATGAACGCTTCGTATTTGCGCGTATAAACCGAATCATAAATATTGGACCAGAACTCATTATACACCGCCGCCTCACAGCCTGTGATAGCGCGCATGAGGTGCATGCTACGCCCTACAGCCAGCACCTCTCCGGCCAGGCTATCCCGGTCGGCAAGCACCTGCTGCATCCATGCTTCTTCTTTGTCCGTGATCCGGATATGGGTGTAGGGCGCTATTTGCGAAGGGGTATTCGAGACGCGGAGGTTACTGCTGCCGACACTATTGATGGAGAAACGGATCATGACCGTGACCGCGAAGATAGCGAGGAGCGGAAAGAGAAACCGCCGCATCGGTGCTTCGTACGATGATGCCGCGACAGGAAGCAGACAGAGCACGGCAGGGAAGAGCTTGAGCCAAGCCATGTCGGTACCTAAGGTCGCTATCATCAAGATGATAGCTCCAATTGGTAATTGGTAATTTGTAATTGGTAATTTGCCAACTGCTAAGACGAGGACCATGGCGGAGATCATGTAGGTCAGGTCGATATTATACCATTTCCATGTCGGGATGGCGTAGGTGACGTAACAGCTGAGGAGAGCGCCGACAATGACTCCTGCTAAAATTTGAAATTTGATATTTGCTATTTGAGATTTATATCCTATCGCGAGGGCGCCGCCTCCCATCAAAAGGTAGAGGATTAGCACATAACTACGCTCCCATAGGGCGGAGATCATCTCCCCTACTCCGTGGCTACCCATGGACGGATCCATGGAGACCGGCGTGATGAGGGCGTAGCCTAACAGATAGACGAGTCCGGCAGACAAGGCAGCGATAGGCACGAGCCAAAGGCTCTTCTTACGCCACAACGGAATAAGGATCAGCAGGACCAATATATTCGGGAAACGGACAGTTACGGCTATTCCGGCAAGAATAGCCGTGACTATTTGTAATTTGTCATTGGTTATTTGTGATTTAACGGCACAGACCCAGATGGCGGAGAGAAGGAGGACGGTGAGGGTGCCTGAACTGAACTCCTGGAACGCGCCGTAGTTCATGAAGGCGAAAGCGAGAGCGAGCCAATGGATATTATCGCGTCGCTGCTCTTTGGTCAGCAGCGCGCAGTAGGGCAGCACGATAGCAGCCGCTACCGTAGCCCACGCGGTGAGCCTCAGCATGAGCAGGTTCGCCCCGAAGAGCCGCACGAGTGCAGCACCGGTGAGGATCGTACCGACAGCCATCCATCCGCATTCGAGTGTCTGGTACTTATAGAGCCAATACAGCGGATCTTGCGGATTACCAAAACCCGCAAAGACGAACCATAAGGACCAGCCGATAGCGAAGAGTAAAAGGCTTACTGATAGTATGTCTTTATAAGATCGCATATGGTGTTTACTTGCTCGATCGTCAGGTCATAGAAGAGCGGCAGACGCACGAGGCAATCGGCATAACGATCGCACTCGGGCAGTTGACGTCCGTCATGGCGGGACTTGTAGAACTCACTGCTATGCAGGCTCAGATAATGGAACACCGCTCCTACCCCGTTCTCTTTGAGGTACTTGATGAGGGCCGTACGTGCTTCGAGAGACGGCAGGACGAGGTAGAACATATGCGCATTATTGGTCGCATAATCCGGTATATCCGGCAAGGAGAAGCAACCCTTGTCAGCCAGCGGTTTCAAGCGTTTCTGATAAGTCTCCCAGATGTATTTGCGTTTATGCTGGATGGCATCGATATTCTCCAGTTGCGCCCATAGGAAAGCGGCATTCACTTCGCTGGGCAGGAAAGAGGAGCCCATATCGACCCATCCGTACTTATTGACCTCTCCGCGGAAGAACTCGGCACGGTTGGTACCTTTCTCCCAGATGATCTCGGCACGGCGAATAAAACGCTCATCGTTCACGACCAACAGACCACCTTCCCCTCCGGCGGTGATATTCTTCGTCTCGTGGAAAGAGAAAGCAGCGAGATGACCGATGCTGCCTAAAGGCAGAATTTGTGATTTATGATTTCTGATTTTTGATTTGTAGTAGCTGTCGATTGCTTGTGCGGCATCTTCGACCACGAGCAGATGATGCTTGTCAGCGATGGTCATGATGGCATCCATGTCGCATGCTACACCGGCATAGTGAACAGGCACGATGACCTTGGTACGCGGTGTGATGAGGGCTTCCAGCGTCTCGGCATCGAGGTTCGGGTTGCGCTTCATGCTATCGGCAAACACCACTTTCGCCCCTTCGCGCAGGAAAGCCAAAGCGGTACTGACGAAGGTATAGGAAGGGATGATAACCTCATCGCCCGGCCGGAGATCGCAGAGCATGGCGCACATCTCGAGTGCGTCCGTACCGGAGGTGGTAAGCAGACATTTGCGGAAACCGTAGCGCTCTTCGAACCACGCCTGGCAGCGCTTGGTGAACATACCGTTACCGGATAACTTACCGTTATACACGGCCTGGTACATGTAATGGGCTTCTTTGCCCGTCAGAGTTGGTCTGTTAAAATCTATCATAGTATAAAAATATTTTCGTTAATGAAAAGTCTGCATGATCAGGAATCGCAGCAGATAAACGATACCGAAGATCACATGAAGGCCATAAAGCGCTACCATACCTATCTCACGTTTCTGCCAGCCGTTCTTTTGAACGCCCTGCACCACTACTTTCAACACATAATAATATACAAACCACATGGCAGCATAGATTTGCCATGCAAAATTACCATGGCTGGCTCTCGGTCCTCTCTCCACGCAGAAGAGGAAGATGCCCAACGCAACCGCCAAGAGGCCTGCCACCGTATAGAACTCATAATCTTTGCGTATCTCTTTCCAGTACAGCCAGGCAAAGATAATCGGCAGAGCCAGAGAAACCGTCCAGGACTGCAGACGCACCTGCCAGAAAGGCCATTGAGCAAAGCGCTCCGCCGTGATAGCAACGCCTCCTGTTCCGCCGGAAGGGAAGAAGAGGAAGATCGTCAGGTACTCATACAGCACGGCGCATACACCTGCTGCAACCGGTATCATCATGAGCCAGAACGTTTTGCTGAAGCGATATCTCATCCAGTAGATGATCGGGAAAACGACTGCGTAGATGAAGAAGAAACTGGGTTTGACCAACACGCTCAGCATCAAGGAAAGGCCGATATACCAGGTACGGCGTGGGTCATACTGCTCCAACTGGCGAATAGACAACAGATAAGCAATGATGGCAAAAGGCATCATGCAGATAAAGGTACTGTTATGCCACTCGTTCGGCGTGAGATAGATCAGATGCATATAATGCAAATGAGGCCATATGCCCGGGAAGAAATACAGCACGGGAATGATATACACCACCAGTAACGCAGCCGACATCATACGTGCCCAGCGTTGGTCTATATCCAGGGCAAATGCATTGCGCACGATCACATATTTGGCTGTATTGGCAGCGGCCACCACCAACGCAAAAGCGACATAGATAGCGATCATATCGCCGGAGAAAAGCGTCAGGAGATTGACGATGAAATACATGAGAAAATTACCGGAGAACATATGTGAATCCGGTACGGTCACATAATCCCGAATCGCCTCAGCATGCGTTTGAAAATCCGAAGCCGACACAGGGAACGCAAAGAGGACATAGGTGAATATCGCCATCATCGCGGCAAAAACAGCCAGTACATCTCCGTTCGTTCGGAAGAAAGCTAAGATTCGTTTCATAGGCATGTTATTCAATTATTCGTAGTCAGCTTCGGTGCCCCATATCTTGGCGAAACGTTGTGCGGCGCGTTCGTTCTTGAGCCACACGCAGTAGTCATGCCAGGTATAACGGGGTTCGTAGCCTAATTCTTTTTTCGTTTTGGATATATCGAGTATATATTGCGAGCAGAGGGGTTTATCCGGTGCGTAGGTAACCTCGGACTTATGTCCCTCGTGTCCGAACACATCGATGATGGCGCGAATACGTTCCTCAAGAGACGAACCGCCGGATCCGATATTATAGATGCCGCCGTCATGGGTGACGGTAGCACATTTCTCGATGATCTGCAGGAAATCTTCCACATGGCAGGTCTCGAGTACGCGGGTCGGATCGCCCCATATCTCGATGGGTTCGCCTTTCTCGGCCTTGGAAATGAAGAACCAATCGTTGATAAGGGTCTTCTTGCCGTCGGTGAAGGTGTAATGGTTCGGATGGTACTGATAGACCTTGGACAGGCGCACGATGAAACGCTGCAGCCCGTACTCGCGATGGTACATCTCGATCATCTCGACGGCTGCCATCTTGGCAATGACGTACATCTGATGGTCTCCTACCAGCGGTACGCGTTTCTCGGCATCGGCAGAGATGGGTTCGCGACTACCAAAGAGGTAATGTATATCGAAGAGGGTCTGCGGGAAGATGATACGCGGTATCTTGTTTTCCCGCATCCATTCCAGCACGTTAAACGTACCCTTGATGATCGAGTTGATATAGCGTTCCGCCACGTAGCCCTCCATGGAAGCCGGCAGGTCTCCTGCAAAATCCGCTACCACATCAATATCCGTCGGCAGTTGGGCAAAAGACGCTTTGTCCGTAATATCCACCGAGTAATAAGGGATAGCATAGTCCGCAAAGAAACCTCCGTCATCTTTCCGACGGCTGGCTGCGATCACTCTCCAGCCCAGCTTATGGAAATGGAGCGTTATATAAGCGCCTAAATTACCGGTAGCACCGAGCACTAAGATGGATTTCATAAAACAAGTTTTTTGTTATCTTGGTAAATCATATATCCGCTTCGGTCGTTGTTGGTGATCGATTCGGAGATGTTAGTTGTATATTCTTTTTGCACGACGCAAGGGATGTCCTGCTCAAAATAAGGCAAGAGTCGTTGCGTCTGTTTGGTCAGGAAATAGACACCTGAGCAAGCGATGTTCTTGTACGGATAGGCCGACGGGTCAAAGCAGTCCAGCGCGATGCGTATGATCTCGCGGCTATAATCGCAGTTAGTAGAGAGCGGCACAAGATGGGTGGATATATAATCGCCTCCGCCACGCGGGTTGAGGTCGATGAGGTAGATCGCGCCGTCTTCGGTGATCTTGAGTTCGATATGGGATGCTCCGTTGGTATAACCGACCGCGGTCAGGATATCATAGATGGCTTGCTGCACCTTGGCGCGGCACGCATCGGAGAGTTCCGCCGGTTGGTGATGCCCCAGTTCGACAAAATGCGGTGCACCGTCCGATAGTTTCTCCGTGATCTGCACCATGTAATGGTTGCCGTGGAAAGAGAGGGACTCGACGGAGTACTCCTTGCCCACGATGAACTGCTCGACGAGTGCGTTCTCGTTCTGATGAAAATCCGCATGGGCCTTGACATAGTCCAACTCGTCGAGCGCATGCACGAACCACACGCCACGTTTGCCGAAACCGTGCACCGGCTTAATGACGCACGGCACGAAAGGCAGGGTAAGTGTATCGAGCGGACCGGTGAAGGTCTTCGGATGCGCGATTGAAGTGAGGTTCTTGGTCTGCTCCCGCACCCATGCTTTGTCGTGGATATGAAGCACCGTGTCGTAACTATTGGTGTTAAGCCCCAAGTGTTCTGCCACCCAGCAGGCTATCTCGGTCGCAAAATCCGAGGCGCAGGTAACGACACCGTCCACCCCTATGGCACGGCATTGCGCCAACACTGCCTCTTTGTCGGCCAACGAGATGGGATAGAAATAGTCAGCTACCTCACGCGCCACCTCATTGCCGTCTTCATAGGCAAAGCCATGCGTCTCAATGCCCATCTCCCGGGCCTTGAGGTACAGCGGCATTTGCCATTTACCTGCACCCATGATGGCTATTTTGCGTTTCGTATTCATTAGATATAAAAGACAATTATTCCGCCTACTATAAGCAGCATGGCGAAGATTTCCTGCCACCCTATTTTCTCCTGCAGGAAGAAGAAGGAGAGGATGGGCACGAAGATATATCCGGAGGCCTCCAAAGCCGGTAACTCCTTGAGGTTCAACCCATGCCGCATAGCCGCCACGTTGATCAGCATGGAGCCGAAGAAGATGGCGTATGCCAGGATGACCCGCCAGTTGAGCATCGAAGCCAACCACGACTTATGCTCCCGTGTAGCGCTGTTCTTGAGTAAAATCTGCGAGCAAGAGCAGGCGAAGATACCCAGTATGACAAAGAGATACATCATGCCGTTTGCCCTTTCTTGTAGGAGAGCACCATGATACCGGCGATGATCATGACGCAACCGATGATATTCTGAATCGTTATCTGTTCGCCGAAGAGCAGGTAAGCATACAGCAGACTGATGCCGACCGTGGAGCTCTTGCACAGATACGCGATATTGAGAGGGATATCCTCTAATACTTTCTGCCATAAGACCGCATACACCGCCATGACCAGCACCGTCAGGCCGAAATAGGCGATGTATGCAAGGGATAGGAACTCTTGCATCGACGCCATCTTCAAACACGCCCCGGAGCAGGACAGGATGAGGAAGCTGAATATGAGCAGAAGGTATTTTTTCATTCGTCTATATTGAGTGTCTCGCGTACTACGGAATAAGGCCGGCCCTTGACTTGGTCGTAGATCTTACCGATATACAGGCCGATCATGCCGAGCACGAAGAGGATGAGTCCGCCCACGAACCATATGGAAGCGATGGTCGAGGTATAACCCTGCATGATATTCATTCCCGCCAACTTGGCAATGACCTGACAGATGGACAGGAGACCTGCCACAATAGACATGATAAGACCCAGATAGGTCGCCATCCGCAAGGGTTTATTACTATTGGATATACTATTCTCAAAAGCCAACTTGAGCAAGCGGCTCAAGGTATAACCGGTCGTACCCTCTTCACGCTGCGGACGATCCACATCGATGAAAGTGACCTTACCCCCCACATGACGGATCAGCGTACCGAAAGCACGCGACTGATCGGGAATACGGGCTATCTCATCGGCGTAAATGCGTTTGAAGATGCAGTAGTTACCGATGTTCTTATCGGTATTGATACCGGTGAGCCAGCGGAAGAACATATGGAAGACCTTGCCGCCGAGTTGCTTGAAGAAGCCGTCATGGCGTTCGCCTCGACGTGCAAAAACGACATCCCAGCCTTCCTGGGTCTTGGCATAAAGCGCCGGTATATCTTCAGGACGGTCCTGCAGGTCGCAGTCCATGACCACGATCCAATCACCGGTGACATACTTGAGTCCGGTAGAGATTGCAGGATGCTGACCAAAATTACGGCTATGGTCAATGGCTTTGACATGTTTATCCTTCGCGCAGATCTCACGGAGCACTTCCCATGAGTTATCCGGCGAACAGTCGTTGACGAGTATCAGTTCGTAGTCATCGGTAAGGGTGGACACGGCTGCTTCGCAGCGTTCTACCAGATGATGCAGCATCTTCTCTCCCTTATAGATCGGGGAAACGATGGATAGTTTCATACTGTTTCTATTTTAAATTTATGATCGGCCTGATAGATGAAATACCCGCTGCGTTCACTACTGCAGTTGACGTGACGCAGTTCGTCGCTGGTCTGTTCTGCCATGACGATCTCGGGGTAGTCATCTTGATGGTCGATATAATGTTTCACTTGTTCGGTCTCCGCAGAGAGGAAATAGACACCAGCGTACTTGTGGACGGGTTGCTGAGGCACCTCAAACAGCCCCAACGCCACCTCGATGACACCTTGCACAAAGTCATAACCGGTACTGAGCCGTACGAGATCGGAACCGATGAAGTCACCGCCCATACGTGCCCCTATCTCCATGACGTATATCTGCCCATCTGCCGTGATCTTATACTCCGAGTGGCTGGCACCGTTGGTGACACCCAAGGCATTGAGGGCTTTTTGCGTCAAGGCATAGATGGCTTTATATTGCTCCTCGGTCAGTTCAGCCGGCTGATGGTGCGCCAATTCGACAAAATGCGGCGCTTCGGTTGTGACCTTATCCGTTATCTGCAGCGGATAATGAGTGCCGCAGTAGGAGATGAACTCAACGCTTATCTCCCGTCCCTCGATGAACTGCTCCACAAGGGCTTCGTGTTCAAACGAATGGTTCACAGCAATCGTGACCGCTTGACGCAGTTCGTCCGGATTCGTCACCTTGGTGATACCGAGACTACCCGAGCGGTCGGTAGGTTTGACGATAACAGGATAATGAATATCCGTCTGCGCCAACTCATCAAAACTCTTGCATACATGGTAAGCAGGACAGGGTACGCCGGCAGCCATGAACGCATTGCGCATGGCGAACTTGTTATTGGCCCGCACGGCCGCCTCATAGCTGTTTCCGGTCAATTTCATCTGCTCTGCCACATAGGCCACAGTAGGCGCTGCCACATCACTGGCGATCGTACATATGCCGTCTATCTGTTCCTTGCGGCATACGTCCAGGATCTGTTCCTTCTCCGTGATGGAGATAGGATAGAACACATCGCATATATCCTTGCATACAGCCCCTTCCGCCCACGCGAAACAGATCGTACGCAAGCCCAGTTGTTTGGCGCGTTCAACCAATGGTCGCTGCAAGTAACTGGCTCCTATGATTGCTATCGTTTTAGTCATTCGTTTTCTGTTTTTTGTTCTACGATCTTCACAACGGCATAATGGTCATTGCTGCACATCTCCTCCACCGTTGTCTGAATGCCGTAATGATGCGCTATCCGTTCACGGATGAGGTTGAGGAACGATGAATCTTGCTTATAAGTATAATGGGTGAAGATGACCACATCGTCCCGAAGGAAGATCCGGTAACTCTGGCCGACAGGTGTATTGAGCGGCACCCATGTAAGCCATCCGAGCGTATATTTGCGGATGTCGTACGGCCAAACGTGCCAGGGATCAGCCGCCTCCATCGGTACACTCACACCGACCGAAACCATCGTGGTATTCGAAGGCACTTTAGTCAGCAGCGGTCGCTGCATATCTTGCCATATATGGCGAAAATGCCGTTTGGGAATCTGCTCACAATTAGTTTTATAACCATACCAACCGCATAGCGCCAACATGACGATGACGATACCCCATTTACGTTTCTTACCAGTGGTATCCGGCAGAAACATGAAATCCGTCACCAACATCGGCATCAGCATACAGAGAAAAACATGATTTTTCAGCACGCCGTCCAAACTTGTATAGGCCATCAACGCGAGGGCAAAGCCGGTATAGAGGACGAGGAAGATCGATTTCGATTTGTTGTCGGAGCTCAGGATCATCAGTACCAGCAAAACCAATAACAGGGCCAGCTCGACGGCATAATGATCCAAGTAACGGATATTCTTTAGTTTGGCACTAAAAGGCACGGTGCTGACAACGGCATTCAAGCGTTTAAGGGCATCCAGATCCATCTGTTCCGGATCCGGGAAATAGCGCAACAAGAGTTTATAATCCTCCCACTCTATCCCTTCCGGCATATCTTCCGGTTGCAGGGTATAGGCGTTGAGATTATCGGTCAGATTGCCACGTAGCGGGTTATACGCATTGTAGTACTTCCACTCCGGATCGCTATTATAGACCACATTATTGGCCACGCGGCATCCCAATACCAAAAGTAGCATCACGGCTATAGGGATATACCTACGCCACTCGAGCCGATAAGTATAAACGATGATAGGCGCCATGAGGAGGCCTACGAGTCCGGCCGCAGTGATGCGTATCAGCGAAGCAATAACGATCAGTAGTACCCCGATCCACCGTGCTTTGGGACTTGGACGTAATAATAGGACGCACCCCGCCAGACAGGTCAAGCCAGCGGTAGTAGTAAACTGGAAGGCAGCCATGATCATCGCCCATAAGGTATAGAGAACCAAGAGCCATAAAACACGTTCCCACTTTGCACGATTCGGTATGGTGAGAATGCTATATACCAGTACGGACATCGACAAAATATGCAACACAGCAAAAGAGAGGGTGTACCACTCGACGGCTTTGGTCCAGGAATAAAGGGCTGCCAAGACGGCACCGTAGAGTACGTTGATAAAGACCAGATGCCCATCGGGCGTACCGGAGTAACCGCCATTGGCGATCATGGCCATCACCACATCGTCGTTCCCTTCATAGCAGATCGGTAAGATAAACGACAGGGCTGTGAAAATCAGGACATTACACCCTAATACGATATATTTAAGCCATTTACTCTCTATCATTTACTCCCAGTTTCTATCTTTGGCAAAGAACCGCAAGGCACCGTGCAATAGGGTCTCCGCCTGCATATGTCGCGCATATGCAGGACTATATCGACGAATACGCTTCGCGTTTTTCAGCCGTTCCTGCATCGTATGCCATTTACGCAAAATACGGTTTTTGATCTCTTTGTGCTCAGCCTTCGGCGCCACCATCTTTCCTGCCAGCAGATCGCTCATCAGGCGTTCTGCCCGATCGGCTACCTTTTCCGTATAGAAAAGCATCTCATCACGTGGTAATCCTAGACCATTGACGAGGTTATATGCATATAATTGCCATACGTCATACAGATGTAAAGCCTTTAACCACCTCCGCAGTAAGCCCGCATCTATCGCATCTTTGTAGCGATGCAGCAAGAGCGCCAAATCACATAACTGCCGGATATTCGCCCCTTGTGTGGTCATGTGCTCCCACGAATGGAGCATGACGAACAGGGCATTGAAGGTAGGATCGAAAACTTTTACTTCTAATCCGCCTATGTTCAATTCGCATGCGTGTGCGGCGCCATAGGCTTCCATCTTGGCGTACCGCCGTTCGTCAATCGGATGCTGAAAACCTACCGTCACCCGGTGGATCTCGATCGAGATACCATCCGCGATGAGGTTATAATGCTTATAATGGTCGAGTTCCTCGTCGAACTTAAGGGCATCCGGGAAGGTCTCTCGCATCACAGCACATGCCGGATGGTACTGCTCCTTGCCGACAAAGAGGTCGATATCGCCCCATGCCCGTTGTTCCGGAGAGGGATACAAAGCCGCTAAACTGGCACCTTTCATCAATACCGGATGAATGCCGGCCTTCGTAAGCGCCGTCCATGCTACCGATAAAGTATGTTGCAACTTCACCTGTTGCTGCATGTTCTGCACACAAACCATCTTCATGGCCGGTGTCATCGCAAAGAGCGGAAACGCCAATGGTCCTGTTCCCTGACACATATGCATCCGGATCAGGTCATCGCTGAGCGCTGCCGGCTCAAAGGGCTTTCCCCATAAGGCTGCTTGTATTGTATCAAAATAGGTCATGCGCTATGTGTCTTGCGTGTTAGAATAGATTTCATCGTTAGGAAGAAATATTTGCAATCGGTACGGAACGGATGCTCCAGGTACTCGGTGAGGTATTTGTCTTCGCTGGCGAATAGTTCGTCAAACGTATTCGGATGATCGATATAAAACGGCGGTATCAGTCCTGGTTTACAACGCGTACGCTTATCCTGCAACCACTGCGGATAAGTGTCGAACATCGTTCGGCTGAGCGGACGAACGCCTACTAACTTGACATCACCTTTGAGCCAGTTGATCAGCATCGGCAGTTCGTCCAACCAATATTTACGCATGAATTTGCCCCAGGTTGTGATACGCCAATCGTCGTTACTCTTATCAGCGATATCCATACCGCCACGGGAGTCAAACACATATTTCTGGATATACTCCGCATACGGATGCATGGTTCGAGTTTTGTAGAAATACCTGATCTCCTTATTCTTGCACACACGCGGTAACTTGATCAGCGGACCATACACCTTAAACTGCTCCTGCGGATAAGGTTGCGAATGACGATGCGCGAACACATACTCGATATGTCCCATCGGCACGATCTCGTCCACCTCAAAACCGCAATAATATAGTCGGCCAAGCACCTCGGTCTTACTGAGCATACGCTTGCGACCTTTGGTCAAATCATAATAAAGACGGCTGGTAAGTACTAAACGCGGAACGACCCGTTTATGGACGAAATAGAGACTATATACGATCCAGTTGATACCCCACGGGTACTTAGCCAGGATCTTTGATTTGATATACTCTTGCGGCCGATAGCAGCATACATAACGCCCTTCATCCGGCAGTTTCTGATTCACGATGCAGAAACGCCGGTTAATACCTTTCGCATCATTGAGAAGGGTCAGATCGACGATAGTACTATACTGATAGTCAGGCAGTTGAAGGAAAGCGAAACGATTCCTGTCGCATACGGCTTTGGTCTGCCGGCTATCTAAACGCGCTTTATCGAGCAACATCCGATAGTCCTCTTCGGTAGTTACAGAAAGAACCGATTGACGTATTGAACGCATCGAGTTAGCGGAACGCGGAGAATCGGGTCGCGTGACCTGTGCATTCTCACGTTGCTCCACCTGCATCGCCGGTACGGTCATGTTCGTCGCATACTTCCAGTAATGCTCCATGAGTACAACGAAGGTCTCCAGTGCACCGACGATCAAGATCGTATACATCGCCACCTTTGGTGAGAGGTTATAGGGCAACATCGGCAGCAACCAGTAACAGAGCCCGATGAGAATACCGGCATCTGCTATCAGAGAGAGCATTGATTGCCAGAACCACGCCTCTTTATAGGAGCGGTAGAGTTGTACGGCAAAGCCGATCACTATCCATACGGCAGTGAGTACGCCGAACAAGGCCCAGTAATTCACCATCTCACTCTTATTGGCTACCCAGCGCCATAACATACATAACAGCGCTGCGATCACCCAAACGAGGATATCCACGCCTATTCTTCTATGCCATCCTTCTCGAATCATGTCAGATCATACCCATAATGGCGTAAACGACCGGTGTTGGACCGCCAGTCTTTATCCACTTTCACAAATAGTTGTAAGAAAACACGTTTCTGGAGAAACTCCTCGATATCCTTGCGCGCCAATGACCCCACCCGTTTGAGGGCCGAACCGGCCTTACCGATGATGATACCTTTTTGGCTATCCCGCTCACAATAGATGATCGCGGAGATACGGATGATATCCTCTTCTTCGATGAACGACTCTACCTCTACTTCTACGGAATACGGGATCTCTTTGTCATAGTTGAGTAAGATCTTCTCGCGGATGATCTCGTTGACAAAGAAGCGCTCTGACTTATCGGTGAGTTGATCCTTGGGGAAGAAAGCCGGTCCTTCGGGCAATGCCTCTTTGATGGCATCAAACAGTTGCGCCACACCGAATCGCTCTTGTGCCGAGATCGGGAAGATCTCCGCTTCAGGCAGTTGGGTATGCCAAAACTCAACCAGATTCTCCAGCGTCTCTTGGGTCGTGAGGTCGATCTTATTTATAATAAGGAATACGCGCGTACCGGATGCCGCCATGCGTTTCACTTTCTCCAGGAAATCCGCATTGCGTTCCGTATTATCCTGCACCTCAGTGACGTAGAGCAACACATCGGCATCAACTAACGCAGAACGGGAAAACTCCAACATCTGTCGCTGGAGTTGATAGTTCGGCGAGAGAACTCCCGGTGTATCCGAATAGACCATCTGAAAGTCCTCGCCGTTGACGATACCCATAATACGATGGCGGGTGGTTTGCGCCTTCGATGTGATGATCGAAAGGCGCTCCCCTACCAGCGCATTCATCAAAGTCGATTTACCAACGTTAGGGTTACCTACGATATTTACAAATCCGGAACGATGCATATTAATATCCTGCAGGCGTTACGGCGTCAATAACCTCTTGTACGTCATTGAACAACTTAGCCGTTGACAACTTGGTTACCTTGCAACCTACTTTCGCCTCGATCTGCTTGAGGTTGATCTTCTTCGGGTCACCCATGAGGATGATCGTTACCGGTTTACCCTTGATATTATCCTCGTAGAACTTTTCGATATCGTTGAAAGTAAGGTCATTAACAGCCTTGGCATTTACCTTAGCCGGGTCCTCTTTATAACCCAGACGCTGCCAGTACTCGTAGGTCGAAGCCATACCACGCATCGAAGGCTTAGCCGTTTGACCGGCCTGCTTGAGCGATGCACGC
Organism: uncultured Bacteroidales bacterium; assembly: GCA_902799555.1. Lineage (GTDB taxonomy): Bacteria > Bacteroidota > Bacteroidia > Bacteroidales > Paludibacteraceae > Colicola. The sequence goes on from CADCBB010000003.1 coordinate 90,582, forward strand.
AGCGCCTCTAAGTTCGTCGAATCCTTCGGCATGTCGGTCAAGATATCCATATAGGTACTGATTGCATCAACCACCTTGTCGCTCTGCGTACCGATATAGCCGTAGAAATAGCAGTCCTTACCGGGCAGAGAAGGTGTAGCGTCTACACCATAAGCGGTATAAGCCATCGAACGTTTCTCACGAATCTCATACATGATCAGACCCGTGAAACCGCCGGACATATAGTGGTTAAACGCATCCGACTGTACATCCGAAGCGATATCATACGGACGACCGTTGATATAGAAATAGATATCAGCTTGCTGCACATTGCTGTTCGGCAAAAAGAGTACGGTCGGTTTATCATAGGTCACGCGATCTTGAATGAACGGCGACTTGGACGCACGCATACCTTCGGTCAACGGCAGATCCGCTACAAGTTGCTCCTTGGTAAGCGTACCGCAGTAGAAGACATCCAACGCATAGGTACGAGCCTCAGCTACCAGCGACTGAACGCGCGGAAGACCCAGCGTCCAGATGTCCGCAAACGGCACCTCATCGAGGTATTGCGACTTCTTGCCATACAACGCATACTGCAAGAGAGCGGATTTTTGAACGGCTGTACGTTTCTGACGACTGAAACGACTGAAGAACTCACTACCCTTCACAGCATCCAACTGCTTCTGCTCGAGGTACGGCATCAAGAGTTGACGGCTGACGAGGTTCATGATCTTACCCATATTCGCATCCTCACCGGAGATAACGACGCTGAAGTACGAATCGCTGCAACCATAAGATACAGAGCCACCGAGTTCAGCTACTTTCTGGTCAAAGTCCTTACCCTCGATATTCGGGTTACCCATGATACCGGCATCCTGCATCAAGAGCGTTGCATAAGGCAACAGAGGCATCTCGTGTGCGCCTACTCCGTAACGGAGGGTCAGCGAGAAGACGTCGTTCTTCGTATTCGGTGTATAATGCAGCGTGACGTTCTCTCCTAACGAAGATACCTGTACATCGTTGAAATTATTGAAAGTCTGCTTGATATCTTCCTTCGGCAGCTGTTTGAAAACTTTCGCATAGGACGTCTCTTCACGCGAAGGCTCTACCGGCTTGATATTCGGTTTCGGCAGGGTCTTGGCTTTCGGAGTCTTGGTATCCTCATCAAACGAGATGGTCATATACGGCGCATCGAAATATTTCTTTGCCACGCGTACAATCTCCTCTTTGGTCAAGTTCTGAATACGCTCGTTCTCGGTGAAGATATCATCGGTCGGTTTGTTATATACAAAAGTATACAAAAGACTCTGGATCTTTGCCTCCGGATTCTCTTCCTGTACTTTGTACGACTGAGCATAGAGACGTTTCACGTTCGCGATCAACGCATCGTCGATATCGCCGTTTTTAATCTTATCTACCTCTTTCATGATGATCTTCTCCGTCGTACCATCGTCCTCGAACTGCTGCTGGTTCGCATCGTAGTACGGTATGGCCTCAATGATGATACGACCGGTATTACGACGGCTGTCACAGTAAGCATACGAAGCGGATACGTCACCCTTGGTATTCACCTTATCCAACAGACCAATGGTACCGTTATAGAGCAACGCACAAACGAAATCCAACGCTTCTTCGTCCGGGTCACCCTCTTTGACACCCTGATAAACCCAAGCTACCTGCGGGTTATAGCCGAGGTTATAGTGCTTCTTACCTTTCAGGTTCACTTCCGGATAGGAAGGACGAGCCGGCAACTCTTTGGGTTGCAGACGGGAGAAAGTCTCCTGAATCATCGGTTTGGTCTTCTCGGTATCAAAATCACCGACAATGATCAGCGCCATGTTATTCGGCACGTACCATGTGTTGTAGAACTCGATGAGTTTAGACAGACGCGGGTTCTTAAGGTGCTCCGGCAGACCGATCACGTCACGCTCATACGGAGAACCTTTGTAGATATCCTCCATCAATTGTTTCTGCGCCTGCGATGACGGTTCGTTGGCATACATGTTATACTCCTCGAACACGTTCTCCAACTCGGCCTGGAACGTACGGAATACAGGGTCAATCAGACGATCGGAGAAGATCGTCAGCCAACGGTACATCTCTGCAGCCGGGAACGAGTTGTGGTATGCCGTAAGGTCATAGGACGTAAAGGCATTCACACCTTCCGCTCCGATGAGGTCGAGGAGCACGAAGAAGTCCTCGAGGGACGATATCTTCGCCTGACGCATCGAAGCCTCGTTGATCTGCGTAGCCAGTTGTTCACGTACCTTCGGATCAGTGGACTCGCTGTACTGGTCATAGAGGGCGATGATCGAATCATAGATCGGCTTCTCTTCTTCCCAGTTCAGGGCACCGATCTTCTGCGTACCCTTGAAGAGCATATGCTCGAGGTAGTGTGCCAAACCGGTATATTCAGCCGGTTCATCGACAGCACCGGCACGTACTACGACGTATCCGGTTACATCGGGAGCATCATGATCTTCCCATAACATGACGGTCAGACCGTTGTCTAACTTGTACTCAGTCAGTCCCTCACGGGTAAGGGCTGAGCTCATGGCGATGCTGCCTATCAGCAGCAGAGCGCTTAGTAAAATCTTTTTCATTTCCTTAAATTATTTAGTTACCATTCTAATAGTACTTTTCCGCATTGGCCGCTGACCATGACGTCGAAGCCTTTCTGGAAGTCATCGAACTTAAAGCGGTGCGTGATGACTGGAGAGAGGTCGAGACCGCCAAGGAGCATCTGTTCCATCTGATACCAAGTCTCCCACATACGGCGGCCGGTGATGCCCTTGATGGTCAGTGCATTGAAGATGACATCCGACCAGTTGACCTGCGTGTCCGAAGGCAAGATACCCAATTGGGCGATGTTCGCACCTTTGTACATATGGGCGATCATGTCGTTGAAGGCAGCCGGTGCGCCCGACATCTCCAAACCTACATCGAAGCCTCTAATACCAAGTTGCTTCATCGCACCCTCTATGGTCTCGCCTTTCGAACCGTCCACGGTCAGCGTTGCGCCCATCTTCTTGGCTATCTCCAGACGAAGCGGGTTGATGTCCGTTACCACAATATGCTTCGCGCCGGCATAACGACATATACCCGCCGCCATCGTGCCGATCAAACCTGCGCCGGTAATGAGCACATCTTCGCCTAAAAGCGGGAAGGCAAGCGCTGTATGGGTAGCGTTACCGAACGGATCCATGATGGCTGCAAAGTCATCGGGTATCTCATCGCGCAACTTAACGACATTCGATTCGGGGATCGTGACATACTCGGCAAAACAGCCGTCTTTACCCATGATACCGACCGAGATCGTGTTCTCGCATACATGCCCCATGCCTCGACGGCAGTTACGGCAATGTCCGCAAGTGATATGTCCTTCGGCCGTCACGCGTTCGCCTACTTTGAAGTTCTTCACACCAACGCCTACCCATGCCACTTCGCCTACGAACTCATGACCCATCGTGTAAGGCGGTTTGCAATGTGCCTGAGACCATGCGTCCCATTTATACATGTGCAAGTCAGTTCCGCAGATAGCGGCTTTCTTCACCTTGATGAGTACATCATTTACTCCCACCTCGGGCATCGGAACGTCTTCCATCCAGATGCCCGGCTCGGCATATTTCTTAACTAACGCTTTCATAATTTACTTTAATACAGCAAGTTTCGTGCCAATTTTCGTAAAGGCAGCGATACACTTATCCAATTGTTCGCGTGTATGAGCGGCAGAAACCTGTACGCGGATACGCGCTTGACCTTTCGGAACGACCGGATAATAGAAGCCTGTCACGTAAATACCTTCCTTCTGCAGTTCGGCGGCGAACACCTGACTCAACTTCGCATCATACAGCATGACCGCACAGATCGCAGACTGCGTCGGTTTGATATCGAAACCTGCTGCTTTCATCTTCTCAACGAAATAAGCGGTATTCTCGTGCAGACGGTCTTGCAACTCATTGGAGCGGGTTAGGATCTCGAAGGTCTTGATACCGGCCGCTGCGATCATCGGCGGGATCGAGTTCGAGAAGAGATACGGACGACTACGTTGACGCAGCAGGTCAATGATCTCTTTCTTACCTGTCGTGAATCCACCTACCGAGCCACCGAAGGCCTTGCCCAGGGTACCGGTAATAATCTCCACTTTTCCGCGCATATTGTACAATTCAGTTACACCGTGACCGGTCTTACCTACCACGCCTGCCGAGTGACTCTCATCGACCATGACAAGCGCGTTGTATTTCTGCGCCAACTCGTAGATCTTATCCAACGGACATACGTTTCCATCCATCGAGAAGACACCGTCCGTTGCGATGATACGGAAGCGTTGTGCCTGTGCTTCTTTGAGTTTGGCTTCCAGATCCGCCATATCACCGTTCGCATAGCGGTAACGCACCGCCTTACAAAGACGTACGCCGTCGATGATCGAGGCATGATTGAGGGCATCGGAGATGATAGCATCCTCCTCAGTTAATAGCGGTTCAAACAGACCACCGTTCGCATCGAAACATGCAGCATAGAGGATCGTATCTTCCGTGCCGAAGAAATCCGAGATCACACGCTCAAGCTCCTTATGCGTATCTTGCGTACCGCAGATGAAACGCACCGAAGCCATACCGTAACCTCGCGCGTCCATGCGGTCTTTGGCTGCCTGAATCAGTTCAGCATTGTCCGCCAAACCAAGGTAGTTGTTCGCACAGAAATTGATCACTTCCTGTCCGCCTTCGACAGCGATACCCGAACTCTGCGGCGTGATAATCACGCGTTCGTTCTTATATAGACCTGCCTCGCGAATTTCATTCAGCGTTGACTGCAGGTGTTTTTGAAAATCCTGATACATAACTTATCAAATTATACCCTGCTCAAGCATGGCCGTTGCCACTTTCATAAAGCCTGCGATGTTGGCGCCTTTGACGTAGTCGATTGTGCCGTCGGGCTGGGTGCCATAACGCACGCACTGCTCATGGATGGACTCCATGATATGATGTAGACGGTCGTCTACCTCTTCTGCCTTCCAACTCAAGTGCTCTGCGTTCTGGGTCATCTCGAGGCCCGAAGTAGCCACACCACCGGCGTTAACCGCCTTACCCGGCGCAAAGAGTACACCGTTATGTTGGAAATAATGGATAGCGCCCGGCTGGCAGCCCATGTTCGAAACCTCACAGCAACACCAACAACCGTTGGTCTTGAGCTCCTTCGCATCATCTTCGCTTAACTCGTTTTGGAAAGCACACGGCAGCGCGATGTCGCACGGGATAGACCATGCTTTCTTACCCTCGGTAAATACGCATTGACCCGGGAACTTATCCGCCATGTCTTGCACTTTATTGCGGTTCGACGCACGCATAACGAGCATGTAATCAATCATTTCCTTGGTGATACCGTCTTTGATAGCTACTACACCGTCCGGACCGGAGATAGCAACAACCTTTGCACCCAACTCAACGGCCTTGGTAGCAGCACCCCAAGCGACGTTACCGAAACCGGAGATAGCGACTTTCTTTCCCTTGATATCTTTACCGGCCTTATCCAACAGGTGTTGCGTGAAATACAACGCACCGAAGCCCGTTGCTTCCGGACGGAGAATCGAACCGCCCCATGTCATACCTTTTCCGGTGAGGACACCTGTATGATATTCGCGCGCAAGCTTCTGATACATTCCGTTAAGGAAACCGATCTCACGACCGCCTACACCTACGTCACCTGCCGGAATATCCTGATCCGGACCAATGCAACGCCAGAGTTCCAACATAAAGGCCTGACAGAAACGCATGATCTCCGCGTCGGACTTACCTACCGGGTCAAAATCCGAACCGCCCTTGGCACCGCCCATCGGCAAAGTCGTCAAGGCATTCTTAAAGGTCTGCTCAAAGCCCAAAAACTTAAGCATAGACGGCGTAACAGCACGGTGGAAACGAAGACCACCCTTGTACGGGCCGATAGCCGAGTTAAACTGCACACGATAGCCGAGGTTCGTCTGTACCTCACCTTGATCGTCAATCCATGTTACACGGAAGGTAAAGATACGATCCGGCTCGACCATGCGTTCCACGATCTTTGCCGCCTCAAACTCGGGGTGTTGGTTATACACCTCTTCAATCGACTCCAATACTTCCTGAACCGCCTGCAGGTACTCTGCTTCCCCCGGGTGTTTCGCAGCTAACTGCGACATGATAGTTTGTACTTTCATAATGTTTTGTGTTTTTCAATTAGTATGTTAAATCAATTTTGCCCGCAAAATTACAAAAAAAAAATGACATACGCAAGCGCGCACGTCACTTTTTTATAAAAAAAGTTATTTTTACCTTAATTTCCGGCAGAAACACCACCTCCGCCGCCGAGACGGTTGAGTTCGTCCAGATCGCCTACCTTACGGTTTTTATGTTGTTGATACTGACCGAACATCCAGGTCACGGATAGCATCACACGCTGCTGGCGAACCGTGTTCTTATACCAACTGTTATAACCGGGTGCTTGTCCCAGATCTTCTTCATGGAAGGAGAGCGAACGCGCCAAATCCTGTACATTCAAGTTGAAGATCAAGCCCTTAGCCATATACATCTTTCGAACGCCGAAACTAAGGAAATAGGTACTGCCTTGCCGGTTATAGCCGGTGGACATCGGCGAGGACCAGTTGCCGTCTAATGTCATCGTCCAATCTTTGGGCAGATAAGCTGAGAGCGTTCCGCCGGCGTAGCCATAATGATTCCGATTCTCATAGACGGGCTTGCCGTCGGCTTGCTTCTCGTAAGATTTGTTAATAAAATGCAACCAGCCGGCATTGACGGTGAGAGCAAGCCATGCGCCATTCACCTTATGCTCGTCGTCGAATTTCGGAACAAGCGGCAGTTCGGTCAACGATACATTCGCGCCATGCGTGGTACAGGTACCGAAATTGATCCATTGTGACCGTCCGATACCACTCGGCATAATGGTCATTTTGGAAGAGAACATATCCTGCGTGTGCGCAAAATTGAACGTCACATTCAGGTACTGCGTCCAACTGAAATGCACTTCGACATCGTTGTTAAACTCTGGTTTGAGGGTCGTATTTCCTTCCTGATAACTATACGCATCGACATAGGTCTTGAAGGGGTTCAGCATCCAGTAGTTCGGTCGTTTGATACGCCGTGTATAACTGGCGCTGACCGATATCGGTTGACCGAGTTTGCCTAACGGTTTGCTCGTATAACCCACATAGGCTGTCGGGAAGGGATCAAAATAGGATTTGCTGGTCAGCGAGTCTTTCTGCGCCTGTTTCCACAGACCCTTGCTATACGTATATTCGCCGCGCAGACCTAACTTAACCGACCAATGTTCGCCGAACTGTTTGCCGACAGAAATATAAGCCGCTGCTACATGTTCATCATAGATAAAGTTGGAGACCGTTTGAGATTGTAGGATGTCGTTGATCGTCGAGTCGGTCGTCATGGAGTTGTTCGTAGATGACAGACCATACTTGACGCCACACTCGATCATTCCCGTCTGCCAGAACTTGGTCTGAAAATCCAACTTCGCGCTGTAGATATCGACGACCTGACGACTACGGATATCGAGTCCCAGAGACGTATTACCCAGATAAGGTTTGTCGTACCGCGTACCCTGTTCGTTGGACGAAGCGTTGTTATAACGGTTATAGTCCACATTCACCGTCAACTCACGCTCCAGCGCCTCGTTAAAAGTATGGGTATAGTTGAGGTTCGCCGTGTGCTGCGGAGACTGCATTCGGTTCTTCGAATGAGTGATACTATTCGTCGTATCGGCAAGCGTTTTGTCAATCATATAGGCGCTGTTACCGTCGGGCATAATGCGCTGATTGACATGCATATACGGTACTTGCAGAATAAAACCGAAGGTATTGAGCGAGTCGATATACCAATCGTTGCCGACCTTGAGCATGTAATACTGAAAATTCATGTCATAGTGCGAGTACGAATAGTTCTTGAACAGCGGTGTCTCGCGGTAACTTTCAAAATCGATATCATTATCCGAATAGACCTGCGTCAACTGCCCGAAAGTATACGTTTTTTCTCCCCGATAATTAAGCATAAGCGAGAACATTTCCTGACTCAGCCAGCGGTTGACGTCCGAGAAATACATGCCTCCATAACCGGCAGAAAGCATTCCGTTCAGACCGCGCATCATATTGCGCTTGGTCTTGATATTGATGATACCTCCTTGACCGGAAGCGTCGTATTTGGCGGAAGGATTCGAGATGATCTCGATCTTCTCGATCGTATTGCCGTCTGTACCATCGAGCATCGCTTTGAGTTGCTGGCCGCTTAGATATGAGGGTTTACCGTCCACGTATATTTCGACAGATTTGCCGTTCACGGTAATGTTTCCATCCTTATCAATACGCACACCGGGCGCACGACGAAGGATGTCGTTTCCGTTCGAACCGGCAGATAAAGGTGAGGCGCTGACGTTGACCACAAGTTTGTCCATTTGTCGTTCAATAAGCGGTTTTTTGGCCTTGACCTCCAATTCTTTGAGTTGTTCGGTCTCTTCGCGCAGCACGAAATCCGGTCCGCCATACGCGGTGTGGTAGCCGATATACGAAGCTTGAATGATAGGGTTCGGCACATTAACCTCGACTGCATAATGGCCGTTATCATCGGTGATAGCGCCGGTGACAAGCGTGGAGTCTTGCGTCAAAACAGAAACAGTCACAAAAGGAATAGCCTCGCCTTGCGAATTGATCACACTTCCCTTAATCGTTTCGGCGGATACGACCGTAGAAATCAACAATAAGAGTCCTAAAATTATCTTTTTCATCATACAACATTTAAAAATTTGGAAAAACATTACTGCCTCCGCAAATAGATATAGAAGGTCGTACCCTTGGGCGATGTCTCGAACTCGATTCGTCCGCCCGAACCTTCAACAATATGCTTCGAGATAGCCAGACCAAGACCGTTACCGTTGGATTTTGTGGTGAAGTTCGGCTGGAAGATACGTGCCTGGATGTCTTCGGGAATGCCTGTCCCGTCATCGGAGATAGAGATCTGCACTTCGCGCTCCGAATAAGCGGCATTCAGCACGACGATGATATCGGTCGGCGAAGCCTGCAAGGCATTCTTGATAATATTGACGAATACCTGACTAATCTGCTCATTATCAGCCAGTACCGTCACACCGGAGTCGGCGCCCACATAGCGAACCGGTATCTGCTCATCATTCTCCCGTTGCAAGGTAATGACGTTCGACAGTTTCTCGGCGATATCCACTTCGGTCGTCACCACTTCGGGCTGTTTCGCCAGCGCCGAGAAGGACTGCGCGATATGAGCTAAGTTATCGATCTCCGCAATCAGCATTTTGGTCGTCTTGTCGAAGTACTCATCAAAGCCGTCCGTGCCGCGCTTGAGTTGCAACTTTTGCACGGATAACTTCATAGGAGTCAAGGGGTTATTGATCTCGTGTGCGATCTGCCGCGCCATCGTGCGCCATGCGCCTTCGCGTTCGGCACGAGCTAAATGCGCCGCACTCTCTTCCACCTGATCAACCAAAATATTATACCGCTCTACCAGCGCGCCCAACTCATCGTGATACGGATAGTTGATATGACTGTCGTGACCGCCTATCTCAAAGCGCCGCATCTTATCCGTCAGGATCGATATAGGGGCGGTCATCGACTTGGCAGCGGCAAAAGAGAAAACAAGGGCTAAGATCAGCACGATGATATACGGCGGCAATAGACGCGCCAACAACGCATCGACCTCTTCATTACGCGTGCGCTCGCTCATGAAATAAGGTATGGCGATATACCCGATCGTCACAAATGAACCGTTATGGAAAGGGATATAAGACACCAAGTAAGGGTGCGAACCGATATATTCGTAGCACAAGGTAGCATGCTCTTCGCTGAAGATCGCCTCCGGCGCCATGCGTTTCGACAAGACACCGCTGTTAAAGAGCATCGGAGAAGACGAAGCGAGCAACTCACCGTTCAGCCCATAGACATGGATATCCTGATTCATGTCGTACGCCAAATCATGCAGGTCGATCGCCAGACCTTGCGCCTGATCGGTCGTCAAAGCGACATCCCAATAATAGAGCGACCGCAAGAAAGACTGAACATATTCCGATCGAATCAGCAAGTCATGTCGTTGATGCTGCTCGTTCGTGCGATGCACATAGCGGATCGACATAAAGAAGACATAGATAAACACCGCCAGAACAGGCGTCATGACGATATACAAGATCCGCGTTGAGAGCCGCATATTACGGATACCCTTATTCCATAACAGGCCGATAATACCGATTAATATCACCAACCCAAACAGAACATGGCATAGATAGAAATAGAGCCGTGATTTGGCATAGGTTCTGGTGTCCGATTCGATAAGTTGGCGGAAAGAGAAAGTCTGCGAACTCAAGGTCTTCTCGTCGATATATTCCTGCGGTTCAAGGTACTGTACCGGCAACACAGTCAGCACATTGTAGATACCTGCCTTTGACCAGCGCGCCATCGTCTTTGCATTCGCAAAACTCAACTCACGCCATGTATCATAGGACGACAGATAAACCGCACCCGAGGCCAGCCGATTCGAGGACCAATAGACCATTTGCCTTGCGTCAAAGACATAGAAGAACAGGTCATCCTTCCCCTCCGCAAGCGCACGAATACTGTCCAGCGGCGCATTGTGCAGCAAGGCCTCGCACAGCACAGCCGTCTGCTTCTCCGCCTCCGCCTGCCGCTTACTCAACGCCTTCTCCTCTGCCCCGCTCCGACAGGCCATCATCATCCCCGCCAGCACGATAAATCCTATGAATCGAATGATCTTTTTCATTTCCGCCCGCAAAGGTACAACAAAAATTGCATATATGCAAATTTTTCTGCAAAAAAAGCCTAATTAGCCGGAAAAGGGAGCGGTGGGCTGGAGGATGAAGGACTCGTCAAAGGATGGAGAGTGGAAGGTGCGGCGAGCAGCGGAACGGAGAGGTGAATGGACGAAAGAGCGGGACAGAGAGGCGGACATAGAGCGGCGGATAGTATCCGCCTGTAAGGGACAAACGTCTTGAGAATGCGAGGAAACGTCAACAGGATCGAAAGAAACAGACTCGTCGGGATGTTGGGCTTTATCGCGGGCAGACTGGAGCTGGCGGTAGATGGAGACGTAGGTATATTGATAGAAACGGGAGTAGGGTTTGAGGCCGGGTTCGGGCGCAGCGCCGCCTTTGACGACAGAGAAATAATGATTAAAGAAGCGGAGTCTCCATTCGAGTGCTTCGCGGGTATGAGCATGCTCTAAGGCGTGGGCTTGGCGCTGGGCTTGCTTGATGAGTTCACGATTCGCTACGCAGGCTGCAGACCAGGTCTTCGGGAAATGGTAGGTATAGAGCTGGAGAAGGCCTTGGGCATAAGGCATTCGACGGACAACGATGTGCTTTTTGTAGCGGCGACCTGCTTTGACGGAATTCATCGCGCCCCAGTAGGCTTCGTAGAGGGTTATTGGCACAAAATAGCGCACTCCTCGGGCGCGAGGTGCGGAATTGGGCTGAAGAGCGACGTAATGGTCAATAATGCTGCTTAAACCCATCTGAATGCGTGTT
>CADCBB010000004.1 GCA_902799555.1 uncultured Bacteroidales bacterium
GCCCTGGCGGTCGGTGTAGTAGCACCGCAGCGGAGTGATGTCGCCCCGCGTCTGGCGCTCCTTGTACATCAGGCACAAGGCAGCCTCGCAGAAGGTGAGGAAACGGTCGTACTTGGGGTTGAGCGAAAAGCAGTTGCCGGGGAAACTGGAGACGAATAGCTCCAGCTGGTTATAGGCCCTGCGGCTGATGCGGATGTTCTGCTTCGGACGCGCCACGAGGAATTGGTACAATTCGTTAAGCGCCGGTTCTGACGAGTCTAATATGCGTGTTTTACCCGTTGCGAAATAGATATTATGCAAGACGAAGGATTTGATCTCTTTGGGCGACATGACGACTCCGTCAAAGCGTGTAGGATCGGAGATGGTATCTCTAAACGGGAAATAGTTGACCGCTGTCGCTTCGATCGTATAGAAAGGCACACGATCATCCAAGAGGACAGCCAACACGCAGTGAATAGAGTCAGACGTAGTCTGCATCACTTTCTCATGTGCATCATTCCACACGATGATATTCGCTGCGACCGGCCTTGAGGTTAATGAATCGGTGACTGTGAAGGTAAGACGCGTCTCCGGATAGAGATAGACTTTAACGGTATCTTCGTCCTCTTTATGCGCAAAGCGGATGGTATCCGAAGAGAAGAAACCGGTTTTGGCGGCTACTATCCAATACGGGCCGGTAGGCAATCCTTTGGAAACGCGCGCATACTTATTATCCGTAGGTTTGCTGATTTTAGGTTTCTTAGAGGGTTTGGCATTCACATCTTGGACTGTGATATGCGTAGCCGGCATAGGTTCACCCGTCTGCAGATTATAGGAATAAACATAGAGAAGCGGTTTGCCGTCTTTGATACGCTGTTTCTTGGCAGCTTTGAGTTTAGCAGCTCTCTTTTTCTCCGCCTTACGTTTGGCAGCCTCCTTTTTACGCATCTGGGCCTCTTTCGCTTTCTCGCGCTTCTGTTGCGGAGTCATTGCATACGCACTCGTATCTCCCAAGAATAGGGAGAAAAGAATGACTAATATGGTAAATATCTTCCTCATTTTAAAGCGGCAGGAGAACAGTCGTGGGACTGTCCTCCTGTAGTGGTCCCACTTGGGCTTGAACCAAGGACCCCCTGATTATGAGTCAGGTGCTACTAACCAACTGAGCTATAGGACCCCGCGATCGAAGGTTAAAACGTCTTCGGATCGCACCCCTAAAAGGGGACATTATTGTTTTTTATTTTCTTGCAGCTTACGGTGCGCCGTAATGCTATACAGTCTAAGAACATCTTTCTGTTCAATCTTCAATTCCCCGGCAGTAAGTTCCGGAATAATGAGTTCCATGCCTTCTTTGAGGTCATTCGTAGTGGTCAACTTATCGGAATTGGCCATGTAGATGAATACCCAGCACTGCGAATTGTCATAGTACTTACGAGCGAGCTTGGAGAAGGTCATGCCTTTCTCAACAATAACTGTATCACAGCGACGTTTTGCATATTGCGCCACAACATCTTCCACTTTTCGAGCAGATTCCTCCAGCGAAACCGTCTCAACGGGGTTCTCTTCCTCTTTCGGCAATTCAAGTTTCGGAACACGGATGGTGTTTTTTCTGTCATAGATAACCGGAGTCGATTCATCCACATTACGATCTTCGTTCTTATCCTGGAGCTGGATCTTCATGAGTTCGAAGGTCTCTTGATCCACGAGGTGGATAGAAACACGGCGGTTAGGTCCGAAAGACTTCGGCGATTTGCGTGCAGCGATCTTACCGACACCTGCGTTATACATGTGATCAGCAGGTATTTCGAACTCCTCAGCCAACTCGCCGAATACGTTTTTAGCACGGCGGTCACCGAGGTCGTAGTTATGCGCCTTCGATCCGGTGTTATCACAATAACCGATTACCACAGCGTAGAGATCCGGTTCGCTCTCCATCACCTCAGCAGCTTCCTGGATTGTAGCTAATGCATCCTGACGAAGGATATCCTTGTCGTTATCGAAGTAAACATTGAAGATACGCGGCTGTTTCTTAACATTCTCACGGATGATTTCGCGAACGATGATAGAGTCATGACGAATGATGATTGTATCATGGCAAGGCTCTTTCGGTTCTGCTTCAGCCAGCATCTTGTCAAAGGCATCGAAGGACGGCATGTTACGCGGGTGCGATTTGGAGACAGCCTCCAGTTTGAATCTCAGATATGCTGTGATATCGAAAATACCATCGTTATTCTTGGACGCATAGGACGAAACACTCTGTTTGTGGTATCCACGACCGTCCACATAATCACGCGTGAAATAACTATAGTTCGCGCGCAAGCCTAAGGCGAAGGTACGATTGAGGTTGAAATCCGCAGCCACACCGGCTTGTACATAACCGATTGCACGATAACTATTGTCATGATCCGGTCCGACTTCACCATCAGCGTTAATATAATTCAGCGTGTTACCACGAGCGTGCGTACCATTCATGACTTTGCCTTTCTCCGCATCGTACCAACGATCGTCCTGGTAGTATTTGGCACGCTTATACCAAGCGGCGCCACCACCAACATAGGGGATGAGCGAGAAGATCTTCTTTTTAGCTCGGGGGAAGAAGAGGTTAATCAGGTCCATTGCAAGGTACCCACCGGCTTTGTGCATGTGACCAGTAAGAAGCGTATCCGCGTTGCCGGGATTACCGGTAACGGTGTACATATCGTACATATATTCGACACCGATACTCCAAGTCGGTGTGAAGTTGTACTCAACCCCTAAACCCACAGAAGGAACAGCAACATTGTGCTTCATTTCGGATGTAAAGTCACCATCAAAGGAGCTAAAACCGAAATGCGGAATAATACTCCAGTGAGCGATCTCGGGCTTGATACCCTTCTCATTCTCCTCCAGTTTGTAAGGGTGAACACCCTTAATCGAATCGGACTCTTGCGGCTGATTCTTAGACTCTTGCGCCTGCATGACGGCCGCAAAAGCAAAACTTAACATAGATAGTATAAGTATACCTTTCTTCATAACGAAAAGAGATAATTTGTTTCAACAATCACAATTTGGCTGCAAAATTACTACTTTTTTTTGACATACGCAAATATTTTAAGAAAAAAAAATTTTTTTTACACTCCGTATTGCATATATAAGTTTTTTTTTGTAATTTTGTGCCATATTTTAGAAATCAACTAAAACACACAATATTATGGATATTTTAAATCAAATGATTGCGCGTGCGAAGGCAAATCCGCAGCGCATTGTGTTGCCGGAAGGCGATGAACCGCGTACGTTAGAGGCTGCAAACATTTTGTTGAAGGACAAGATTGCGCAGCTTATTTTGATTGGAGACCCGGAGAAGATCAAAGGCATGGCCGCCGAAAAGGGTTATGAGTACATCAAGGAGGCGAAGATTGTGGATCCGATCAACGACCCGAAGATGCCGGAATACGCGAACTTGCTGTTCGAACTCCGTAAGGCTAAAGGCATGACAGAGGAAGAGGCGAAGAAGAAATCGCAAGATCCGTTGTATCTGGGTTGCTTGATGATCAAGGCAGGTGACGCAGACGGTGAGTTGGCAGGTGCACGCGGAACGACGGCAGACACCATTCGTCCGGCATTCCAGATTCTGAAGACCAAACCGGGTTGCTCGATTGTGAGCGGTGCGTTCCTAATGTTTACGCCGGCTAAGCACCTGGGCGAAAACGGATTCCTGCTGTTTGCAGACTGCGCAGTCAACCCGAATCCGGACGCTAAGCAGTTGGCAGAGATTGCTATCTCGACGGCAGAGACCGCACGCGCTATCGCAGGCATCGAGCCGCGCGTAGCGATGTTGAGTTTCAGCACGAAGGGCAGTGCAAAGCACGAATTAGTAGATAAAGTACAAGAGGCGACGAAATTGGCCAAAGAGATGGCGCCTGAGTTGGCTTTGGACGGTGAGTTGCAGGCTGACGCAGCGCTGGTAGAGAGCGTAGCCGCAACAAAAGCTCCGGGCAGCAACGTAGCCGGCAAGGCGAATGTACTCGTGTTCCCGGACCTGCAGGCAGGTAACATCGGATACAAGCTGGTTGAGCGTTTCAGCGGCGCGGATGCCGTAGGACCGATCCTGCAAGGTATCGCTGCTCCGGTGAATGACCTGAGCCGCGGCTGCAAAGTACAGGATATTGTTCAAATGGTAGTTATTACCGCGAATCAGGCAATTCGCTAAGTTTAAAGTTGAAAGTTTAAAGTTTAGAGATATGAAGATATTGGTTTTGAACTGCGGTAGTAGCAGTATTAAATATAAGCTCTTTGACATGGAGAGCAAGCAAGTAATGGCACAGGGTGGCATCGAGAAGATCGGTTTGCCGGACTCGTTCCTATTGGTGAAGTTACCGAATGGCGAGAAGGTGAAGTTCGAGAAATCAATGCCGGAGCATACCGTAGGTATCGAGTTGATTCTGGAGAAACTCGTGGATCCGCAGATCGGTTGTATCAAGGACCTCAAGGAGATCAACGCAGTCGGACACCGTGTCGTACACGGCGGTGAGAAATTCAACAAGTCGGTGCTTATCACGCCGGAAGTGAAAGAGATGATCATCAAGTGCGTAGAGTTGGCTCCGCTGCACAACCCTGCTAACCTGAAGGGTATCGATGCGATCGAGAAGATTCTGCCGGGCGTTCCGCAAGTAGCGGTATTTGACACCGCGTTCCATCAGACGATGCCGGACTACGCATATATGTACGCGCTTCCTTATGAGTTATATGAGAAATATGCGATTCGCCGTTACGGTTTCCACGGCACGAGCCATCGTTACGTGAGCGCACGCGTTTGCGAGTTCCTGGGTGTTGATCCGAAAGGTAAGAAGATCGTTACCGCACACATCGGTGGTGGCGGTAGCTGTACAGCTGTGATGGACGGAAAAAGCGTGGATACGAGTATGGGTCTGACGCCGGTAGAGGGTCTGGTAATGGGTACCCGTGCAGGTGATCTGGACCTCGGCGCAGCCACCTTCATCATGGATAAGGAGCATCTGGATACTGCAGCATTCAACAACCTGGTGAATAAGAAATCGGGTCTGCTGGGTGTGAGCGGTGTATCGAGCGATTGCCGTGATATTGAGGCAGCGATCAACGAAGGCAACAAGCGTGCCGATCTGGCGCGTAAGATGTTCATCTACCGCGTGAAGAAATATATCGGTGCATACGCCGCAGCGATGAACGGTATTGATATCCTCGTGTTCACAGCCGGCATCGGAGAGAATGATCCGTACATCCGTGCAGAGATCATGAAGGGCTTGTCGTTCCTGGGTATCGAGTTGGACGAGGCTGCCAACAACGTACGCGGCGAAGAGCGTATTATCTCGAAGCCGGGATCGAAAGTAACCGTTTGCTTAATCCCGACGGACGAAGAGCTGATGATCGCAAGCGACACGGCAGCACTTGTTTAACTAGAGTCCTAGGGTTCTAGGATCCTAGGAAACTAGTATTTTACCATTAGAAAAGCACACCAACACAGAATGAATAATAAAATTATTATTTACCAGCTCTTCCCTCGTCTGTTTGGCAATTACAACGAGACACGTAAGCACAACGGGACGAAGGAAGAGAATGGTTGCGGACGTTTTGTGGATATCAACGAGCGTGCACTTAAGTCCATCGTGGACTTAGGTGTCACGCATGTTTGGTACACCGGCGTTATACGTCACGCAACCGCCCTACACAACCATCCTGCCATCACCAAAGGTCTGGCAGGTTCGCCTTATGCCATCACCGACTACTACGATGTAGATCCGGACTTGGCGAAGAACGAAGCGAAGCGAATGGAGGAGTTCGAAGCCTTGGTACAGCGGACTCACCAAGCGGGTTTAGACGTGATTATTGACTTTGTTCCCAACCACGTAAGCCGCGAATACAAGAGTGTCTGCAAACCGAAGGGTGTGGAAGATTTAGGCGAAGGTGATCATCCCGAGTGGGCTTTCTCTCCGCTGAATAACTTCTACTACCTGCCCGGTGAGCGATTCACGATGGATAAGGATCTGCAAGGCTACGAAGAGTATCCGGCAAAGGTAACAGGCAATGACTGCTTCACGAGTCACCCGGGACTGAACGATTGGTACGAGACGGTGAAATTGAACTACGGTGTCTTCTATCAAGGCGGACACGAGAAGCAGTTCAATCCGATCCCGAACACCTGGGTTAAGATGCGTGACATCTTGCTTTTCTGGGCCGGTAAAGGCATAGACGGCGTACGTGTGGACATGGCCGAGATGGTACCGGTTGAGTTCTTCGCATGGGCCATTCCGCAAGTGAAGAAGAGATACAAGAAGTTCATCGTTATCGGTGAGTGCTATGATCCGCATCAATACAATGCATATCTGGCGGCAGGTTTTGATTACCTGTACGACAAAGTAGGCATGTATGATTACCTGCGCGGCGTGACGAGTAAGGGTTGGGCGGCAGAAGGTATCACGCATCAATGGATGCAGCATGGCGACGAGCGATTGAAGCACATGTTGTATTTCCTGGAGAACCACGACGAGCAGCGTTTAGCAAGCGGATTCTTTTGCGGTGACGGTCGTTGTGCCGAACCGGCGATGATTGTAGCAGCGACGCTTAACCAATGTCCGGTAATGATCTATTCGGGTCAGGAGTTAGGTGAGCGCGGTATGGATTTGGAAGGCTTCTCCGGTATTGACGGGCGCACAACGATCTTCGATTACTGGGGCGTCAAGAGCATGCAAGCATGGGCTAACAAGGGTAAGTTTGACGGAGGTAAGTTAAGCAGCGATCAGAAAGAGATCCGCGATTTCTACCAGCGTCTGCTGACCTTGGCGCGTGACAATAAGACGATCCAGAAGGGTCAGATGTATGATCTGGAATATGCGCAAGGAGAAGGATTTGACAAACATCAGCATTTTGTTTTCCTGCGTCACTCGAAAGGCGAGACCTTGCTGGTAGTGGTCAATTTCCATGATCGCGAGCAGCATATCAAGGTTCGTTTCCCGAATGATGCATTCGTCTATCTGGATCTGGAAGGAAAGGCCAAAGCGACCGCAACGGACTTGCTGTACGGCGAGAAGATGCCGATTAGCTTCACTCCGGACGCGACGTTTGAGATCACGCTGCAGGCATGGAAAGGAGTAGTTTTGAAAATCCGCTGATTTTCAAAACATTGTAAATTTAAAATTTGAGATTTGAAATTTTGGAATTCTTTAAGGACATAATGCGCTTGGTAAGGTGGAGCAACTTGCTCTTCCTTGCCGCGCTGGTATGGGTGATGGAAAAATGGGTAGCGACGCCAATATTGGTCAAAGCCGCTTTCGGTGAGCAGCTCCCCGGATACATGCTCTTACTCATCATCCTTGCGACCGTGCTTATTGCAGCCGGCGGATATGTGATCAATGATTATTTCGATGTTAAGATAGACCGTATCAACCGTCCGGATGAAGTAATTGTAACGCGCAGTATCAGTAAACCGGCAGCTATGCGGTTGAGTATGATTCTAAGCGGCATCGGTATCGCCTGCGGTATTGCAGTAGCGGTAGTACTCAAGAGTCTGACAATCGGCATTTTGTTTGTGCTAATACCGGGTTTGCTGTGGTTCTATTCCAGCAGTTATAAACGGCTGTTTATGATAGGCAACCTCATTATTGCATTGTTGGCAGGCGTGACGCCGATCGTGGTAGCGATGACCAATGTAGCGGTGCTGCAATTACGCTATGAGACAATTCTCCCTTACACAACCTTGGTACACGATATTTATGCCTGGCTAGGAGGTTTTGCCTTGTTTGCTTTCCTGCTAACATGGATACGGGAGATCATCAAAGATATGCAAGACCAGATGGGAGACCGAGAATTAGAATGCCACTCGATGCCGGTAGTATGGGGAGAACAATGGACGAAGGTTTTTGTGACCGGCTTAATAGTGATTACTTTAGCTATTATCGGCCATCTATGGTGGCATATACTGCCCTTCCCTACCGCATGGACGAACCTCAGCACACGCTATATTGCGTTGGGTATAGTGACGCCGCTACTTTGCACAATATGGTTACTATGGTCCGCCAAGATCCCGAGCGACTATAAGGTATGCCAACAGGTAGTGAAGTTCACTATGCTGATTGGGATGCTGTATAGCATCTGTATTGTTCGGGGATTTTAGAAACCGCGTTTTTTGAGTTCCTGATAGACGAGATGGACGGGAAAGCCCATGACGTTAAAGTACGAACCCTTCATCTGCGTGCAGGCAATATACCCGATCCACTCCTGAACACCATATGCACCGGCCTTGTCATAAGGTCGGTATTTTTGTATGTAGTGATGAATCTCTTCATCGGAAAGATCCGCAAAGGTGACATCCGTTTTATCAACGACGGTCGAGATGTCGAGATGTCGAGATGTCAAGACGTCGATAGAAGCGAATGTTACCGCCGTATAGACCTGGTGGGTTTTGCCGCTGAGGGCGCGGAGCATGGCGAAGGCATCATCGGCATCATGGGGTTTACCGAGCATATGTCCGTCAAGCCAAACGATGGTATCGGCAGTGATAAGGAGTTGGTTCGGCAGGAGTTGTACCTCGTACGCGCGCGCTTTTGCGCGAGATATATAATAAGGAATGTCGCCTGCCTGCAATTCAGAGGGATAGGTCTCGTCAGCATCGATATTGATCGCCGTAAACGGCAGGTCAAGACCTGCCATTAACTCGCGACGTCGCGGACTTTGTGAACCAAGAATAATTTCCATCAGAAAAGATCGAGTTGCGTATCTTTGGGCGGTTCTATTGTCATAGGGACGCCGTCGATGTCGATTTCATTCGAGACCTCGATATCTCGAGATGACGACTCCTCGACGGGAGATTCATCAGAAGGTTCTTCTTCCGGAAGGGGCTCCGGTTCAACAGGAGCCGGGGTTATATCTTCGATAGAAGCGACTTCGAGGGTCGTGACACGTTTTCCTTTGGCACGCGCCGACTTATCATCGATGAAGTCCTCCATGAGGATATCCAGCGGTTCGCGGTTCTCATCCTTGAAAAGCACGCGGAAGGTTGCTTCTGCGCGATCGGAGAGCACTTCTATACGGGAGTCTTTGTCATCGCCCAGGAAGGATTGGAGTTTCGCTTGCGCGTCATCCAGTTTGAAGCGTTTGCCGTAGTAATATTTGAGTTCGCCGTTCCATTGGATGAGCGACCATATCTTTTCGGGATCGAGTTTCTCGATACGCAGGATGTTATCCTCGAAATGAGCCGTAGGATCGAAGGATGTGGTATAATAGGTACCATCGTTCTGAATGACGAGGATGCGATCTTCGTCAAAGAACTCGCCCAGATAGATGCCGTGCTCGTCGTAGTTGACACGGAGTACATCGGCATCGAACCATACCTTACGACCTCCGAGCGTCGAATGGCCTTTCTTACTGAGGGTGATAGACTTGACGTCGAATTTCGTGAGCACGTTTCCACGTGCCGTACGGGACTTAACGGCTAACTCGGACAAGTCCTTGAAGACCTCGAGTTTCTTGAGATGGAGAGCAGGCTTGAGCGTGACTTTAATCGTCTCGGCTTCGCCGTTGGGGTTCGCCGTAAAATATACCACTTTCGATCCGGGCTTGCCTTGAGTGAGGTCATATTCCTTATCACGCGTCACGCCGGTGACGTTGAAGCGCTTCATGAAATAGATACCCTTCTTACCGTCTCGATAAACGACGTTATAGACCGTGCGTTCGTCTCCACGATGGAAGATAGCTATATGGAGGATGTCGGTGCCGATAAAAAGTTTCTCGGCTACCTTAACGACCTTGTACTTTCCGTCTTTATGAAAGACAATGAGCTCGTCCATATCGGAGCAGTTGAAGAGGAACTCATCTTTCTTGAGGCCCGTACCGACAAAGCCTTCGTCCCAATTGATATAGAGTTTCTCGTTGTTCTCAACAACCGCTTTGACGTTGATCGCGCCGAAGTTACGCACTTCTGTACGACGCGGATAGGCCTCACCGTATTTCTTTTTGAGCATCTCGAACCACGCGATCGTATAGTCGGTGAGGTGGTTGAGATTCTTGACACAAGCTTTGATCTTCTTCTCGAGATCCTTCATCAGCTCGTCCGCTTTCTTGGAGTCAAACTTGGTGATACGGATCATGCGTATCTCGAAGAGTTTCTCGATATCCTCAGGACGCACCTCACGAATGAGTTGAGGTTTGAACGGCATAAGGGCCTCATCGACGAACTCGATGAGTTTCTCTTTGTTGGGCGCATTCTCGTAGCCTTCCTGCTTATAGATTCGGTTCTCGATGAAGATCTTTTCCAGCGAGGTGTAGAAGTATTTCTCTTCAAGTTCGCCTTTCTCGATTTCCAATTCCCATTTAAGGAGGGCTTTGGTGTTGTCGCACGAGAGTTTGAGCAGGTTGCTGACCGAAGTAAAGATCGGTTTTTTATCCTGTACGACACAGCAGTTCGGCGAGATATTCACCTCGCAGTCCGTGAAAGCATAGAGGGCATCAATCGCTTTGTCGGAAGACGAACCGGGCGCCAGTTGCACGACGATACGTGCCGACTCAGCAGTGAAGTCGTCGACCTTACGGATCTTGATCTTACCTTTCTGGTTCGCCTTGATGATGGTCTCGATGATCTTGGAGGTCGTCGTACCAAACGGGATCTCCGTGATGACAAGCGTCTTGTTGTCATCGGTCTTGGTGATACGCGCACGTATCTTCACCGAACCTCCGCGCTCACCGTCGTTGTATTTGGTGACGTCGATGACGCCGCCCGTAGGGAAGTCGGGATAGAGCGCGAACTCTTCGTTACGCAGATAGGCGAGCGAAGCGTCACACAGCTCGTTAAAGTTATGCGGCAAAATCTTCGAATTGAGACCAACGGCGATACCCTCAACGCCTTGCGCCAATAAAAGCGGGAACTTAACGGGAAGGTGAATGGGTTCATTCTTACGTCCGTCATAGGACTTCATCCACTCGGTGGTCTTGGGATTAAAGACCGTCTCAAGGGCGAATTTGGAGAGGCGCGCCTCTATATAACGTGGAGCCGCAGCGCCATCTCCGGTAAGGATATTTCCCCAGTTTCCTTGGCAATCAATAAGCAGATCTTTCTGACCCAGCTGAACGAGTGCGTCACCGATGGAAGCATCACCGTGCGGGTGATACTGCATGGTCTGACCGACGATGTTCGCCACCTTGTTGAACTTACCGTCATCGACGCACTTCATAGCGTGCAATATACGGCGTTGCACAGGCTTAAGACCATCCTCGATCGCCGGGACAGCACGTTCGAGTATCACATACGAAGCATAGTCCAGGAACCAATCCTGGTACATGCCTGTCAAATGATACTTCACTGCATCATTGAAACCGCCTTGAGCCATTCGTTATCAGCCTTTTCTGTTGATACGAATATAAACGATGATACCTGCTAACTCGAGAAGCATTGCTATGATTAACAATGCGTTATCAGCCACAGCCCATTTGTAAACCGCAAGGCAAATGAAACCCAACAGAAGGAGGATTACTCCAAAATACTTCCTAACACTACTCATTTTCTTAGTCCTTAATTAATTTGCGGTGCAAATTTACTGCTTTTTTTTGGAATATGCAAGTTTTCTTGAAATTTTCTTCTTTTTTATCGCACAAAACGATAAATTCCGCCCGGAAGGGAGCGAATGAGTCCTTGAATCTCCAATTCCATAAGGTCTGAAGACACATCGCTATAGGGTCTTTCGGTCTCCATAACGATAAGGTTGATATGCAATCCTTCTTCGGCTTCCTGTAGTTTTTGAAGGATGGCTTGTTGAGTAAGCGGGAGATCATCCCGAAGTCCCACTAGTTCTGTTTGAAGAGCCTGAGGTTGCGCGGTTTTCGGCGTCCAATGCATGGCTGCAATCAGATCAGATGCGCAGGTGATAAGGGATGCTTTATGGGTACGAATGAGGGTATTACATCCCATGGACGATATATCAGTAGGACGCGCCGGAAAAGCGAACAAATCCCGATTATAATCATTCGCCATATGGGCGGTGATGAGACTTCCGCCGCGCTCTTTGGATTCGACGACGACTACGGCATCAGCCAAGCCGGCGACTATACGGTTACGCTGCACAAAAAGCGGTGCGAGAGGCTCCGTACCGGAAGGGAATTCGGTGAGTAATCCGCCATGTTCCAGCGAAGCAACCGCTTCGGGACGATGCTGGTACGGATAGATACGATCGAGGCCGTGAGCCGGGACAATAATGGTAGGTACGCCGTATTGGATAGCCGCTCTATGGGCTGCGATATCAATGCCGTAGGCGCCTCCGCTAACGATAGTAACGGAATCCAATTGTTCTTGCAGATCCCGCACAAGGGCTTCGGTTAATTCCTTGCCCCGTTGGGAAGCCTGACGTGTACCGACGATTGAGACGATATGGCCATCCGAGGGATGGAGGTTGCCCTTTCCGTAAAGAACCATAGGCCTATCAGGACATTGACGAAGGCGATAGGGATAGTCTTCGTCTGCCAGTGTCCAGACACGAATACCATGCGCCATGATCCACTCCAGCTCTTTCTGCGCACGATCGAGACAAGCCTGTTGGTCCGGTTCATCAATAGTTTGCCAAGCCTCCTCCGCCGATCCGTACTGATCGAGGAGGGAAAGCGCTTTGCGCAACCGGTTGCGGTAAAGCAGACTTAACGCGATGTCGTAGAGAGGCGTTGCCATAAGATTGCAAGGATGATAGCTATTGTGGCCCCCACAAAGTCCGCTAAGAGATCAAGCCATTCGCCGGAACGGGTGAGCGTGCAATAATGTTGGAGCAGTTCGAGTAAAGCACCGTAGAGCGTTACGCCTACGATGATCCATACCGGGCGTTTTATTGCCAGCCACCAGGAAGCGGCAAGGCAGGCATAAAGGATGGCATGCATGAGTTTATCATTGAGCGATACGGAGGGCATATAACTGCTCTCCGTAAGACTCATAATCGCGATCCCTACCGTGATACACACGGCAGGCAGATACTTCATATAAGATGTGTTACGAACGATCGGACAGATGTATTTTTGTTCCGTAACACAAATCTCCGGCATCGCCTAAACCCGGGACGATATATTTCTTATCGTTGAGGATTGGATCGACAGCCGCGCACCAAAGTGTAACGTCATCGCTGTCTTTGAGTGCATTGCGCATGTATTCGATGGACTTCGGCGTAGCAATCGCACAGCAGAGATGGGTATGAGTCGGTTTTCCATGTCTGAGGAGGGCCAGATAACCTACCTCCATCGACATACCGGTTGCCAACATAGGATCGACCACGATAAGGGTCTTACCGTCAATAGCCGGCGCTGCCATGTATTCGGCCACAATCTCCAACTCACCTTTGTCGTTTACACGACGGTAAGCACTCAAGAAAGCATTCTCAGCGTTGTCAAAGATATTGAGGAAACCCTGATGCAACGGAAGACCGGCACGAAGGATAGTAGCGAGCACGAGGTTATCGGAGATCGTGTTCACAGGCGCTACGCCGAGGGGCGTTTGTACGTCGGTATGCTCATAATTGAGGGTCTTGCTGACCTCGATCGCCATGAACTCACCGATACGCTCGATGTTACGACGGAAACGGAGACGATCTTTTTGGATCTCCACGTCACGTATCTCGCGCAGGTATTGGTTGAGCACACTATTGTGCTCAGAGAGGTTGATGACTTTCATATTATTGCATGTTTTTAGCTGCTTTCTGCTCTGCTTTGACAGCTGCGGTAAGCTCTTTGAGTTGTGCCTCAAGTTCTTTCAGTTCAGCGTCTTTCTGGGTAACCTCCATGTTGAAGTTCTGCAGGGTAGTTTGCCAGTTCTGAATTGAGGTCTCGAGCTCAGCAATACCGCGTTGACGCTCTGCTACTTCACGAAGAGCATACCCCAACTCTTTCTGCTCTTTCTCTAACATCTCCGAATAAGCATCACGTGCACCTTGGTTGAGACGTTTTTGGCCATTGAGCTTACGTTGCTGATTCTCAACGGTTTTCTGCATACCCTTGAGAGTAGACTCTTCCTGCGAATAGATTTTCTTGAGCGAAGCAGTCATTTTCGAAGCATCCTTGAGCGAAGATGCCATCTCTTTGGCATGCGCCTGCTCATCTTTGAACTCCGCTTTAGCGGCTTTGAGTTGGTTTACATTCTCATCCAGCGCCTGCGAAGCCACATCCAATGAAGCGCGATACATCATCGGCTCAGAGATGTAGAGGGCACGGAGCGAATCCAATTTAACATCTGCGATACGAATGCTGAGGGGAGTAACATGCTGCGCAAAAGCGCTCAGCCCAAATGCCAAAAAGGCGACTGCAAAAATAGATTTTTTCATTGTTTTTATGATTTTTTAGATGAATATGCGCTAATTCGCTGCAAAGATACTACAAAATTTGCATATATGCAAAAAAAAGTGTAATTTTGCAGCGTTTTTATTCATCCAAGTATGCAATCTTACATTTATAAGGACAGTACGATCGCTTTTGTTACGGCTGCTGCGCAGGCCTGTCTGCTGATAGAGAAAG
The DNA here is from genome assembly GCA_902799555.1 of uncultured Bacteroidales bacterium. Classification (GTDB taxonomy): domain Bacteria; phylum Bacteroidota; class Bacteroidia; order Bacteroidales; family Paludibacteraceae; genus Colicola. The sequence goes on from CADCBB010000004.1 coordinate 14,464, forward strand.
TGCAGGAATACGATCGAGAAGAATGGCGCGAACAGATGATGCGGTTATTGCCGGTGTTGTATCTGCGGGCGCGGTTATTGGAAGAGGCTGAGCCAATGATGGACGAAGAGCCTCAGCGTTTTGTGACGGAAGAGGATTATAACTTCGCGTTAGTGGGCATCCGCGAAATGATGGGTACAGACGATGCCTATCTGGATGTCTTCGTGGACGGAGGGATCTATACCGATGAGGTTCAGACCTCCTATATCTCCGAGGGCTTGGCCGACATCTATCAGGAGTTGAAGGATTTAGCCGCTGCTTTTCAGACAGGCGAGGAGCCTATTATGAATGACGCAGTAGTGATATGCCGACAGGCTTTCTTGGATAGTTGGGGTCGCAAACTATTAGCTGTATTAAGAGCACTACATGAGATATCAGACGCCTCATATCAGTAAAGACCTGCTCCAATGGATGCCGCTGGCAGCCTTTGAGGGTGAAGTGGTAGTAGTGGATAAGCCGGAACAAGTCGTGGAGGCGGTAAGTTATCTGCGTACGCAGCCTATTGTGGGCGTAGATACGGAGGCACGGCCGAGTTTTCAGAGGGGGATTCATTACCCGACGGCATTGGTACAGATAGCGAGTCATGAACGGTGCTACCTATTTCGTTTGACGCATATCGGCATGCCGCAAGAGTTAGCGGATTTCTTTGCGGACGAGAAGATCTGCAAGGTAGGACTGGCATTCAAGGACGATATCAACGGACTACGAAGAAGACGCAATTTCACGCCGGCTAACTGCGTAGATATCCAGAAGATGGTAACGCAATACGGGATTTTGGATTTAGGGCTTCAGAAGTTATTCGCTATCTGTTTCGGAAAGAAGATATCGAAGTCCCAGCAGTTAACCAATTGGGAGAACAGCCATCTAACGCCGGAACAGGCGCGGTACGCGAGTACAGACGCTTGGGCTACCTTGTTGATCTACGAGGACTTGCTGAAACACGAACGCTTGACGCCGGAAGAGGTGAGTGCATTGCAGCGCGAAGAGAAAGAGCGAATGATCGAGCATCAGCAGGAGATACAGGATCAGCGGCTACGGGAACAGGGGATCGAACCGCCGCCTCATTTGACGCCGGAAGAGAGGGCAGAACATCAACGGGCCAAGCGGCGCGAAGCACGCAAACGGAAACGGCAAAACAAACAGAAACGCAATAATGAAAAGAACAATCCTTTTGGCGGCGCTGCTGATAGTAGCCCTCGCCGTAAGCGCGGAAATTAAGTACGTTTTCTATTTCATTGGAGACGGTATGGGTGCAAACCAGGTATTGGGCGCAGAGATGTACCGTTCGGCCATTAAGGGTGAACCCTTGGGACGCGTACAGACGCTGATGACCACATTCCCCTATTCAGGACATGCGTCCAGTTATTCAAAGAGTAACGGCATTACGGACTCTGCGGCTGCAGGTACATGTCTGGCAACCGGCAGTAAGACCACGAACGGCACTTTAGGGCTCGATGAGAAAGGAGAGCAATTAAAGACGATCGCAGAGATTTTGAAAGAAGAGGGCTGGGGCATCGGTATCATGACCACCGTAGCGATCGACCATGCAACACCGGCGGCTTTCTACGCGCACGTACCTACGCGCGACGCGTATTATACAATAGGAGAGCAATTGGCTGAGAGCAAGTTTGACTTCTTCGGCGGCGCAGGATTTCATCATCCCAACGGCAAAAACGATGATAAGGAAAAGAACCTCTATCGCTTGGCGGAGGAGGCCGGCTATGCTGTAGCACACGGCTATAAGGAAGCGCAAGAGAAGATGGATGCCGAGAAACTTATCCTAGTGCAAGCGACAGATGATCAGGGACCGAAGCATGGCAGTAACCTATCCTATGCGATCGACCGCAAAGAAGGCGATTTGACCTTGACGGAGATCGTAAGTACGGCGATTCCTTTCTTGGAGAAGCGCTATGATCGATTCTTTATGATGGTAGAAGGCGGTATGATCGATTACGCGTGCCATGGGGATGATGCGGCTACCGCTTTCGGTGAGGTATGGGATATGGACGAGGCGATGCACGTTGCTTATGCGTTCTACAAGGCCCATCCGGACGAGACGCTTATCGTGGTGACGGCAGACCATGAGACCGGAGGTCTAGCTTTGGGAAACAGCGACTATACTTTGCATTTGGACTTGCTGCAAAACCAAAAATGCTCGGCATGGGTATTGAGCGATTTGTTCACCCAGCTGTTTAAGAAGAACAAGAAACCGAGCTGGGAGCAAGTGAAGGCCATTTATAAGGAATATTTAGGTTTCTGGGAGACGGTAGAGATCAGTGCGGAAGAAGAGCAAGCGTTAAAGGCGGTTTATGTCAAAGCGGTTAAGGGCAAGAGCAAGGACACGAAGACGATGTATAAGTCGATCAACAAATTAGGCGACAAAGGCATCGCATTGCTCAACAAGAAAGCACATATCGGCTGGACGACTCGCGCACACAGCGCACACGCTGTTCCTATCTTTGCGATCGGTCAAAAGGCTGAACTATTCAGCGGGTGGAAAGATAATACGGATATCGCACCGACGATTCTCAAAGCAATTAAAGAGTAGGTCCAAAAAGACCCAAAATGATCCCAAAAATCGTTTGTGGATAAAAAAGAGGGGCGGCCCAAAGGCTGCCCCTCAATTTGTATGGGATATGTAATTATTTAACTAATTGACCCATGATAGTGTAGGTCTTCTCACCCTTGATGATGAGGAGTTGACCGTCACGGAGGATCTTCACTGCCTCAACAGCGGCATTGACATTGTCGATGTCGGTATGAGAAGTCGGAACGACATAGATGCAAGCTGCGAACCAGCCTTCTTCGCCGTTATAATTCGGGCGGAAGTACATAGTCGTTGCACCAGTATGGTTCTGATCTACTATGTAGTTACCACCTTCATTCGGGAACCAGGTCTTGATTGCGTCGTTCTCAACCTCAACCACCTTGATCTCGTCACCCTCAGCGAGGTTGATCGGGAGTTGGTACTCGGTATTGTTGTCCGGGTTCAGAGCGAAGAGGTTCTCCGCAGCCGGAGTCCACTCGTTCATTGTACCTACGAGGTAGTAACCATTTGCGAGAACCGGTTCCGGTTTCGCCGGATAAACGATAGCAGCAGAGTCGTTAGCGAAGTACCAGTAGAAGGTGTACTCACCATCGATGTCAGCCTCGAAGGTCATGTTTGCCTCGTTGTTCTCAGTGATGCCAGCTGCACCCGGGAAGCCACGATGATAACGATAGCCATTCGAACGCCATTCACCATTGATGATGAACTTGAACTCATAATTGCCCGCGCTAATGTTCTCTACGGTGAGCGATGCATAGGTCTTGTCGTCGGAAAGAACAAACGGAATCTCAGCTGCCCAATTGTTCATCGAACCCATAACGGCCACGGTAGGATCTACCACCGGTGCACTTCCTTCTGCATTGTAAACGGTGAAGATGATCGGGTTACCGTCGCATACAATAGATACTTCGGTCTCAACATCGGTGAATGCCGAGCAGTAGAGCAGCATGCCGGCGCCCTGGATAGCGTACGTACCCTCCGTCATGGATATTTCTCCAAAGGCAGCGCTCGGGAAGGTTACATAGATACCTGCCTCTGTGCCGAAGCTGTTCTGGATGTTAATCACGCTCGGATATTGACCCTCTTTGCAGAGTTTGAATTGATCAGCAAGTTCAGGTACGTCAGAGCCGATGAAGTCGATATGATCCCAGTCACATCCCTGCGGTGCATTTTCTGCCACATAGATGCATTGAGCATACCAGTCTTCTCCACCTTGATAGTCCGGACGGAAATAGATATCCTTCTCACCAGCGTGAGCAGCGTCAACAACATAGTTTTCCGCATCAGCGGGGTACCAGACTGTTTCTTCGCCTTCCATAACACGGATCACCTTGAGCGAGTCTTTCTCCGCAAGCGTAGCGGTGAGTACATACTCTGCGTCATTGTTCGGGTTAAGAGCGAACTTATAAGCCTCGGCTGCGGTCCACTCGTTGAAGTTACCAACGAGGTAGAATGCAGGCTTCGGAGCGTTAGCAGCGTTGTAGATATTGATGATGTACTCAACGTCCTGGCAAACGATCGAGATCTCGTTGTACTCTTGCGTGAGAGCAGAGAGGTAAACCAAGAGACCTGCACCTTCTGTTACATAGGAGCCTTCCTCAAGAGAGATAGCACCCCAAGCTGCACTCGGGAAGGTCATATAGATACCCTTCTCAGCAGCCCAACTCGGTTTTTGTACATTGATGACACTGACAGCTTCGCTCTCTTTGCAAACCTTGATTTGCTCATTCGAGCCTTCCAGCCAAGCGATGTTGTTCCAGTCGCAAGTGAACGGAGCAGCATTAGCCTCAATATAGATATTGTTGCCCCATGCCTCTTGATACGTTGGATTGAAGTAGATGGTCTTCACGCCGGCATGTGCAGCATCAACTACGTAGTTGTCGCCATTCGGATACCAGTCTGTGATCTCATCATTAACGACCTTAACAACCTTAATCGAGTCACTCTCCTCCAAGGTTACCTTAGCGAGGAAGTACTCACCCTCGGTCTCCGGATTTGCCGTGAACAGACGCTCAGCAGCGGGAGTCCAGTTGTACTTGTTACCTACGAGGTAGAAGCCATTCTCCAGAACCGGAACATAAGGTGCGCCCCAGTAACCCGGGCAGTAGTCTTTACCTTCTTCAGGCCAGCCGGTGATGGTATAGATCATGGTCTCCTTGTCGATGAGCATTTTATCGGTGTGATTCCAGATGATGCTCTGATCTTCTATCGACGGAGCAGCAGCCTCACCATTGAAGCGTGCAAATCCGATGCTATCAGCAGCTGCAGGGATGTTTCCGACAACAGTGTCTGTACCAACGAACCAGTCGCTAACAACACCATCCTCCATTACTTCGCCTTCGTTCCAGGTAACCGCAGCGAACTTAGCACCATCTACGTTCCAAACACCCGGAACGAGACGGATCTCAGTCATCGGGACAACCGGTTTCTCCGGGAAGATAGCAACGAGCGAGTCGTTTGCGAAGAACCATTTGAAGGTATAGATACCATCAATGTCTGCCTTGAGGGTCATGTTACCCTCTTCGTTACCAGCAACGATAGCAGTCGGATTCTCACGACTGATCGTACCTGCATTCGAACGCCATTCACCATTGATGAACATCTTGAATGCATAGTTGCCATGATGGATATCTTCGATCGTCAGGGAAGCAGACTGTTTGTCAGCAGCCAATTCGAACGGAGTTTCATTCCATTCCATGATCTCAAGACGAACAGAAGCGGTAGGATCCGGAGCAACGTACTCAGCAATCATAATTGCCGTTACAACGCTGTCTGCCGGGTTGAACGAGAAGCGGATCGTGTCGTTGAGCTTGATCTTAGCACCTGCGATAGGCAGCGCACCTTCGATCTCCTCATTGCTGTAGAACAGATTGTCCTCATCAGCAGCCTTGTCGTTGATGTTAATACCGGTACCTTTGTAAACGATGGTGTCGGTCAACCACAGGCCTTCTGCCTCCGTCAGTTTAACCCACTCCCAAGCCTCTGCGTACTTAGCATAGTACTCTTTCGGTGCCGGATTCTCTGCGATGAAGATGTTTCCTCCCCATTCCTTTTGATAATTCGGGTTGAAGTAGATCGTCTTCGTACCTGCGTGGTTCGCATCAACTACATAGTTGTTGCCTTCCGGATACCAGTTCAGGAGTTGGTCATTCTCTACGTAAACCACTTTGAGCGAATCATCTGCAGCCAAAACAACGCTATCCAGGAAGAACTCACCTTCGGTCTCAGGGTTTGCCTTGAACAGACGCTCAGCAGCCGGAGTCCAGTTGTACTGGTTACCGACGAGGTAGTAGCCATCTGTGAATTGAGGAACATATACGTAGAAGTTACCGATGAGTTTGAATACCTCAGGTTGCTCTTCAGCAGCCGGGATATAGATAACGGTTACTTGACCAGCCTCTGCGAGTTGGAAGCCGATGCTGTGGTTTCCGAACTCGTCGGGTAGCTCGATCAAACCGGCAGCGGTATCGGTGAGGTGACGGAAGTCACGATGGTTCTCCCAAGTACCCTCCAACGAGAGTCGCATGATATAGTCCTGACCTGCTTTAAGGTTGAGGACAGTAGTATCCTTGAAGGAAGGAATAGCGTCCGGTGTCCAAGCCTTGTCAGCCGTTGCACCAGCGTCTACCACGAATGCGGAGTCACCGATGAGGTAATATTTAGCTACCGGAGCTACGTAGAAGTTACCGATGAGTTTGAATACTTCAGGTTGCTCCTCTGCTGCAGCCTTGTAAATTACCTTAACGACACCAGCTTCATTGAGTTTGAAGCCGATGTTGTGATCATCAGAGAGGTCAAGCAGACCTTCGGTCTTCTCAGTCAGTTCGTTATAGCCTTTAACATTGTTCTCACCTTCCCAAGTACCGTTCACAGTAACTTTGAGAACGTAGTCAATGTCAGCCTCAAGGTTCAGTTCGAGTGTATCAGCCTCAGACTTAATAGCAGAAGGATTCCACTCTTTGTCTTGACCAACGAGAGCCGCATTACCTGTTACATAGAACTTAGCAGGAACAACAACCGGGTCACCACCTTGGGTCTTCGGATAAACGCGTACGTTGCGCAGATAGATACGCTCGGTACCGGATTGAGCGATCGTGATCGAGCTCACTTCGCCCTCCGGAGTGATCTTGCAATCCTGCGGAACTTTGTTACCTGCGGTCAGGTCAAACTCTGTACCGTTGACCGTGATTTTTGCAGCATTGTTTCCATACTGGGTAGCATTGACGATGATCGAATCCACTTCAATAGCTTGTGCTAAAGTGAATGCGAGCGTGCCTTGTGCAGAGCTGGTACCAAACTTAACACTGGAGTTATCGTCTGCAATCGGACGACCGGCATATACCTTGGTAGCCGTTTCTACAGATGCCACATAGGGAGCACTAGCGGCATCAAAGATAGCAGCAACGTCTGCGGCGAAAGCTGCGGAAGCATCTTTACCGGACTCACCGGTTCCGTTGAACTTCAATACGAACGGTTGAGTAAAGTCAGCAACAGGAGCCGGTTGGTTCTCACCCATCCAGATATATCCACCGAACTCAGCCCATGCCTCGTTACCGGCAGGACGGAAATAGATATCTTTCTCACCTGCGTGCAGTGCGTCAACGATGTAGTTACCACCTTCAGCAGGATACCACGTAGTGGTTTCACCTTCCACTTTAATGACTTTGATCTCGTCACCGACAGCAAGGGTTGTATGCAGCAGATACTCACCCTCAGTCTCAGCAGCAGCAAACTTATAAGCCTCAGCAGCTTGCCACTCGTTCATCGTACCTACGAGGTAGTATGCAGCCTCAACAGGAGCCGGAGGTTCGGGAGTCTCGCCGTAAACAGACCAAGTTCCATTCGACCAATCGGTCATGGTAAAGAGGTTCTTGTCAGCAGGGATCGTCTGATCAGTCGATTGGTTCCACTTTGTATCCCAATTGATAGCCTCGCTACCCGGAGCCATACGAACGAATAAAATGCTGGTGTTGTCGCTCGGAATAGCAGCCGAATACACATCACCTTCTACTTGTGTCATCAGCACATCAGCTTCGGTACCTCCCCATGCGTGAACAAAGAACACAGCGTCAGCTTGGTTCCACAGACTTGCTCCACCACCATTCAGATAAATGGTACGGGTAGTCGGTTGCGGATCTTCACCGCCACCTTGCTGTGATTTCAGCACACCGGTAATAACAATCGAGTTAATACCTGCACCGTGGGTCGAACCTGCAGAAGTAGCATTCGTACAGGTTACCACGAAGTTACCTGTAGAAAGGTCACCCACCTCGTAATTAATTACATCAAGCGCTGTTGTTGCGGACGTACCCGAAGCTACGGCATTTCCGATAGCCTCACCGTCAAACGTAACAGCGATCTCCGCTTTCGAACCGGAAAGGGTTCCATAGCGACGCGCCTTAATGGCAACAGAAATAGATTCGTACTGCGACAAATCCACTTCTGGAGAAGTGATGTTTTCATCGGCACCAATGATAATACAATCGGAACGACTTACGCCGGTAGCGGTAGTAGTCCAACCTTCGGTGTAGGTGGCATTCTTACCATTGAATGTACCACTTGCTATCTGCACGGGTTCGTCAGCAAACACGAGCGCGATAGAAGCAAGCATCACCATCATTAAAGAAAAGAATTTTCTCATGATTTTTGATTTTTGTTAAACAAAAAGATTAGTTAATAAATGTTAATAATGTTTCTTAATAAAACATGTGTAAGAGAGGGAGCGATCAAACTCCCTCTCCTTAATTATACACACGCGCGTTAACGTACGATGGTACCTTGTGCATTGTAGAGCACGCCGTTCATCTCGATGAAGAGTTGACCGTTCACAATGCGCTTGATAGCCTTGTTCTCCACAGCGGTGTTGTCAATACCGTCACCTATCGGGAAGGCGATCGAAAGAGTATTGGTCTCGAAGGTCCAAGTGAAGATATAGTCACCTGCTACATCAGCAACGAGATGCATGTTGTCCAAGTTGCCGGTCATCTCAGCAGCCGTTGCATTCTCACGAGTGAACTCATGTGCATTCGAACGCCAGTCACCACCGTTGATGACAACCTTGAACTCATAGGTCTGTGCTGCCAGGTTGAGTGTAAGGGAAGCCGTTGCTTTGTCCTCTGCAAGAACCATTACATCAGCCGAAGCATTCCAGCTGTTCATCGAACCTGCAATCGAAACAACAGGATCAACCTGAGCGTCACCGGTCTTAACAGCGTCACCAGCTACTACGTTGCCTTCCGGATTGTAGGTGATAGTGATGGTGTAAACACCTGCCTCCGGGATAACGAGTTGATAGTTCTCTGCCGGATAGCAAACTGTCCAAGCGTGATCCTCTACGACCTTGAACTCAACGTTGCCAGCCGGAAGAGTAATCTCCGTCTTCTCCCACTTGTAGGTACCGTCCTCAAGCTTCGTCATGTCGTTAGCCGTATTTGCCGGATCCCATGCGGTACCGAACAAGTCAGCGTTACCACCTGCTACAGTGTAGGTATGCTCTACCGGCTGCGGAGCTGCAGCAGCGTTATAAACGGTGAAGACGATGTCGTTACCATCCCAGTTAACAGTTACTTCGGTGTATTCCTGAGTAAATGCAGAGAGATAGAGTACCATACCAGCACCTTCGATCACGTATTGTCCTTCAGCGAGAGAGATCTCACCAAATACAGCGCTCGGGAAGGTAACATAGATACCTGTTTCAGCAGCGAAGCCCGGAGTTTGGATGTTCACTACACTCGGTTGCTCACCGACTTTGCAAACTTTGAATTGATTCGAGTGGGTCTGCTCAGTACTACCGTCACCAAGGAAGTCGATAGCATCCCAGTCACATTCTTGCGGTTGGGGCTCATCACCACCTGCAGCCTTGAATGCAAATGCATAGAAGTTCATACCTGCGGTATAGCGAACTACTACTTCGCCGGCAGCAACAGTTACATCTACATACGGATAAACCTTAACGGTATTCTCACCTTCTTGAACCTCAATAGCTTGCGACTCTTGAACAATCTGGTTGTACAAAGTCTCTCCACCTTGGATAACTATAAGAGCACGGTCGGTTGCACCATTCGAACCGGTACGCGGAGCGATACGAAGGGTACCTGCCTCCGGGATGTTCAGCGTGAAGTAGTTCTTGTCAGAACCAGAAGCGCCACCTGATTTGATGCGGAAGTTGTACATCGTGTAAGCCTCAGCGGTACCGAAGCGGCAGTCATTAGCGTCGATCGCCATCTTGTTACCTGAGTCATGGAGCGTAAGCGCGAATTCCGTACCCAGAACTGTATAAGAAGCCTCCTCTGCGATGTCATCAGCAGCGGCAGCCTCTGCGAATTTAATCTCAGCCCACTCGTCAACAATCGGAGTCTCGGGAACTGCTACATAGAAATAGCCACCAAACTCAGCCCAGTCAGCCTTGTAGTCCGGTTGGAAATAGATAGTTACATCACCTGCGTGAGCAGCGTCAACCACGTAGTTGTCACCACCGGGATACCAAGCGGTAATCTCACCATTCAGATAGTTAATTACCTTGAACTCGTCAGCAACTGCCAAGGTGGTCTCGAGCATGAACTCTGCAGGGTTAGCAGGGTTTCCAACAAATTTGTAACCTTCAGCAGCACCCCAGCCGTTCATTGTACCAGCGAGGTAGAAACCATTCTCCAAAACAGCAGTAAGAGTAACACCAGCTACTTTACCGGAAGACCACTCTTGTGTATTACGCAGTTTAAGCGTGTAGTCACCAGCGTCAGCAAAAGCAAGCATGCCATCCAAAGCGATTTCATCTGCAGCCCAAGTTTTTCCTTCCGGTTGAGTAAGAGAAGCCACAAGTGTTTCGCCATTATAGAGATCGAGAACGAACTCATGGCCACCTTCTACACCATTCAGAGCACCTTTTACTTGGCAAGCCTTGGTTACGTGAATATCCCAAGAAGCGGTACCGTAGTTCTTGTTATGACCACCGTCTCCATAGAGTTTGTAATCCTCATTTTTCCAAATAGCACCCTCAAGGTGAGCTTTCTTTCCGGAAAGAACATAAGGTTCAGCAAAGTCCACATTCGGAACAACAGGAGCAATAACGGTAACAGCGCATGTAGCAGATTGTTCACCAGCTGATGCGGTAATGTTAGCCGTACCGGCAGCGACAGCGGTTACAAAACCATTCTCACTAACGGTAGCTACTTCCGGGTCGCTAGTTGCCCAAGTTACCGTAGGATCGGTAGCATTCTCCGGACTAACGGTTGCGACAAGGAGTTCAACCTCTTCTGCTTCCAATGTTACTTCGGTTTTGTTGAGTTCTACGGAAGAAACAGCAACAATCTCCGAAGGAGCATCAGCGGAATAAGTAAGGATAACATTCTTGATAGCGCCTTTACCCCAGTCGCGGTTATTCCGTAATTCTACGGTATAAACACCTGCGACAGGAAGAAGGATAGTACCTTCTAATGTCTTCACTTGCTCCGAAGCGGTATTTTCGCCACCTTCAGAAAGTGTACCTCTAATGTTTTGATTAGCGTCCAGGATTTTTACTTCAAAATTGTGCTTGTTAGAAGCGATCACCGGACCTAAGTCCAACGAAACAGAAACATAGCAACCACGCGAAGCTTCAACCGTCCAAGTTGCCAAGGCATTGGAACTTAAACTGACATCACTCCAAGCGATGTGATGCGGTTCCGCATTCACATCAAGGTAGAAATTGCTACTGGATCCGCCGGTAAGAACGGCATCATCCGCTGCACAGTTGTAACCCGGCGCAGCAAAATCCGTTTGAGCGCACACAGCCCCTGCAAACAGTAAAGCTGTGAAGATCGAGAGAATCTTTCTCATGATACTTTGATTTTTGGTTAAACAATCAGTTAATTAATAAGTTGTTATCAATACATAAAATGTATTTTGTAGTAAGAGAGGGAACGATCAGGTTCCCTCTCCTAATAGGGTGCTCATTAGCGAATAACAGCACCGTTCATATTATAGGACTTACCAGCCTTCTCAATAACGACTTGTCCGTTAACGATACGCTTGATAGCCTTCGGATCAATAACTACATCCTCAACGCCTTCCTCGGGGAGGAAGTCATAGTAAGCGATGACAAGCGCCGTAATTGCATAGATGTCACCTTCGGTAGAAATGAGTTGACCAGCCAGCGCGAGTTGAGCCATGCCGAGTTCTTTGTTAACTTCTCCGATTTCTACTTGGATTGCACCATCTGCGAACTCAACAACAGCAGTATCGGTACCGTTGATAGTCAGCATATATGTGTATTCGAGATCAAGGGTCTCATCATCATGAGCCTTGTAAACACCGGTGACGTTATTTGCATCCTCCGGATAGAAATCAAGCACGAGGTAGTTGCCATCACCTTCAAACATATGAGTAGAAGCATTGACATTGATATCGCTCAAATAGATATCGGTCGTTCCGTACTCAGAGAAATACTGGTTATCAACGAAAGCGTAGGTTGTATTCTCGGTATTGAAATCCAACTTGATGGTGTCAGCCGGAGCGACCGGAGCATGCTTGATGTCCACGAGGTAGCAACCGGTATTGAGTTCGTGTGTAGAGTTGTAGAGTTTGTATTTACCGAACGCAATGACAGTGTCACCCACATGGATAGTGTTGCCATTCTCGTCAGCCACTTCGTTGAACTGAGCCCAAGTTTTGTCGGTCGGGTCGTAGTTCGGGATAGAAGTACGGAAGGTATCTGCATTGAGGGAGTAGCAGTTGAAGAACTCAAACTCACCCTCAGCGTCGGTAGCGTCAGCTACGTAGATATTGACAGAACCGAATTTAGCAAAGTTCGCGCCCTTGAACTCCATCTTGGTGATGACACCACGAACGAGGATCTCTTCATTCTCTTGGAGGCCAGCAGCGATAGCCTCAGCTACTTCGTATTGATGAACGATCGGAGCTTCTTTCTTAACAACGTTGAAGAAACCTTCGTACCAGCCTTCTACGTTACCAGCGGGGTTGAAGGTGATCTTGTAGTCACCAGCTTCGGTAATCTGGAAGTTGTTGCCCATTCCTTCCGGGAACCAAGTAGTGGTCTCACCATCGAAGCCGATCACTTTGAACTCGTCATTTGCAGCGAAGGTGAACTCGCCCTCGTACAGGTTTTCATTGTTCGGGGTGAGGATGTAAGCCTCGTTAGCAGCCCATCCGTTCATCGAACCAGCTACGTAGTAGTTGACAGAGGGGGTCGGAGGAACTTCGCCACCTGCCTCTTCAGCGGAGATGAAGTAAACTTGCGGGTTGCCTTTATAAGCAGAAACTACACCAATAATATCATACGTTTTACCAGCCTCAAAGGTATAAGCAAACTTGAAGTTATTATAGATAGTTACCGTATTTTCGCCCAAAACAGCCGGCAGACTGGTCTTGGAGTCAGCAGTAAACGCACCTTCAATGGAGAAGCCCGGAAGAATTACATACTTGTTCACGTCGCTTGCTTCAATAACGGCAGCCTGAGAAGGAGCGGGAGCTTCACCCGGAGTAGCTACGATAGCAGCAGCTTGCGTAGCGTCAGGTTTCACCTCATAAACGATATTCTGATAAATATCTACAACACCGGCAATACCCGAGAGGACATCACCAGCCTGGAAATTATTGGTAAAGCCAGACGGCAGATAAATCAACATAGATGCGCTTCCATCCATTACCCATACATTCGCACCGTTCGAATAGGTAACAGTAACAGGGTTAAGAAGAACGGCATCGTTCTTAGCTTTCTGATATACCTCTAAGCAAGAAATAGCAGCCGGAGCCTCTTTCTTAACAGCCTCAGCAGCTACAGCCTCGTTAGACGGGTCGAAAGTGATGGTGAGGGTGTACTCGCCTGCTTCAGCGATGTTCAGTTCGTAGTTTTGTGCCGGATAAGCGATATCCCAGCTGTGGTTCTTAACGACCTTGAATTGGATCGTACCAGCGGTGAGGTTCAAGTTAGCCTTCTCCCATTTGTAGATACCGTTAGCCAGCGTCATGTCATTAGCGGTAAGAGCAGGGTTCCAAGCCTCGCCGAAGATAGCAGCATCGTTACCTGCTACAGTGTAGGTGTCAGCAGGAGGAGTTACGCCACCTTCGGCAGTGTACGTAATAGTAATCTTGTTCAATTGCAGCTGGGTTGTTGCACCGGTAGTGGTGTTTTGAATAGAGAAAGATGTTGCGTTAATAGCGTACGCACCATCTTCTTCTGTTACAGCGGTTTCACCTGCTTTCACAACGAAAGTTGCAGTCTGCTTAATGTCCAATACGATAGAGTTAATCGTACCACTTGCGATACTCACAGTAATAGTGTTTCCATTACCTGTGCTTCTGTCGGCATAAAGACGAATGTCATTGGCTTTGTTCAAACCCGGGAGATTTTGATTAGCTCCTTTTTCTGCCAAAACAGTAAAGAGATCTGCATCCAAGCCAACAGTAGCAGCATTGTTGGCACCATCGCCAACCATGTTGGTAGTAACGCCACCTGTGTACTGCATAATTGCTTCAGAGGCCATCATGCTGCCTGCGAAAAGCACAGCAGCAATCAAAGAGAAGAATTTTCTCATAATGAATTTTGATTTTAGTTAAACAATAAGTTAGTAATACTATTGATGTAATCAATGTGTTTTCAATGTTTCTCAAAATCGACCGCAAAGTTACTGTTTTTTTTTGAATTATGCAAATAAATTTGCAGTTTTTTTTGTTTTTATTAAGAAAGCGCGTACAAACGGAATAAGGACGTACATAGGCGGTCCGTGGATAATACCTATTATAACCTACTAATCACCTACTAACAACCTACTAATCACCTACTATTTACATACTAATCGCATACTATAATATGAATGCGCGAAGAAGTTGAAGATTGGAGATTGGAGATTGATGAAAGGTGAAAAGTGAAAGGTGAAAGGTGAAAGGTGAAAGGTGAAAGGTGAAAGGTGAAAGGTGAAAGGAAGAAGGGGTTACTTTTTGTGGGCGGCGATGAAGAGTTGGGCGGAATTGAAGAGGTTCTGCCAAATGATATAAGCCGCTGCACCCAGGGAAGAAAGGGGATCTAAGAAGGTATTCGCCATCCAGACGCCGAGGGAGGTGTTCTTCTGTCCGAAAGCCTGACCGGCTGTGATGGACGAGACACCCGCCATCGTCTTGGGAGCGGCCGCAGGGTTAATGAGGACATCCTGATAGTCCGTACCTTTGCTTGGAGCCGGCAGGTAATAGCCGATCAGCTTGCCGAGACCGAACTGCAGCAGGCAGATAAAGAAGGAACATACTAATAAAATTAGTATATTTGTCATTTGTGATTTGTAATTTGTAATTGTTGTTTCCGTGACTACAGCCGTCAATACGATGATCGAGCAGACCCAGAGATAGAAAGGCACGACGGCGAGTTTAACGGGGAGCGTGAATTCGCGAGGGGCGGGCTTTTCGTTATGACGTGATGACGTGATGACGTCATGACGACGGTAATAGCAATTAAAGGCAGCTCTTACAGCCCACGCCAAGCAGAAAGGACCTAATAATAGTGGGGCAATTCTTTGCAGAATCATTAAAAATGCACTCCAGAAAGTCATGTCCGCCGCAGGGTTGATGAGCGGGAAGGTCGCAGGTACGATGATCGCTGTCGCAAAATTAGAGAGGAGGGTAAAAGTCGTGAGGTTCTGGATCGAGCCTCCCATCTTACCGGCGATGATCGGTGCGGCGGTCGCCGTAGGCATGATAAAACACATCAGCAGGCCCTGCGCCAAGATCGGATCGGACGTAAAATGGAGAACCAACGCGTAGGTAGCGAAGGAGAAGAGCATTTGGGCGGCCAGCACGACGCCGTGCCATTTATGCAGGCGCAGGTCGAGCGGGTTTACCTTACAAAAGGTAAAAAAGAGCATGCCGAAGATGAGCCACGGGAGGGTCGGCTTCAGCGGCAAGAAGAGTTTATAGCCCAGGGCTCCGATGAGCATGCCGAGCCAGAGGGCGTTGGAATCGAAGAATTTTCTCATTGACGATTGGACGATTTACGATTTACGATTGATTGACGATTAACGAATGATTGACGATTTATTCGCCCCATTTAGCGACGATGTCGTCCATGATGGCGAAGACTTCGGCGACGGTCTCTGCGCGGAGGAGAGCTATACGGGTCTGCTTGAAGTCGAAGAGACCTTTGAAGACGGGTGAGGCAGCAAAATGGCGACGCGAATGGACGATGCCTTTGCGTTCGTCGTTGCCGCACCAGGCAATCGAGGCGAGGACGTGCTCTTTGAGCACGGCGACTTTGTCGGCCATCGTCTTAGGCGCAGGCAGCCCTTTCATTTCGGCGAAGAGCCACGGGGCGCCGAAGGTAGCGCGACCGATCATGATGGCGTCCACACCGTATTTGTCAAAACATTCCTTCGCGCGTTCCGGCGTACATACATCGCCGTTTCCTATGATGGGTATATGCATGCGCGGGTTGTTCTTCACTTCGCCGATCAGGGTCCAGTCCGCTTCGCCGCGGTACATCTGCGACCGAGTGCGACCGTGGATGGCGAGTTCTTGGATGCCGCAATCCTGGAGTCGTTCGGCGAGATCCACGATAAAGGGTGTGCCATCCGGCAGATAGAGGGAGGGTTCATCCCATCCGAGGCGCGTCTTGCAGGTGACGGGTGTATGGACGGCGTTGACCACGGCGCGTGTGATATCGAGCATTTTCGGGACATCCCGCAGGAGTCCGGCGCCTGCCCCCTTACCCGCTACTTTCTTGACCGGGCAGCCGAAATTGATATCGATAAAGTCCGGATGAGCGGTCTCGACGATCCGTGCCGCGTCCGCCATCGATTCTGGTTCACGTCCGTAGATCTGGATGGCTACGGGGCGCTCTTCGTCATGGATCGTCAGCTTGCGGGTCGTCGAAGCGATGTCCCGAACAAGGGCATCGGCGTTCACAAATTCCGTATAGACTCGATCCGCTCCGTAACGCTTGCAGAGCATTCGGAAGGCCGGATCGGTGACATCCTCCATCGGAGCCAGATATAATTGACGATTTACCAATTTACGATTTTAAGATTATTCTTAGCCCCTACGGGGCACGATTTATTGACGATTGTTATTAATTGACGATTTATTCAGCGTGGGGTATGAGATACGATGATGGTTCATGGCGACGAGGCGCGAGATGAAGACACGACGGATATCCTCCACATCCTTGAAGGAGAGCGGTGTCTCGGCGAATTGTCCGTCGGCTATCTGGCTGTCTATCATCTGGTTAACGGCTTTAGCGATCGACTCTTCGGTAAAGTCCGTCAAGCTGCGCGAACGCGCCTCGATGGCATCTGCCATCATGAGGATCGCTCCTTCTTTGGTAGAAGGTTTGGCGCCCGGATAACGGAAGAGGGACTCGTCGACCGTCTCCTTCGGGTGCGCGTTACAATAGGTGTTGTAGAAATAGCGAACCAGAGACGTGCCGTGATGGGTCGTGATGAAATTGATGACCACTTCGGGCAGGTGGTTGCGGCGGGCGATCTTCTCGCCTTCGGCGACATGGGATATGATCACCTGTGCGGCATCGCGCGGATCCATGTTCAAGAGCGGGTTCTCCGTGCCTGTCTGGTTTTCCACGAAATAGAGCGGGTCGGTCATCTTACCGATATCATGGTAGAGGGCGCCGGTACGTACCAGCAGGGCATTGGCACCGATGGCTTTGGCGGCTTCAGCTGCGAGGTTTGAGACCTGCATCGAATGCTGGAAGGTACCCGGAGCACGTTCAGCCAGCGTGTGCAGCAACTCAGAGTTGATATCCGTCAATTCGACCAGCGTGATCGACGAGATGAAACGGAAGAGCTTCTCGAAGCCGTAGATCAGGCCGTAACAACCGATCGTGAGCAGGCCGCAGATGAAGAAATAGAGGTACATCCACGGATCGATGGACGAGAAGACGCCTGTTTGCGCAAAGGTGAGGGCCGTGTAGGCAACACTCTGCGCGAGGTAGATCCATGCGGCTGTCTGCACCAGTTGGGCGCGGCGCGTCATGTCCGAGAGGGACGATACCGCAACCATGCCGACTACGATCTGAATGAAAAAGAACTCCACCGGCGCCGGCACGATGATCGATGCGATGAGGATGGTCGTAAAATGCAGGAACAACGCTGTGCGCGAGTCAAAGAAGACACGCGTCAGGATGGGTACCCAAGCAAACGGGATGAGGTAAACCGTCAGGTTAAACCGCAAGGCCAGGCACGCGAGAGCGATGACGATGAAGATCTGAAGCGCGAAGAATAGGACCGTTGAGGTACTGCGCAGATAGGCGATGCGGAACACATACAGATAGATCACAAAGAGGCAGAGGAAAAGGATGACCAGCATCGCTTCGCCAAGGATGGAGAGGGTGCGTTGCCGATGCCCCAGCGTCTCATCTTCGTACGAACGACGAAGGGATTGCAGGATCTGGTAGGTTCGATCGGTGACGATGTCGCCTTTGTCGATGATCTTCTCGCCTTTCTGCACGAGGCCCATCGTAGGCGAGAGCGTAGAGAGCAACTTGGCTTTCATCTCCATCGTGCGCGCGGTGTCGAGGACGAGGTTCGTCGAGATCTCATAGCCGTATTTGGCGTACGCGGACTTGGGCGTATAGATCTCCGAAAGCGGATATTTGTTCTGACCGATCGTGACGCGCGAATAGCCTTCGGTCTTGAGCCATTCCATGTTCTCAAGCGGGATGACTTTCACCTCGCGTTGCACGCGCGGGATATATTTCAAATAAGGTGCAAAGGTAGAGAGCAGTTGTGTCTGCTCCTTGCTCATCTGGTCGTCGGTCTTGTATATCGGGAAGTCAAAATCGGCCGTGAGCGTAGCATAGCCCCAAGGCTTTCCGATCTCGTAATGATAGCGGAAGGCATTGTTATAGCGTGGGAAGATAAGAACCAGCACAAGGGCCAAGACGGCAAAAATGCTCAGGCGAAATACGGCCGAACCGTATTTCGAGTTGAAAGATGAAAGTTGAAAGTTGAAAGGATTATTCATTATCTTTTCGCTTTAAAAAATTCTTGTATGAGGGCGCGGCATTCGTTCTCGAGGACGCCTGCCGTGACGGTGGCTTTGGGATGGAAGACACGCGGGGCGTAGGTTTGGTAGCCGCGTTTGGGATCGGGCGCCCCATAGACGATTCGGCTTATCTGCGCCCAGCCGATCGCGCCTGCACACATAGGACAGGGCTCGACCGTGACATAGAGTGTCGCGTCCGGCAGGTATTTGCCGCCAAGGGTCTGGGTAGCCGCCGTGATGGCTTGTATCTCCGCGTGGGCGGTGACATCGGCGAGGGTCTCGGTGAGGTTATGCCCACGACCGATGATCCGGTTTTGCGAAACGATGACGCAGCCGATAGGGATCTCATTAGAGGATAGCGCTTTATGCGCCTCGCTCAAAGCGAGATTCATATATTTTTCGTCGTCATTACGTAATGACGTCATGTCGTTATGACGACAGAATTTTTCTAATTCTTCGGGATGGGACTCGAAATGGTTTCCGATGACGACGATGTCGGCGCCGGCCCGGTAGGCCGCGTTCATCGCTTCCGGCGTACGGATACCGCCGCCTACGATAAGTGTGACGGAAACGGCTTCGCGCACCGCTTTGATGATATCTGTGGAGACCGGCGTGATCGCACCCGAACCGGCCTCCAGATAGATGGCTTTTTTACCCATCAATTCGGCGGCTATACAGGTGTCCACAATCGTTTTGACATCCTTTGGATCCAGCGGTTTTGTACCCGTCACACGCATGGTTGAAGTCTCCACACCGCCATCGATCAGCACATAGGCCGTTGGGACGAAATCCAGGTGCGAATCATGCACCGCACGTGCCGACTTAATCTGCTGACCTACAATATATTCAGGGTTATTTCCCGATAGTAAAGACAGGAACAAAATCCCATCCGCTTCGGGACTAAATTGGGACGAATTTCCGGGAAATAATATTATTGGTAATTGGTGATTTGTAATTGGTAATTTTTCTTTCAGGGCACGAATAAAATCGGTCGTGTCGCCGCCGGTAGAACCGCCGACAAAGATATAGTCCGGATGGCACAAGTCCGTGATGGGGAGTGCGTCCAGATTGGCTTTCTCGGGATCGAGGAGAAGAGCAAATCCTTTTCTATTTTTATTGACGATTGACAAAATTACGATTTACGATTGATTGACGATTGATTTTGATTGACGATTTATCTCCATTCAAAGGATTCGACCATGCGGATGACGTCGGTACGCAGATACTCATAGACCGGGGCCAAGGAGTCTGCGTTCGGCGGACAGTTGCAATACACCGAGGCACGGAAGAAATGAGTCGTGGAGTCGGTGATAAAAAACTGACAAGACGAAGCGGTATTTCCCTCTAAATCAAAGAGTACGCCATAGACGCGTGCTTCGGGATGGGTATAGTCCTGTTCGGGTATCGCATTCGCAAACGAAGCATTGCGATAGACAAACTCGAGGGCATCGTTGGTCAGCTCTCGCAGGTTATGCCGCACAGGCTTGTACGAACAATGGATCGTAGCATCGAGGGCCGGGTAGAAGAGGTTGATCCAATAGGGTTCTTCCGCATCCAGACGAGGCTTGACGACCGCATTCTGCGAGAGGGCGAAGGTATACGGATAGTTCGGGTACTGCGCCGCAAAATCGCAATACACAGTATCCGGCACGGTGATACGATAATACCCGTAGGGCTTCGGGGTCGAGGCTTTACCGCACGACACCAACAAGACGCCCAACAATACTATTTGAACAATTTTTCGCATTTTCGGTACAAAATTACTCTTTTTAATTGAAAATTGAAAATTGAAAATTGAAAATTTCTCTTTAAAACGCAAAAAACACACTTTTTCCTAAATAAAATGCGCGCGCGCTTGCACATATAAAAAAAATGTTGTATCTTTGTGCACTTTTTTGGATAATTGCATATGTCAGTAGAAAAGAACTCTAATTATTGTGTGATCATGGCGGGCGGCGTCGGAAGTCGTTTCTGGCCGTTCAGCCGAGAGAATAAACCGAAGCAGTTTTTGGACTTCTTCGGTACGGGTAGAAGCTTATTGCAGATGACAGTGGACCGTTTCCGTCCGCTGATTCCGATAGAGAACATGTTTATCGTGACGAATGTGGCATACAAGAAGCTGATCATGGAGCAGATTCCGGACTTGAAGGAGGTGCAGATTCTCTGTGAGCCGGCAAGACGGAATACCGCGCCGTGTATTGCTTATGCGACCGCCCATATCCGTGCGTTGTGTCTGAAACGGGCAGGTTTGACGGCGAAGAACCAGGACTGGACGCGACCGGAGATGCAGGCGAATATCGTCGTGGCAGCCAGCGATCATCTGATCTTGGAGGAGGAGAAATTCCGCCAGACGATCTCGAAAGCCTTTGATTTTGTGAGTCAGAATAAGGCGATCTGTACGCTGGGCATGAACCCCACCCGTCCTGAGACCGGCTACGGATATATCCAACGTCAGCCGGACGCTTTCACCGACGGCATTTATCCGGTGAAGACCTTCACGGAGAAGCCGAATCTGGAGATGGCGAAGGTCTTCCTCGAGAGCGGTGATTTCTTATGGAACTCGGGTATCTTCATCTGGAATTTACAGACGATCAGCGAGGCCTTCCGGTATTTGCTGCCGGAGGTAGCGGATCGTTTCCGCGAAGGCGAGTTGCTGATGGGTACGGAGCAGGAGGAGGATTTCATTGAACAGATCTTCCCGAAATGCCCGAATATATCCATCGACTACGGCATCATGGAGAAGGCGGATAATGTGTTCGTCATCCCGTCCAGTTTCGGCTGGAGCGATCTGGGCACATGGGGTTCGCTCTACGAACTAAGTGAGAAAGATGAGGCGCAGAATGTAAGCCTGCATAGCGACGCTGTCTTCTATGAGGCGACCGGCAATGTGGTGACCTTGGAGCCGGGTAAGTTGGCCGTGGTGCAAGGGGTCGAGGATATGATTATTGCGGAGCAGAACAACGTGCTGCTGGTTTGCAAAAAAGCCGAAGAGCAGCGCATCAAGCAGTTTGTGGCCGATGCCCAAGGCAAGTTTGGAGGCAAATATAATTAACATTACTTAATACTTAAAACACATCATGAGTTATCTTAATTTTGACAAGAAAGTGCTTGTTAATCTGGAGCGTTCGCTGCAGAAAGAGATGATTCGAACGAACCGTGCAGGTGTGTACAACTCAACCACGCTGGTCGATTGCAACACGCGTAAGTACCACGGCCAGTTGGTGATGCCGTTGCCGCATATCAGCGATGACAACTTCGTGTTGCTCAGTTCGTTGGACGAGACGGTGATCCAACATGGCGCGGAGTTCAACTTGGGTCTGCACGAGTACGGCGAGAACCATTTCAGTCCGAACGGACACAAGTACATTCGCGAGTTTGACTGCGAGTTGATCTCCAAGACGACCTACCGTGTAGGCGCGATGGTGCTGCAGAAAGAGCGCCTGTTGGTTAGTTTTGAACCGCGCGTATTGATCCGCTACACATTATTGGAGAGCGGTAGTCCGACGATCCTGCGTTTCCGTCCGTTCCTGGCGTTCCGCAGCGTGAACGAGTTGACCCACGAGAACCCGCTGGCGAACTCGAACATGGAGGACTGCGAAAACGGTCGTTACAACCGCATGTACCCGGGTTTCCCCAACCTCTACATGCAGTTCAGTAAAGCCGTTGAGTATCACCACGATCCACAATGGTACAAGGACATCGTCTATCGTAAGGAGAAAGAGCGCGGTTATGCGTACAAAGAGGACTTGATGGTTCCTGGTTATTTCGAACTGCCGATGAAGAAAGGCGAGAGTATCATCTTCTCCGCCGGTGTGACGGAAGTGAAGACGGCATCGTTGAAGGCCACATGGAAGAAAGAGTTGGAGCGTCGTATCCGGCGTGAAGACATGTTCAGTACGTTGAAAAACAGCGCGAGTCAGTTCTATAAGAGAGAGGGAGACAAGTGCTATCTGTTAGCCGGCTTCCCGTGGTTCAAGGCTGACGCGCGAGCTACTTTCTTTAGCGTAGCAAGTTGTACGCTGGATATCGATCGTCCCGAATACTGGGATGCGATCATCAACAAGACCGCGATCGACGAGATACTCAAGTTTATGAACGGTCGCGGCAACGAGATCAAGATGACGGGTATGGACGAGCCGGATGTGCTGCTGTGGTTCATTCGCGCTTGTCAGAAATATGCGCATAAATATACGGTACGTGAGGCAGCGGACCTGTACGGTCAGCTCTGTCTGGATATCATCACCTGGTATCGCAAGCAGAACCACCCGCGTGCCAAACTGCACCAGAACGGTCTGCTCTGGGTGGATGGTACGCAACGTCCGGCTACCTGGATGAACGCCATGGAGAACGGCTGGCCGATCGTTCCGCGCACGGGTTATATCGTTGAGCTGAACGCGCTTTGGTACAACGCGATGCGTTTCACGGCAGAGATGCTGCGTGAGATGGGCAAAGAGACCAGCGCCGACCTCATGGAATACCAAGCGGAGATCAGCAAGGACGCCTTCGTCAAGACCTTCTGGAACGGACTCTATCTCAATGACTACGTGATCGACAACTACGCTAATAAAGAGGTTCGCCCGAACATGATCTGGGCAGTTGGTCTGCCTTACAGTCCTCTGGACCGCAAGCAGCAGAAGGCGGTAGTCGATATCTGCACCAAGGAGTTGCTCACGCCGAAGGGCTTACGTTCGTTGAGTCCGAAGAGCGGTATGTTCTACCCGATCTACAATAGTAACGCAGCCGATCGCGAGCGTGCGCTGTTCAACGGCATCGTTTGGCCGTCCACGATCACCGCGTATTCGCGCGCGTACATGAACGTATATAAATACAGCGGTACCAGTTTCATGGAGCGTTTGTTGGTAGGTTTCGAGGCCGAGATGGACGAACTGACGATCGGTACGCTCAATGAGTTCTATGACGGCTACCCGCCCTACAAAGGTCGTGGCGGTATGAGTAGCGCACCGAGTGTAGCGGCTGTCATCAGCCTGATGGACACCCTCAAGAAATATATTCAAGCCGAGAAAGAGGCGCAAGAAAAGGAGGCACAACAATGAAAGCGTTAATGTTCGGATGGGAGTTTCCTCCCCATATCTTAGGTGGTTTAGGAACGGCCAGCTACGGTCTTACCCGTGGTATGGCGCAGCAACCTGACATGGAGATCACCTTCGTCATCCCCAAACCCTGGGGCGATGAAGATCAGTCCTTCCTGCGTATCATCGGCGCCAACAGTGTGCCTGTCGTTTGGAAAGAGAATAGTTATGACTACGTCAAACAGCGGATGGAAGGCCGCATGAGTCCGGAGGAATATTTCCATTTCCGGAACGGCATCCATTACGACTACCGTCGTATCGGTACCGATGACCTCGGTTGTATCGCTTTCTCGGGTCGTTATCCCGATAACCTGATCGAGGAGATCGGTAACTACGAAGCGGTAGCCTCTGTGTTGGCGCACAGTCTCGATTTCGATATCATCCACTCGCACGACTGGCTGACCTACCCCGCCGGCGTCTTCGCCAAGCATATCAGCGGTAAACCGCTGGTCATCCACGTCCATGCGACCGACTTCGACCGTAGTCGCGGTAACGTCAACCCCACCGTCTTCTCTATCGAGAAACGCGGTATGGAAGAGGCGGATCATATCATGTGCGTAAGTAACCTCACGCGCAACACCGTCATCGAGAAATACGGAATCGACCCGCGCAAGGTCAGCACGGTGCACAATGCCGTAGAGCCTTTGGAGCATCCCGAAGAGTTCACCAAGCCTGAACGCAAGGACAAACTCGTTACCTTCCTCGGTCGTATCACGATGCAGAAAGGTCCGGAGTATTTCGTCGAAGCCGCAGCACGCGTGCTGAGCAAGACCGACGGTGTTCGTTTCGTTATGGCCGGTTCGGGTGATAAGATGAACGAGATGATCGATCTCGTAGCCAAACGCGGTATCGCCGATAAGTTCCATTTCCCGGGCTTCATGCGCGGCAAGCAGGTACAGCAGATGCTGGCCATGAGCGACGTCTATATCATGCCGTCCGTCAGCGAACCGTTTGGTATCTCTCCGCTGGAGGCGATGCAGGTAGGCTGTCCGTCGATCATCAGCCATCAATCCGGTTGCGCAGAGATCCTGCAGCATGCAATCAAGACCGACTACTGGGATATCGATGCCATGGCCGACGCGATCTACGCCATCGTCAAGTATCCGGCGATGTACAAGAGCCTGCACGAACTCGGTATGGCCGAAGTGAACAATATCAAGTGGTCTGACGCCGGACTCAAAGTGCGTCGGATCTACGACGGTGTGATAAATCACACATTGTAATTTACCATTTGGTCATTTACCATTTGGTCATTTATTTAGATATTTAACCATTTAGTAATTTTAAAGTTATGAAAAATATATGTTTATGCTTCCAGATGCACGCGCCGTATCGTCTGAAGCGCTATCGTTTCTTTGAGATCGGTCAGGATCATTACTACTACGATGACATGGCTACCGAAGAGCATGTAAACTGGTTGGTACAGACCTCGTATCTGCCTTTGTGCCAAACGATCAAAGATATGATCAACCTCTCCAAAGGTAAGTTCCATTGTGCCATCAGCGTCAGCGGAACGATGATCGAGATGTTTGAGCAGTTCAACCCCGAGATGATCGATATCCTCAAGGAGTTGGCCGCTACCAAAGCCGTGGAGTTCCTCGCTACGCCGTACGCTTACTCCCTTGCTTCGGAGTACAACGAGGCGGAATTCAAGAAACAACTTAAGTTCCAAGGCGAATTGCTCGAGTCTATCCTCGGCGTCAAGGCACAGACCGTTTGGAATACCGAGCTGCTCTACACCGACGAGGCGGCTTATAACCTCAACAAATTGGGCTACAAAGCGATCCTCACCGAAGGTGCCAAGCATATTCTCAGCTGGAAGACCCCGAACAAAGTTTACCAGAGCGCCGGCGCTCCGAAGATGAAAGTGCTGCTGCGTAATACCAACCTCAGCGACGAGCTCAGCTTCCACTTCTCGGATCCGGGATGGGCTAATTTCCCGATGGATGCAGAGAAATACGCGAACATGCTGCAAGCGTTTCCGGAAGGCGAAGACATCATCAATATCTGGGTAGGCGCCGAGACTTTCGGTATCCGTCAGAACGCCGGATCAGGTATCTTCGATTTCCTCAAAGCCCTGCCGTACTACGTCCTGGAGCGTGAGATGGGCTTCATGACACCGGCCGAGGCAGCCAAGAAACTGGCGGCAGACGACGTCCTCTCCAGCCCGTATCCTCTCACATGGAGCGGCGAGGCGAAGGACCTGAGCATCTACACCGGCAATGACCTGCAGCAAGAGGCGCTCAATAAACTCTATGCCGTTACGGAGCGCGTACACCTCTGCCAGGACAAGGCCCTCAAGACCAACTGGCTCCGCCTGCAGGATGTGAACTATCTGCATTACATGAATCATATCGACCAGGGCGAGACCCAGTTCGAGTCCGCGTACGATGCGTTCATCAATTATATGAACATCCTCTCTGACTTCCTGCAGACTGTCGAAGAGCAATACCCGACAACGATCGAAAACGAAGAGTTGAACGAACTGCTCAAGACCATCCGCAACCAGGAGGAGGAGATTCAGGCACTCACCGAGAAACTGAAGAAAGCCAAAAAGTAAATCTTCAATCTCCAATTTGAAATTTGAAATTCAAACGTAGTTTGATAGTATTAGTTCTGTTGGCAGCGACCCTTGTGGCCGCTGCCAAACAGCCCCGTACACAGACCGTGGTACGTACCTGGACGATGCCCGGGTACACGGCTGTGGCGGATACCATTCCCTTTGCCGACACCGTCATGCTCAACTACCACGATGTCGATGTGCAGCAGCTCTACTCCCTCAGCAGCGCCATGAACGGCAACGTCCTTGTGTCGCCCATCGAGAGCCGCGTCGTCAACGATCGGCTCAAGACCATCGACGACCCCTTCGCATGGAGCCTCACGCCCTATGTCGTCACGCCGCAGCAACAACGTTTCTTCAACACCACCACTCCTTTCTCGACCATCGCGTACAAGAAAGGCTTCGTCTCCGGCCACGAAGAGAACGACATCGATTTTCTCTTCACGGGAAACATCAACCGCAAGCTCAACCTCGGTCTCGAGATGGACTATCTCAACTCTGTCGGCCATTATGCCAACACCGCCGGCAAACTGTTCCGCGGCTCTGTCTGGGGCAGCTACACCGGCGACCACTACAGCATGCATGCCGCCTTTGGCTGGAGTTCACTCAATTCGTTCAACAACGGTGGTCTGGAGGACGTCAGCCTGCTCAGCGGTAGCCTCAACCCCGAAGATATACCCGTGCGGCTCAACGCCATGATCGGGTATCGCTACCTCAGCGGCTACCTCCACAACCAGTATGCCATCACCCGCGAGCGCGAGTACCACGACACGATCGAAGTGATCGAAGACGGACGACGCGTCAAACGCGATACGATCAAGGTGGAGCATATACCCCTTATGACTTTCAGTCATATCTTCGAGGCCAATAACTCGAACCGGCGGTACATCGAGAAAGACGCGAACCAGCATTTCTACGACACCGCCTATTACAACGCCAGCAACACCAATGACTCGACGGACGTGCTCACGATCCGCAATACCCTCGCCGTCACCTTCTGCGAAGCGTACAACACCAAGCTCCGCTTCGGTATCACGGCCTTCGCGATGAACGAGTGCCAGCGCTTCCTCAACGACAGCGTGCCCTACGATCCGGATAGCATCTACGACTACCGCTGGACCAACAACACCTTCGTCGGCGGAGCCATTCACAAGCATAGCGGCGCGAACGTGCACTATCATGTCGAAGGCAAAGTGTGCGTCCTCGGCTACAAGATCGGCGAGTTCGATGTGAACGGTAAACTCGCTACGCAATTCAACGCCGGCGGATACCCGCTCACCATCAACGCACGCGCCTACGCCAAGAGCGAGACGCCCAACTACTACCTGCAGTCCTACCGCTCCAACCATATCCGGTGGAATAATCACTTCGGTTTCACCTATCGCTTCCTCGGCGGAGCCACCGTCGCCTATGCCTACCAATGGCTTAAGCCGCGGATCGACTTCAGTTTTGAGAACCAGACCAACCCCATCTATATCTCCGCGACCGATTGGAAACCGCGTCAATACAACGGCAACGTACAGATCATCACCGGCGATGTCGGCCTCGACCTGACCACCCCTTGGATCAACCTCGAGAACCGCGCCGTGCTCCAGCATAGCACCAACGACAGCGTGCTGCCGGTGCCCCTCGTCATCTTGCAGCACCGGCTCTATTACCACGGCACGTGGTTCAAAGCCCTCGATGCACAGATAGGCGTCGACCTGCGCTATTTCACGCAATATAACGCGCCCGTCCTCTGCCCGTCCACCGGCATGTTCGCCACCCAACAGGACACCAAGATAGGCAACTACCCCTGGATGAACGTGTATGCCAATTTTTACGTTCGGTCCATCCGTTTGCGCTTCTTTGCGCAGTACCAACATATCAACCACCTGTTCATGAAAAAGAACATCGGTTATCTCACCATGCCGGACTACCCCACCAACCGCGATGTCTTCCGTGCCGGTGTCGCATGGCATTTTTATAATTAATCTGAACACTGACTACTGATTACTGACTACTGAAAAATGATCGTAACACAAAATTTAAATAAGATACTCTATTACGCGCATGATGAGGCGGAGCGGCTTCGCAACAAGACCGTCGAGCCCGAACACCTGCTGCTGGCCATCATCCGGCTCGGCGAAGGCTCGGCCTATGACGCTCTCATGCAAGCCCTCTTCGATCCTGTCAAGGCGAAGCAAGAGCTGGATAACGACCTCATGGTCAAAGAACCCGGACTGGCCCAACCCGTCACGCGTAGCCCTCAAGTGGAGCGTATCCTGCGCATCGCCGAAGGCATCAGCCGCGAGTACAACGCCGAAGCCATCGGTTCGATCCATCTGCTGCTCGCCATCCTGCGCGAGCAGATCAACCGTGCCGCGATGTACCTCGAGAACATCTGGACCGTTACCTATCCCAAACTCGTCGAGATTTACGGCCAACCGCATAACACGACCGAGAACCCGCAGGACAGCTCCGAGTCCATGGGAGACGTCAACGACAGCTGGCAACCCCAACGCAACAACCGCAAGAACAGCGCCACGACGGCGATCGACAAGTACGGACATGACCTTACCAAACAGGCCGAACAAGGCCTCCTCGATCCGGTCGTTGGGCGCGAGGTGGAGATCGAACGCGTCATCCAGATTCTCAGCCGGCGCAAGAAGAACAACCCCATCCTCATCGGCGAACCCGGTGTCGGTAAGTCCGCCATCGTCGAAGGACTCGCCCTCCGGATCGTCACCGAAGAGGCGGGAGCCCTGCGCGGCAAGCGGATCGTGACCCTCGACATCGCGGCCATGGTGGCCGGTACCACCTACCGCGGACAGTTCGAGGAACGCATGAAACAGGTCATCACCGAACTGCAGGCCCATCCCGAGATCATCCTTTTCATCGACGAGATCCATACCCTCATCGGCGCCGGTAACGCCTCCGGTTCACTCGATGCGGCCAACATCATGAAGCCCGCTCTGGCACGCGGCGAAGTGCAGTGCATCGGCGCGACCACGACCGCCGAATATGCCAAATCCATCGAGAAAGACGGGGCCCTCGAACGTCGCTTCCAGAAAGTGCAGGTGCGGCCTACCACCGCCGATGAGACCATCGACATACTCTCGCGTCTGAGCGAACACTACGCATCGTACCATCATGTCATCTATACCGATGATATCATCCGTACCTGCGTCCACCTCAGCGAACGCTACCTCACCGACCGCGCTTTCCCCGACAAAGCGATCGACGTCATGGACGAAGTGGGCGCGCGCTCCCATGCACGCCAGAACGCCATCGGCGAACCCGGCGATGCCCCCTATCTCATCACCGCCGACGATGTGGCGAACGTCGTCAGCATGATGTCCGGCGTACCCGTCCAACGCGTTGCTACCGCCGAGAACGAACGGCTCCGCTCCATGGCCGATACGCTCAAGAAAAAAGTGATCGGGCAGGACAAAGCCGTTGAGACCGTCGTGCGCGCTATCCAACGCAGCCGACTCGGTCTGCGCGACCCCAAACGCCCCATCGGCACCTTCTTCTTCCTCGGACAGACAGGAGTCGGCAAGACCTATCTCGCGCAGTGCCTCGCCGAAGAGCTGTTCGGCTCCAAAGAGGCACTCATCCGCTTCGACATGTCCGAATATATGGAGAAACATACCGTCAGCCTCCTCGTCGGCGCGCCTCCGGGATACGTCGCGCACGAAGATGGCGGTAAACTCACCGAAGCGGTACGTAGAAAACCCTACTCCATCGTCCTTTTCGACGAGATAGAGAAAGCGCACCCCGATATCTTCAATGTCCTGCTGCAGGTGCTGGACGAAGGCCGACTCACCGACCGTCAGGGGCATAACGTCGATTTTCGCAATACGATCATCGTCCTTACTTCCAACGTCGGCACACGCCAACTCCAGGAGTTCGGCGCCGGCATCGGTTTCGGAGCGCAGGAGCTGGACGCCAAACGGGCGCACGACACCCTCCTCAAGGCATTGCAGAAACAATTCCCGCCGGAGTTCGTCAACCGTATCGACAATGTCGTTACCTTCGATGCTCTCAGCCGCGACGCCATCACCCGGATCGTGCGTTACGAGGTCAGCCTCCTGCAGCAACGCCTCAAAGCGCAAGGCCATCAACTCACCGTCTCTGCACAGGCGATCGAACAGCTTGTCGATAAGAGCATGGATACCAAAAACGGCGCACGACCCGTCAAAAGAGCCATCCAGACTTACCTCGAGGACCCGCTCACGGACATCCTCCTGCGCCGACCCGATCAGAAAAAAATAATTATTAAATCCATAAACATATGACAGAAGAAATCACAGATGCGAACATCAAAGAGATCATCGCATCAGGCAAACCTTTAGTAGTAGATTTTTGGGCAGCATGGTGCGGACCCTGCAAGATGATGCTCCCCATCCTCGAAGAACTCTCCAACGACTACGACGGACGAGTCATCGTCGGCAAACTGAACGTCGATGAGAACCCCGAAACCTGTGAGCAGTACGGCATCATGAATATCCCTACCATGCTCTTCTTCCAGAATGGTGAACTCGTTAATCGCCACGTCGGAGCATGCCGCAAACAGGACCTTGCACAACTTTTTGACGCTATTTTGTAAAAAAAATGCGCAAAAATTTGCGTATGTCAAAAAAAAGCAGTACCTTTGCGCCCTATTTTGCCTAATTAGGCACGATTTTTGTGTGCCGAAATGGTTACAAGGAGGATTGCCCTCCTAGGCGGAAGCCGCTCCTCCCGTTTGTCGGGAGGACGCTCCGGGTCCGGTAGCTCAGCTGGATAGAGCAACAGCCTTCTAAGCTGTGGGTCTCGGGTTCGAATCCCGACCGGATCACTCGCGTTCGGCAACAAGATCGTAAAATCGATACCGCTCCGCTAAATCGATGGGACGACTTGTGCCTCCGCTCTCCCCACAAATTAAAATTTGCGGGGACCCCAATATAAAAAATATAGTTATTACTATACATGCGTCAATTAAAAATTACAAAATCAATCACCAATCGTGAGTCAGCATCGCTCGACAAGTATCTCCAGGAGATCGGTCGAGAGGATCTGATCTCCGTGGACCGTGAGGTAGAGCTGGCAGGTCGTATCCGTAATGGCGACCGCGCTGCGCTGGAAGAGCTCGTTAGAAGTAACCTCCGCTTCGTCGTTTCCGTGGCCAAGCAGTACCAGAACCAAGGTCTTAGCCTTCCTGATTTGATCAACGAAGGAAACCTCGGTCTGATCAAAGCCGCTGAGAAATTCGATGAGACACGTGGCTTCAAGTTCATCTCCTACGCGGTATGGTGGATCCGCCAGTCCATCCTCCAGGCATTGGCCGAGCAGAGCCGTATCGTTCGTCTGCCCCTTAACCAGGTAGGCTCGATGAACAAGATCAACAAGGCCCTGCAACGCTTCGAGCAAGAGCACGAGAGACGCCCGAGCGCCGAAGAGCTCGCAGAAGCACTCGACATGCCTGTGGACAAGATTGCTGAGACGCTTAAGATGTCGGGCCGACACGTCAGTGTCGATGCACCCTTTGTGGAAGGAGAGGACAATAGTCTGATCGACGTGATGGTCAACGAGGATTCGCCAAATGCGGACCGTGGCCTTATTAATGAGTCGCTCTCCACCGAGATAAACCGTGCACTCGCCACCCTTACTCCGCGTGAAGCAGACATCCTGCGTAAGTTCTTCGGAATCGGCACACCCGAGAAATCGCTCGAAGAGATCGGAGATGAACTCCATCTCACCCGCGAACGTGTGCGCCAGATCAAGGAGAAAGCAATCCACAAACTCGAATCCGGTCAACGAAGCCGTATCCTGATGACTTACCTTGGGTAAAAAACCAACGCCTCCCGACAAGGAGGCGTTTTCTGTAAATGCTTTTTGATGTCAATCAAAAAGCGTCGGCTCGTCCCGTTCCATCTGCTTCAGGATCGTCCGCATCAGGGTCTCGCGAATCAACCTGCTCCGGTTGCCCACATTGTACTGCGCGCAGTAGCGGTCCAGCGCACGCATCTCACTCTCATTCAACATGATCGAGACCTTGAACTCACGGGGTGCCTTCTGAGATGCCATATCTTTTAGAAATAAAATGCCAATTTCATACCGGTCGTCACCAGACTGCGACCTGCCGTCTGCTTGTATGCCACCCTTTCCA
Source organism: uncultured Bacteroidales bacterium (assembly GCA_902799555.1). Lineage (GTDB taxonomy): Bacteria > Bacteroidota > Bacteroidia > Bacteroidales > Paludibacteraceae > Colicola. Next base: position 46,812 of record CADCBB010000004.1, read on the forward strand.
ACTCCGCCGTTACCGGCATCATCGCCTGCTGGAACTGGGCAAAAGCGACCACTCCTATCGCGCTCTTCGGTGTGATCTGACAGCGGTAACCGAAATCCGCGCCGGCATACAATCCGCCCAGATACTCTTTCGATAGCGCGATACCGTATCCCACACTCACGCCGAACATCGGCGCATGCTTATCCTCCGTCAACGGCATCCGCACCGCTGCCTGAATAGGCAGAAAATTATACTTAAGCGCACCGAGGAATATACCGTGGTATCCCACACCGCCGCCGACAAACACATGCCGGCCGCCGATATGATGCGATCCTACCAACAGGTCGGCACTCGCGCCGCCGCCTACCGCCTCTCCCGGCTGAATAGCCGCACCGCCGGCTACCTCCACTAAGATCGATGCCTTCTTCGGAGTCGTGATCTCCGGCGCTATCCCTTCGTCATTCGTCCCCTCGCCATTCGCTCCTTCGCCATTCGCCTTTACCGCTTCCTCATCCGAAAGAACGGCTTCCACATCCGTCTTCGGGTACTGAAAACGCGCGCCCTCGTCCGTACGAACGATCACCACCTCTTCGTTCTCAAAGAGGATCGTGCCTTTCACGCGTGCGCCCGTACGCAGTACTATGGTTTGTGCGTGCGCGCACAAGACGGCGGCTAAAAAGCATATTATCAAGGCTATCTTTCTCATATCGGCTGCAAAGTTACAAAATAATTTGCATATATGCAAATATTTTATGCATTTTCCACCAACTCGAAGTCAATTTGGCTCTTATTCAGGTCCACACGCACCACCAACACCTTCACTTCATCGCCCAGAATATAGTCCTCCGGGTGCTCGATCGTCATCATATGCACCAGGCCTTCACACCGGCTCTCGTCCAACTGCACGAAGAATCCGAAGTCCATGATCGAGGTGATATGCCCTTGCAGCACCTCGCCCTCATGCTCCTTCATCCACATCGCCTGAAATTGCTTGATCGAGTCCCGCTCCGCCTGTGCCGCCTCCTGCTCGCATGCCGAACAGTGCTCGCATTTTTCTTCGAGTTCCTCCCGCGTCAGCGAACAAGGCTTGCCGGTCAGGATGTATTTCTCCACCAACCGGTGCACCATCAGGTCCGGATAGCGGCGTATCGGGCTCGTGAAATGCGTGTAATGGCTGAAGGCCAGCCCGTAGTGCCCGATGTTATAGGTCGAATAGACCGCCTTCGCCTGCGCGCGGATGGTCAGCATATCCATCGTTCGGTTCAATGCCTCCTCCGAGATCGTCCGGTGCCGCCGCTTCGCCGTCTGAATGGCCTCCCGCTTGAATTTCTTCACCGCCTCCAGTTTCTCGCTGTCCGGCAGGTCATGCACGCGATAGACGAACGGCCGTCCGCTGCCTACCGCCTTTGCCACCGTCCGATTCGCCAGCAGCATGAACTCCTCGATCAAGTGGTGCGTCTCGCTCGGCTGCTCAAAATAGATCTCCTTCGGGAAGCCGTTCTTGTCCAATTTAAACCGCACCTCCTCCTGCTCGATCGTCAGCGCCCCGTTCGCAATCCGCTCCGCCCGCATCTTCTTCGCCAACTCGTTCAGGATCGTTAAGGCGCTCGCCATCTCGTCGTCTCGCGATCTCGAGGTATCGAGTATCTCCTGCGCCTCTTCGTAGTTCAGCCGCCTGTCGGACCGTATCACCGTGCGGCATATCTTGTATTTCAGCACCTTCGCCTCCGCGTCCATCGTGAACACCACCGACATACAGAGCTTCTCCTCGCCCGGCCTCAAGGAGCACTTGTCGTTGCATAGCTCCTCCGGCAGCATCGGCAGCACGCGATCCACCAGGTACACACTCGTGCCCCGCTGATAAGCCTCGTCATCCAACTTCGTTCCCGGCTTCACATAATAACTCACATCCGCGATATGCACCCCGATCTGATAACTGACTACTGAATCCTGATCACTGATTACTTCGAAAGATATTGCATCATCAAAATCCTTTGCATCCGCCGGGTCTATCGTAAAAGTAAACACCTCCCGCATGTCGCGTCTGCGAACTATCTCGTTCTGTATGTCGTTTCCAAAAAACATAGATTGTAAATCGTAGTACACAAAATCATAAAATCGGTTGCAAAATTACAAAAATTCTTGCACATGTCAAAATATTTTCGTAATTTTGCACGCTTTTTTTCGTGAAAAGCCTCGAGACCTCGAGATCTCGAGTTATCGAAATGACGAAAAATTAAAAATCATATATTTATGAAAGTAAAAGTAAGTAATGTCAATCAGCCGATGTGGAAAGAGTGTAACGTGCACGCTACCCTTCCCGCTGAGCTGAGCAAACTGCAAGAGCTGGCCTACAACGTATGGTGGTCCTGGAATGCGGAGGCGAAAGATCTCTTCCGTTATATCGACAACGATGCGTGGCATCGCGCCGGTTCCAACCCTGTCGTGCTGCTCAATACGATCAGTTACGACAAGATGGTAGAGCTCACCAAGGATGAAAAGTTCATGAAGCAACTCAACGAGACTTACGCTGAGTTCCGCAAATACATGGACACACCGAAAGACAAGAAAAAACCGACCATCGCCTATTTCTCCATGGAGTACGGCCTCACGCATGTGCTCAAGATCTACTCCGGTGGTCTCGGCATCCTCGCCGGTGACTATATCAAAGAGGCTTCCGACTGCAATGTCGATATGACCGCCATCGGTTTCCTCTATCGTTACGGTTATTTCACCCAGACGCTCAGTCCGGAAGGACAGCAGATCGCTAACTACGAGGCGCAGAACTTCGCTAACCTGCCTATCACGCAGGTCAAAGAAGCAGACGGCTCGAATATGGTGATCGAAGTGCCGTACCCGGACCGCATCGTGAAGGCTTACCTCTGGAAAGTGGCGGTTGGTCGTATGGACCTCTACCTCCTCGATACCGATAATGAGCTCAACTCCGAGTGGGATCGTTCCATCACGCACCAACTCTACGGTGGCGACAACGAGAACCGTCTCAAGCAGGAAATCATGCTCGGTATGGGCGGTATGCTCGCGCTCAACAAGCTCGTCATCAAGAAAGATGTCTATCATTGCAACGAGGGTCACGCGGCCCTTATGGGACTCCAGCGCCTCGTCGATCTCGTAGCCGAAGGTCTTTCCTTCAATGAGGCCAAAGAGGTCGTTCGCGCATCCGGTCTCTACACCTGTCATACGCCAGTGCCTGCCGGTCACGACTACTTCGAGGAGGATATCTTCTATAAGTACATGAACTCCTATGCCGGCAAACTCGGTATCGAGTGGAATGACCTCATCGGCCTCGGTCGTACCAATCCTGATGACCACAACGAGAAATTCTCCATGTCCGTCTTCGCCCTCAATACCTGCCAAGAGGCTAACGGTGTATCTTGGCTCCATGGTGAAGTATCGAAGAAGATGTTCTCGCCTGTTTGGCCGGGTTACTTCCCGGAGGAGCTCCACGTGGACTATGTCACCAACGGTGTGCATATGCCTACCTGGGCGGCTTCCGAGTGGAAGAAAGTATATAAGAAATACCTGCCGGCAGGATGGATGGCAGACCAGTCCAACCTCGACATGTGGAAGCCGTATGCCGACATCCCCGATGCAGAGATCTGGGCTACCCGTATGAGCCTCAAGCGTAAGATGATGGATTATATCAAGGAGAAATTCCGTGATGACTGGATGAAGAGCCAAGGTGATCCTGCACGTATCGTTCGCGCGCTGAATGAGATGAACCCGAACAACCTGATCATTGGTTTCGGTCGTCGTTTTGCGACTTACAAACGTGCTCACCTGCTGTTCACCGATCTGGAGCGTCTGGATAAGTTGGTTAACAACCCGAATTATCCGGTTCAATTCCTCTTCACCGGTAAGGCTCACCCGGCAGATGGCGGTGGTCAGGGCCTGATCAAGCGTATCATCGAGATCAGCCGTATGCCGCAGTTCCTCGGTAAGATCATCTTCTTGGAGAACTATGATATGCGCCTCGCTAAACGCCTCATTTCCGGTGTAGATATCTGGCTGAACACGCCGACCCGCCCGTTGGAGGCATCCGGTACGTCGGGTGAGAAAGCGCAGATGAACGGTGTCCTCAACTTCTCCGTGAAGGACGGTTGGTGGTATGAAGGTTACGTAGAGGGCGCAGGCTGGGCTTTGACCGAGCACCGCACTTACGAGAACCAGGCCCACCAGGACCAACTCGATGCCGCTACTATCTACACCATGCTGGAGAACGAGATCATCCCGCTGTACTATGCGAAGAACAGCAAGGGTTACAGCCCGGAGTGGATCCACTACATCAAGAACTCCGTTACCAAGATCACCCCGCGTTTCACCATGAAGCGTATGATCGATGACTACTTCGATAAGTTCTATAACAAACTCGCGAAGCGTCATAACCTCCTCATGGCCGACCACTACGAGGTAGCCAAGGAGATTGCTGCTTGGAAAGAGAATATGGTAGCGCATTGGGACGAGATCGAGGTAGTGAAGAAAGAGGCTCCGGATCTGAGTACCCTCACCGTAGGTGACAAGATCCGTGTGGCAGTTGAACTTGACACCCACAACCTCAACGACAAGGGTATCGGCGTAGAACTCGTAGCCGTTCGTACCTCTACCCATAATAACGATAAACTCTACGAAGTAGAGCCGCTCAAGCTTGTTAAGAGCGAGGGCAGCCACCTCTTCTTCGAGAATATCTACCAGGTGGACTACGCCGGTGGTATGAAATTCGCCCTGCGTATGTATCCGCAGCACGAGCTCCTGCCCCACCGCATGGACTTCTGCTACGTCCGCTGGCTCTAAAAAAAAGAAAGGCAACCAACCGGTTGCCTTTTTTATTTGATCCGCAGGAATCCGATTCCGAATCGCCGTACGGCTTCGCGTTCGAGTTCTTCGCGTACAGACGGATCCGCAATGCTTATCAGTGCCTTCGCGCGTTCTGCCAGCGGCAGATTTCGCAAATACACGATCCCGTGCTCTGTCGCGATATACTGCGCCTGGAAGCGTGTCGTCACCACCCCTGCTCCGGGTGCGAGTCGCGCCACGATCTTCGATTGCCCCTTGCTCGTCATACTCGGCAGCGCGATGAAGCACTTGCCGCCTTCCGATAGCGCCGCGCCGTACATGAAGTCATGCTGACCGCCTACGCCGGAGATCACCGTCTCGCCAATCGAGTCCGCACATATCTGGCCCGTCAGATCCACCTCCACCGCCGAGTTGATCGCCATCGCCTTCGGGTTCTGCCGGATGATCTGCGGGTCGTTCGTCCACGCCACATCGCGGATCACAAAATCGCGGTTCCCGTCCACGTATTCATAGAGGTGCTTCGATCCCAGGATCAGACTGCCCACCGTCTTTCCCGGCAGCACTTTCTTCAGGCTGTTATCGATCACGCCTTTCTCGATCAGCGGCAGCACACCGTCCGTGATCGCCTCCGTATGCAGGCCCAGATGCTGATGGTCCTTCAGCGCATTGATCACGGCATTCGGGATGCCGCCCACGCCGATCTGCAGCGTCGCCCCGTCCGGTATCTCGGAGGCTACATAGTTACCTATCTTCGTCTCGATCGCGTTCGGCACCGGCGTCGGCACCTCGACCAGCGGCACATCGCCCCGGCACATCGCCGTGATCTTACTCACATGAATCACCGGGTCGCCAAACGTCCGCGGCATGTATTTGTTCACCTGCGCGATCACCACGCGGGAGCACTCCGCGCCCGAGAAAGCGATATCGGCCGATACGCCGAAGGAGCAGTAGCCCTCCTCGTCCGGCTCACTCACGTTCAGGAAGGTCACATCCACCGGGATCTGCCGGCTCCGGAATAGGAACGGCACCTCACCCAGGAAAGCAGGGATCGTGTCCGCCACGCCTTCGCGCATCGCCTTCCGCAGGGTGTTCGGTACGAAGATCGATAGCGCACGGAACGAGTCCATCAGCTCTTTCTTCGCGTACGGCGCATCCTCCGGCAATATACCGAATCCGGATATCAGCTTCACATCCCGTAACTCACTCGCGCGCTGCACCAACGCGTCGATCAGCACCGTCGGGATACTCGTGCTGCCTTGGATCACGATCGTGTCGCCGCTCTTCACGTGGCTTACCGCCTCCAGCGGACTAACGTATGTCGGGCAATTGGGTAGGGTCATAGGCATCGTATTGGGAATAATCTTCGTTAAATTTTCTCAGTCGCTCCTCCAGATCCGCATACTGGTCCTCGCGGATCGAGGACGCGCAGCCGCGCATACCGTCCCGTTTGGCGCCCGTGCTCTCTAATGATATCGCACTCACGCCGTAGTAGATCAGCTTGTTCACCAGTTTGGCGCCCGTCCAGTCTTTGTAGCCGAAGGTGAAGAAGAACCCGTCGCCTACCTCCTGGCCGTCCGCATCTTTGTCATAGACGATATGGAAGCCGTTGCGCAGCATGATCTCTTTGATCTTATGCGCGCGCCGTGCGTACTCCCGCGTGTTCTCCACGTAGCGCAACCGCCCCTCGCAGGCTGCTTGCAGCATCGCCGCCATCGCATGTTGTACCGAGTGTGTCACGCCGCTCGATAGCACGTAGAGGAAGGTGTATGCAAAACTCTGCAGCAACTCGCCGCTGTTATGCAGCCGCTCGCCCAGAGCCGGATAGACGCGCTTCGACAGAGCCGGATCGATCGCCACAAAAGCGGCACGCTGCCCCGCGTAACTGAATATCTTGGAGCACGAGATCATCTGGATGCAGTTATGCGTGTACCGTCCTACGCTCGGCTGATACGGCTCCGCATACGGATGCCCGCGGTCCGGCGAACGGAAATCCATGTTCATATACGCCAGGTCCTCTAAGACGATCGCGTCGTACTGCGAGGCCAACTCGCCGATGATCTGCAGCTCCTCTTCCGTCAGACACGCCCAGGTCGGGTTATTCGGGTTGCTGTACAGGATGCCGGCGATACGGCCGCTCATCAGATGCCGCTCCAGCTCGTTCTTCAGCTTCGCGCCGCGGTAGTCCGCGATATCAAACGCATCGATCCGGCTGCCGATCACGCGGCATTGCATCTTCTGCACCGGGAAACACGGATCCAAAAACAGGATCGTGTCGCGTTTCGGGTCCAACTGGATCAGCATCATGTTCAGCGCAAAAGCCGCCTGCATCGATCCTACGGTCGGCAATATGCACTCAGGAGGACGCTGCAGACCTACGAAAGCGCGTACGAACTCCGAGCCCCATTTCTTCACTTCGGGTATACCGATGATGTTCGGATAATGCGCAGCGCAGCCCTTCAGCAAGGCCTCATGCTCCGCTTGGATACCGATCTCCGAGGCCGGCAGACCCGGTTCACCCAACGCCATGTTCACATACTCCACACCCGTCGCCTGCTCGATGTTCTTCACCACGCCGGCCAACTGACGGATGCTCGCGTTGCCTAACTCGTCAAAATCCCGCAGCCCAAACTGCCGGCATATCGAGTCCACTATATGTTTATCTAATGGAAACTGCATACCCTGCTTCTACAGCTTTAATATTCGTTTCTACGATCGCTTCGCCTTTGCGTGCAAAAACGCGTGCCACGCCTGCGATCATCTTATCATGTTCGATTCCGAGCATCGGAATAGCTGCGCCGAGTAGCACCATGTTCGCTGCCTGTGCCGGTGCCCCTACTTCTTTTGCCAGCGCCTCCACATCCAGCAGCACATGGTGCTCATACGCCTTGATGCGGTTCAGCACCTCCCCGATCTCGGGGTAGTTCGGTATGTTCAGATACGGCACCTCGCTCGTCACGATCCATCCGTCCGGCGCCAGGTACTCCACGTACCGCAAGGCCTCCATCGGCTCCAACGAGATGATCAGGTCCGCTCCTCCTTTCGGGATCAGGTCACTCATGATCGGCTCCGAACTCAACCGTAAGTTCGATTGCACATCGCCGCCTCGCTGCGACATCCCGTGCACCTCCGCCTGCTTCAGGTATAATCCCTCCTGCAGCGCCGCTTCTCCTATCACTGTGGCGATCGACAATATTCCTTGCCCTCCCACACCTGCTAATATAATATCCTTTTTCATGACTTCTTGGCTTTAAGGTGTCTTTTTAATGTCTGAATGCATTCTCTGCGTGCTATGACTACCGATGTTCCGTTATAGTCGATCTCTTCGCGCAGCACGCCTTTTATCTCCTCCATGTTCTTCGGCAGCGGCACCACCACGCGCACATGCTCCGGCGCCACGCCTAGCCCGATGCATATCTGCTCGAGCCGACCCGTTCCCGCGCTGTCCTGTCCGCCGGTCATACCTGTCGTCAGGTTATCGCTGATCAGCACCACCACGTTCGCGTTCGCGTTCACGCAGTCCAACAAGCCCGTCATACCCGAGTGGGTGAACGTGCTGTCGCCTATCACAGCGATCGCCGGATGTTGCCCCGCGTCGGCGGCACCCTTGGCCATCGTCACCGAGGCGCCCATCTCCACGCAGGCGTGTATCGCATGGAAGGGCGATAGCGCACCTAAGGTGTAGCAACCGATATCACCGAAGATACGCGCGTTCTCATATTCGCGTGCCACCTCGTTCAGCGCCGCGTACATATCGCGGTGACCACAACCCTGGCATAGTGCAGGCGGCCGGCCTACCACGATCGCCTCTTTCTCGTAGGTCGGCAGGGCATCCAGACCGATAGCCGTGCGTACCGCATCCGGCGTCAGCTCACCCATCCGCGGCAGCGCGCCGGTCAACCGACCTTTGATCGCTATCTCGGACGGCACCATCCCGCGCAGCAGCTCTTCTACCACCGGCTGCCCTTCTTCCATCACGAGTATCTCTCTCGCCCCGTCGGCTACCAGCTGCGCAACCAGCGCCGCAGGGATCGGATATTGGGTGATCTTGAGGATTGAGCATCCCATCTCTGCCTTGTAGTTCTCCATCAGGTAGTTATACGCGATACCGGTCGTCACGATCGCTTTCTCGGGATGGGTTCCGCGCGTATATACGTTATGCCCGCCCGTCTCGCTATGCGCTACGAAGCTCGGCTGCGCCGCTACCAGCTCCGCGTAGTTGCGCTTCGCAAAGGCCGGCAATAAGATAAAGTGGTTCACATCCTTCGGCATCGACATCTCGTTCTGCTTACGAGGATTCTCGGCTATCTCTACCACCGCGCGGCTGTGTGCCATGCGTGTCGTCACGCGTAGCAGGATCGGTGTCCGCAGCTGCTCGCTCATTTCAAAGCCGTATGCCATCATGTCATACGCTTCCTGTTGGTTACTCGGCTCCAGACAGGGTATCATCGCAAATTTCGCATAGAACCGGCTGTCCTGCTCGTTCTGACTCGAGTGCATCGACGGGTCATCGGCAGCCAGCACGATCAGACCGCCGTTCACACCGGTGATAGCGGCGTTCATGAAAGCGTCGGCACATACGTTCATGCCCACGTGCTTCATACATACGAGCGCGCGTTTACCCATGTACGACATACCCAAGGCAGCCTCCATGGCTGTCTTCTCATTCGCCGCCCATCGGCACTGAATACTGATTGCTGATTGCTGATCACTGACCACTTTCGACTGAATGTACTCCGTGACTTCCGTACTCGGCGTCCCCGGATAGGCATATACGCCACTCAGGCCGGCATCGATAGCCCCCTGCGCGATCGCCTCATCGCCTAATAATAACTTTTTCATGATTTAGATATGGTTTCGATTTTGCGATGCAAAATTACTCAAAAAAAATGATATATGCAAATAATTTTATCTAAAACTTTAATATTTTTGCTATTTTAGACGAAATACATCCCATTAATATACATCCTATTCTCGCGACCATTTCGCGACCATTACGTACGTCACTGTAGGATTCCTTTCCTGTTCATCGTGCATTTCGGCGAAATTTTTATCGCCGCCTACCAGCTACCGGTTGTTTTCTTATTCTTCACACACGCGTGTGGGTGAGTTTTATATTTTGAACTGGTAGCTGGTAGATAATTTATTCTTTTGCCATTATTCGTCTATCTGCATTCACTTCATCTGCATCTTTTTCCCTTACCAACCATCCTCGGGTATTCATAGCTCCTCTCCGTACATCTTTATACCCTGCCTTTTTCATTATCATTCCAAGTCTGTTGAGTGGCATCGGTTTCTTGATACTACCCTTTATGACCAGTTTGTCGCTGATCTCCCCGTAACCGCTATTTGCACTTTGTTCGAAATAACATCATGCCTGAGCCGCTCGAACTGCACGAGGTTCTCCTGTATGTAATCACATACGATCTGTTGTCTATTCGAATTTGCCATAATCTTTCAAAATCCGCTGCAAAATTACGATTTTTATAATTATTAGCGCAGGAAAAAGTCCCGAATGTGATTTATTTAGGTAAAAAAGACTATAAAAAATGCATTTTAGTGCAAAAAACGACTTTCTAAAGTCTTTTTTTGAAAAATATTTGTACTATTCAAAGTTTTTTTGTACCTTTGCAGCGGATTTTAAAACGTATGCCTTATGGATTATTCAGAAGTAGAGCAATTGTATATCATCAGCGATCGTAAGATTCGTGAAGTGGATACTTCCTTCCATCGGTATCTTTATGACCAAATCAACTGGAATAACCGCATCATCGGTATTAAAGGAAACGGTGGTGTCGGTAAAACAACTTTGGTGCTGCAGCATATCAAAGAAGCGTTTCCCGATCGGAGTAAGGTGCTTTACGTACGCTTGGACAATATGTGGTTCAAGACGCACGATCTGATGGAGTTAGTGGAATATCACTACACACATGGGGGCACGCACGTCTATTTAGATGAGGTGCATCATCTACGCGGTTGGGCGAATTACATCAAGGGTATGTACGATGACTATAATGACTTGTTTGTAGTTTATACCGGTTCTTCAATGCTGGAAATCTCGCAGCGTGAAACAGATTTAGGCAGACGGCAACGCGTATATACGCTTAATGGCATGTCGTTTAGAGAGTTCTTGAATTTTGAGGGATATAGTGTGGGGAAACCTATCACATTGGACCAATTGCTTACCAATCATGTGCAGATTGCTTCTGATCTTTGCAAGGGCAAAAAAATCTTGCCGCTCTTTGATGCCTATTTGCAGCATGGTTGCTACCCGTTCTACAGAGAGGAAGGAGATAGTTTCTTGGAGCGGTTGCATGGGGTGATCCTGCATGTGATAGAAAACGATTTACCGCAAGTAGAGGATATCTCTTACACGACGATAGAAAAGATAAAACGCATGCTGATGATTTTAGCAGAACGTGTACCGTTGATGCCCAAGATGGCAGAGCTATATCGGGAGTTGGAGACGAATCGTGAGAACGGCAATAAGATGTTAGCCTTGCTTACCAAAGCGGGATTGTTGGCGTTGTATTCGCACGAGATTATTAACCTCAATAGCCTCAACAAGCCGGATAAGATTTATCTTAATAACCCGAATTTGATGTACTGCTTAAGCACACATATTGACAAGGGCACGCTGCGCGAGACCTTTTTCTACGACCAAATGCGCAATATCAGCGAAGTGCTGCTTCCGAAGAAAGGCGATTTTATGGTTAACCGAGAATATCTGTTTGAAGTGGGAGGTAAGGGCAAGACCTTTGAGCAAATCAAAGACGAACCGAAATCATATCTCGCCGTTGGTGATATAGAGACCGGACATTTCAACCGAATCCCGTTGTGGATGTTCGGATTGTTGTATTAAGGAAAATCACCACAACAGAAAAGCGGCTCCCATTGAGCCGCTTTTTATGTTTTCTTTTTTTAACTACTCTGCCCGTACGAACCGGTACGTATTATTGTAATCCGGCTCGCGATAAACGATCGTATCGGCCGCAATAGACTGGATATCATATTTCCGATGAATCGGCATGTCACGTGTGTCCATCGTGGCATATTCGCGTAGCACCTTGTGCTTCTTCTCCCATCGGAACCAACCGTTTCCGTGATAGTTCAGATCCTCTTCCTGCACATCTTCGCCTTCATCCCATTCCTTGCCCCAGAAGAGTTTGGTTTCCTCGTCATAATCGTCGTAATACACTTTGTACCACCCTTTCTTGTCAGTACTCCGCCATTTACCGACTATCTTCGGATCGGCGTGCGGGATGTCATCTTCGTAATATCCCGGGCCGTTCGTCGTTTGCTCATTGATGAAGACGCCTTCTTCCGGTTCTTCTTCTTTTTGTGAAGAGAAATACCATACTGCCGCGGCCGTGATAGCCGCAGCAATAAGACATAGCACGAAGATTATAATATATCCCTTACGTTTCATCGTTTATTTCAATGCAATAACCTGCGCCTCTTGGTTGTTCATTCCCGGCATCGTGCGCCCCACACCGGCATTGATGTACGTCGGATCGCAAACGACAAACTTACGGCTCTTGTAAGTCAGGTAGTCGCCGTTCACATCATCATTAAATGCCACAGCAGCAGCCAAGTGTCCCGGATAATAGAGCAATACTACATCCAGCCCTACCAAATCACGTATCAGACGCGAGAAGAGGATAGCGCGGTCTTCACAATCGCTGTACGGATAATAGAGTGTCTCTTGTGCAAAGAACGCACGATCGCCACCCCATATCTTGTCATCATAACCATAATCAAAAGCCGTCTGAACCCAGTTCAAGATGATACCGACAGCCTCTTTCTCGCTCATTCCGTTGATCGTCTTCTTCAATGGCGGATAGAGCATATCTTTGACGGATTTCTCCATCGGCGTATTGGCATACGCAGCCCAACGGGTGGAGGGGCTGCCGCTGATGCATGCCTGCGGATAGACGTTGAAGAAATCGATCATATTCTTATTCACGCATACGCTGCTGGTCACGCCTTTCTTGGATGTCAGGGTACGTTTTGGCGTCGGATCACTGCCTACCTGCGGTAACTGTTTTATCTGCAACGATAGTGATTTCTCCTTGCCGTAGTTGGCTTTGGTAATCTGCATCTGCACGCGTTTGTCGGCATTGACATTGTAGAATTTGGTACCGTCCAACACATAATACCGTTTATTGAATATATCATACTGACTTGCCACGAGCATGTATAGGTTGGTCTCATCCATACCGAGACGTATACGATAGCCGGACTGTGTCATAAGGAAAGCCTGAACGATCACCGCCTCGTTGGTCTTGCCGTACTTCTTTTCCGTGACAGCTTGCAGCATTTTCATATACGCCCAGTCGCATAACCGGTTGGCTTTGCGGGCATTGAGCGCGGTGCTGACGGTGATGTCATAGCGGCTGTCGGATAACTCTTTCCATACATCAGCGATAGCGTTCTCCTCCAGAGCGCGTAACTTCAGGTTGTCATCCATCGGAAAACCGATCGTGATGATCGATCCGAAATAAGCGACCGACACTTTCTTGTATTCCTCCTCTTTGGGTTTCACCGGCGCAATAGGCTCGGGAGCAGGTTCGGGTGTCGGCACAACGACCACTGTCGGCTTCACCGGTATCGCTACCGGCTTGGTGTCGATCTGCGGTTTCGGTGTCGTGAGAGGCTGGATATCCTCTTTCGGCTGGGGCTCTTCATAGACCACCGGCGGCACGGTCTTCTCCTCTATCGGTTTTTCCGCTTCATGCACAGGGAACACCTCCCATTTCTTCCGCATAAAATCGGCATACTCCTCATTGACACGTTTACGGAATGCATCAAATTCCGCCTGTTTGTCAGCTTTGAACTGGTCAAACTGAGCCGTCTGCTGCTGTTTAAACTTATCAAACATGCTGTTCTGCGCTATCAGCGGAAGCGAAAGCACAGAGAGCAGAATAATTGTAAATACCTTCTTTATCATTATATTATGATGAGAACAAGGGTTAAATTCTGAAAATTAACGGACAAGGCGGATATACATTGGGGTGTTGCCTATTATTTCACTAAATTCTGCCAATTTGGAAGTTAGTTTCACAAAAGCCCAAAATCCTCCATTTTGATCACAAAATTGGGTCACTTTTGCAGCTTGTTTGACATTAAGATTATTACCAAACACATTTGATGTCAATGGATCAATTTGCGTTGATGTCCAATAGATGCCCTTCTTAGCATTGTCAGCAGGTAAAAAGATAGTTGCATTATTCGCTCCTACGACATTATAACCATTACCCATCCATGTCCATACGCAAGAAGAAATCAATTCTTCCCATTGTTCTTTAGTAGGTACTTTCGCCCCATACATAGACATTGCTTTATCGTGGGTTATCATACCACAGACTTCATTTTGGGTTCTCCATAATGTACCGCTTGGCAAACCCAAATCTACATATCCATCAGCCGTTTGAGAGGTAGTAATTGTAGAAGCCGCAGATGATGGAGTTGTTGCAGGAGCTTGGGGTGCTGTAGATCTAGGCGCAGGTGTTGCTGCTGCTTGACGAGCGGGAGTAGCGTTGGAAGCGCCTAACAAATCTGCTGCAACTTTTATAGAACCATTTTGCATTTCTGCGGCAGAAGTGCCCATCAGTTGGTTGGAGTTGCGAAGCACGCGTGCTGTCTCCACATCAATGATTTTAGCCGTAATAAACATATCGTTACCGTCTATTACCGCCTCAGCTATCAACACGTATTTGGCACCCGTAAATTCACCGATTTTCTTGATATCAGCATCGCTTACCAAACCGGTACGTTGGAAATCCTGCTCTCCAAGAATCTGGCTCAAATCCGCTCTATCATAGCCTTCATAACCGGAGGTGTTGGTAATAGCCGTTGTTAAATTACTACGGAACATCAGTCGTTTCAGATAAGGAACCGTCCCTTCTTTATCCACTGTTTCCAGAATAGCGACACGCTTAACGTCGTTTTGTGCCATTGCCGTCAGCGTCAATGCCGCCAGCACAATAATTGTAAAAATCTTCTTCATGTTTTGTTATTTAATTAGTGCAACCGAGGGAGTAATCAGCTACCTCGGCGCTAAAGGACACAGCAATCGTTATTGCTGAATCTGCTCTTTGATGATAGCGCTTACCTTGGGCGATATCTTCTTGTACGCATCGCGGGCAGCCTGCTCATAGTTGACCGTGTGGTTACCTTTGGTCTCCGCTTCGGGCAACTGGTCTCCAAAAATAAGCTGTCCCGTAGCCGTTCTGGTTATCGAGATCTGCGTGTCCACATAAACGGAGTAATTGGTATACTGACCATACGTGGTGGCTCTATACTCGCGCGCTTTGGCGACTACTTTGATGTCCCAGTCAGACTGTTCGGGACTGGTCACGAACGTGCAACCCATCTTGGACAACTCGCCCTGTACCTCTTTCTTCAGCGCATCGTATGTTGCGCCATCACACAGAGATGCATTGCAAACAAGATAGATGTTGATGCCGTTCTTAAGGGCTGCCATGGCTTGGATATAGCGTTTTTGCAAACTCTTGAGTTGTTCCGTTTGCAAGCTCTCCTCATCCGCATAGGGGTCAACGGCTATGAGCAGTCGTTGCAAATCTTCCGCCTTAACGAATAACGGAGCGAGTTTTTCGCCGCGTTGACGCGCTTGCAACTTTTGCCCCAAACGAATCAGCTCATCCATTTCATCCAGCCCGTTCTCTATCTTCGAGAGCGTAGAGGTAAGCTTGCGATCCGTCTGACGAATCAATTCCGTCTTTTTGACATAAGCAAAACCCGCCACACGTCCGTTCGCTGCGTCATGGTAGGCTTCGAATTTCAAACCCGAAATCTCCATGTCCACAGACGAACGTGTAACAGATTGCAGATAGCGCTGTAAAGCATTCATTGTTCCGTCAGAACCCTTGTACTGGAGTTGTTGCAAACGGTCTTCCGTCTCATTCTGTATCCTCACTTCTATCGTGGATACTGCATTCGCGCGTGCTTTCTCAATAACGGCCTCTTGCGCTTTTTCCACACTCTCGCCGCTATTGACTTT
Organism: uncultured Bacteroidales bacterium; assembly: GCA_902799555.1. Lineage (GTDB taxonomy): Bacteria > Bacteroidota > Bacteroidia > Bacteroidales > Paludibacteraceae > Colicola. Next base: position 62,623 of record CADCBB010000004.1, read on the forward strand.
CTGCATGGCAAAGCCCGTTACGAATATCTCCGACGGATATGCCGAAGCCCGCGAAGCGGCATTGTACCAAACCGGTGCATCCTCCGCCCAAAGGGCTAACGATACGACAAGCAGAAGACTTGTCAGATAATGTTTCATGGCTATCTTATGCATTTAAAGATTATTCCTCGGCGTTCTCGCGCTTATCTTCCTCTTTTGCGAAATGATCCTTGAATTCTTGTTTGAATTTCTCATAGTCGCTTTGAATCAGATCGCTATCCTGTGCGCTGATATTCTTGTGCATGCTCTTCAGAGCAGCCTCACGCTCAATCTCAACTACGATATAGCAAACGAAAACCTCGTTATCATCTTTGTCGAAATACGATTCGTATTCCTCACAAGCCACAGTAGCCATATTGATGTAACGATCGATACTTTGCATGGTGAGGGTCTCCAAACGGCGCTCCTGATCTTTGGTCTTCTGTTTCTCCTGACCTTTCAGATAATCCGATGAAAGCGACTGAATACTAACCTCGATCATACCTGCCAACTCTCTACGTGCGGAGATTAATGCAGCCTGTTGTGCAGCATCGGTATCCAAGCCCTCACGAGAAGCGAAGGAACGCAGTTTAGCGTCATTGGATTTGTACTCAGCGCCCTTGCAGGGGAGAACAACAGCCTTGCGTGTACGTTTAGCCATCTGTTCAGCTTTTGCCTCTTCTCTCTCCAGACGTGCTTTAGCAGCTTCTTCTGCAGCACGGCGCTCTGCATCTTGACGCTCGAGTTCAGCCTGTGCTCTCTGGCGAGCCTCTTCTTGTGCCTGTTGAGCGTTGCGGAGGCTGTCCATCTTAATTTGGTGACGGAGTTCAGCTTCTTCGCGTTGCTGCTTCTGCTCCATTTCCCACTGAGCTTTCTTAGCAGCCTTTTTGTCTTTGTTGCTTTGTGCCTGTGCCGGCATTACGACCAACATCATTGCTACCGCAGTAGCCAAAATCATCATTTTTTTCATTGTCGTGAATTTTTAAAAAGTTATTTATAAATGGTTAATTTAGAAATTCAAAGCTATTCCTAATCCGTTTTGTCCGGATGTCAGATTGAGCGACAGGTACTGAGCGGATGACGAAGCACATCTCTCGTTATATACTTCGTGAGACTTGCCTTGCTTTGCATAGCCGACGCACAGCAGCGGAATAGAGGTAACCGTCAATATACTACCGGAAACCATACCGCCTATTCCTAGTATATAGAATACATCTCCAAGATCAAACAAGGCGCATCCGAGCATACTAACGGAACCAACAAAACCTAATCCTACACCTGCACCGAAGAGTCCCCAACCGGCACCGGCTAATTTCTTACCTTTGATATACTGGCTGTATGCTGTCGGACAGTTATTTTGCAAGAAGTTCTCGTACGCTTTCTTGTCCATGACGGAGCCCATGTACTCATACTCGTTTCCGCTGAGTTTGGTGATGTAATATTTTTGACGTTCTGCCTGAACTAACGCTGCCTGCTCTCCGGCTATGCGTCTCTCTTCCCGTACACGCTCTTCTGCCTCTTCACGTTCCTGACGAGCCTTCTCTTCAGCCAGACGTCTTTCCTCACGTGCACGAGCGTCAGCCTCTTCACGCTCTTGACGTGCCTGCGCTTCAGCGATGCGTCTTTCTTCGCGAGCACGATCTTCAGCCATGCGTTGTTCTTCCTTCATTTGCGCTTCTATACGAGCTCTGTTAGCTTTCTGGGCAGCCTCAATAGAATCAAGTCTGGCTTGCTCCGGACTTTTGGTAAATAGACCTGCAAAGAGTTTGTTAATGGTTGTTGACGTACCGGCCAAAGCGCCGAACATATTGGCGGCCAAGGTACGACATCCGTTTTGGATGGTAACAGATCTGGTATCCTTGATCGTTACATTGTCGGTTACTTCCACTTTGGTGGTCTCCACATTCAAGATCTTAGCCGTCAGGTAAATACCGCCATCCATCATCACGCCTTCTGCAACTAATACGTAAGCGGCACCGGTCATCTCACCGATCTTCTTGATGTCTTTGTTGCTGACGTTACCCGTGCGCTGGAAATCATGCTCGGCCATGATGGCATCGATGTCTGCACGCTCAAAAGCGTCGTAACCTTCCGTGTTGGTAATCGCACGTGTCAAATTACTACGGACTATGAGCTTATGACCATACTCCATTTTCTTTTCTTTGTCCACCACCTCCAAGATGGCTACTTTCTTTACATTGGCTGCAAATACCACTCCGGTCCATGCAAACAGCAAGCTGAGTAATAAAATTTTCTTCATAGAGATTGATTGTATTATTTGATTGTTCGTTAATTATTTACTTATTTGGCATGAAAAAATTCAAAAAATTTGTTGGTCGATGTGGACGTGCCGGATAAAACGCCGAACATATTGGCAGCCAAGGTACGGCAACCGTTCTGGATGCTGGCGGATTTGGTGTCCTTGATCATCACATTGTCGGTTACTTCCACTTTGGAGGTCTCCACATTCAAGATCTTGGCCGTCAGGTAAATACCGCCATCCATGAGCACACCTTCAGCAACTAATACGTAAGCGGCACCGGTCATCTCACCGATTTCCTTGATCTCCGCCTCGCTCACCAAACCGGTGCGTTGGAAATCATGTTCGGACATGATAGCGTCAATGTCTGTTCTGTCGAATGCCTCGAAGCCCTTCGTGTTCGTAATGGCGCGGCACAAACCGGAACGAATCATCAGTTTTTGACCATACTCCAGTTGATTAGGTCTGTCCACCACCTCCAGGATGGCAACGGATTTAATGGCCTGACAATAGCCGATCATGCTACATGCCGCCATAAAAAAAAGTAGTAAAAATCGTTTCATTGTATTTTAAGATTGTTTGTTGTTTTTCACTTCAATTAGTATTATCACATTTTGCGCTGCAAAATTACTACTTTTTTCAGGATAAGATAACAGCGAATGCCATCCCAAAAAAGAGAACGCATAATATAACAATTAGTCTCTTCATATTTAATCCTTAATATATCCACGCGTATACACACATAAAAAAGCGTGAAGTTTCATTTGTTCCTCACGCTAATCGAGGGCTTCGCAATCCCTGTACCAAGTAGAAAAACAACCGAAATCCACGCCCGATATGCTAAACCCGCCTCACCCTATAGCGAGGCGTGGATATCTAACATACCCACATGGACATTCATTGCTGTTGTGGCGACTTGGTACAAAATTTTGCGAAGATTTCGATTAGTCGCAAACAACGTTTCAATAAACGCCTTTCAATATGTCATCCCTTTTTACGTCTAAGATCTGACGACCGCTTTTTACGCTGGCGGTGAAGCGATAGGTTGTAAGTTTATATCTAAATGATGACCAATCAATTGATTATTTGCCAGATACACAATCCTATACATATTCTCCAATTCCTCAAAGAATGCATTTCATTTGAACATTGCACGAATACGCGGTTCAAGAAATGCCTTCGCTTCATCAGCCGTAAAGTACTTTTGTTGCGGCGTACCTACACCGGTACTATCGCTACCAATCGGCGCTTCTTTGGGATCTTGTGTGCTCATCATTTTGGATATTATCACATTTTGCGCTGCAAAATTACACAAAAAAAATGAAATACGCAAGAAAAAACAACAAAAATTTGCGCATATCAAAAAAAAGCAGTACTTTTGCAGCCGATTTTAATGTTTTAAAAGATGGATAATTATACGGAATTACCACACAACCAACTCATACTTAATACCGGTGGAACACACACCGGTATTATTTTTTGCCCTTTTGATGATACCTGCCCTTCGGACTATACCGCAGAGCAGGTTTGTTCGAATCATGCATCTGCACCACATCGCGCTCCAATCAGTTCCGGAGGAAGCGGTTGGATAGCCCGACCGGATACCGGAGGAACCAGTTTCTCGAAAGAAGCCGCCCCCATCGGTGAACCATGGATCATGCTTTTCTTTGCCGGTCTTTTCGCCATATGGCAAATGATACATCGTAGACGAATCCTATCCACCATCCCTCTTGCACTACTCTCCGCCGCTCCCTTGAGCGCTGGTATCACAGCACTGAGTTTCAGTCCGGCAACCGTGGGTAAAGCAACAAGGGTTGCACCGACTGTTGCCTCGGTTCCGGAAGGGCGTGTGGCGCTATGTTGGAACTTGTACCATGATGCGGCCTGCGAACATGAAGTGACGGGTACTACTTTCCACAGTGCCTCCAAAACCGCCAAGAACGCTGTCTGGTTTGAAGCACCGGCTACAGAAGGAACCTATTATATTCAATGCGCGATTCATACAGGTAGTGTCTGCGGAGGCTTGTTGGAAAGTTCTTATGTCTATCCTTTGCATGTATATCCTGCCGATGCCGACATTGTTTTGGAACGAGAGGCACAGGCTTCCGCTTCGCTTGTGGACATCACGGACGATGACACAAAACAGGCATACGGCGCCATGCGTTTTAGCCGTACTGCCCTCAACAACGAAGCCCTAAGCGAGTACGAACGATACAACTATTTCATCTCCTTCCCCTTTGATGTGAAGATGGCAGACATATACGGTATTGGAGAGGTTGGAACCGATTGGCGCATCCTGTATTACGACGGAAAAGGTCGCGCAGAAGAGGGTTTCTTTGCCGAAAGAACCGATAACTGGGTCATGATCGATGACACCGATTCCGTGCTCCATGCCGGACAAGGGTATCTGCTGCAACTCAATGCCATTCAGATGGCAGCAGACAATGAAGCGATCTGGACCGATGGCGCCGATATAGCGACCTTGTATTTCCAGGCATTAAGTACGATCAGCCGTCTGGAGACGGAAGAGGTGACATTGCCCGCATTAGGTAGCGATTACGCCTGTACGATAGACCTGTCCGCGACGTTAGGAGCTGAGGGAGATCGGCGCACCAAAGACAGTTATTGGAGATGTATCGGAGTACCGAGTTTCACCTCTCCCTCCGGCATCGACAATATGCCGTATCTCTACACATGGAATAAGAACGACAACTCCTTGAGCGTAGTTTCCAGTGCAGGCTTTGCTTTCGAGCCTATGCAAGCCTACCTGATACAGAACGGCGATGCAATCACCTGGCAGGATGTGACAAAGCCGGCAAGCATTGTAGCACGACACCAAGAGGCCTCCTTCGAGGAGATACCCCTCGAACTGCGGCACAACGAAGCCCTCTGTGATCGAACGTTTGTCAGGATAACCGATGAAACGCGTGTCACCAACGGTTTTGATTTCGGACGTGATCTCATCAAAGAACTCAATGCCGACAAAGCAAATATCTATACGATGGTCGGCTATGAGCGATTAGCAGCCAACTGCCTGCCGACAAGCGAACAGACGATACTTGTGCCGCTTGGCGTCAAGATAGAGTCCGAAGGCCTGTACACGTTCGCTCTGCCGGAAAGGGCGTATCATAGCAGTGTAATGCTGTTGGACAGCGAAACCAACACACGCACTAACCTCAGCCAGACCGATTACAGTGTCGCGTTAGCGGCAGGACAATATGATGCACGTTTCGCATTAGAACTCTCTTTGTCACAGGATTCGCCGACGTCGATTGAAAGAGAACACTCTTCTCTCTCTTCCAAAATGCACAAGGTTTTGTTGAATGGGCATATCTATATCCTCCATCACGACAAGCTTTATTCCATCTTTGGCCAAATAATTCATTAGCATCAAAAATCCCGCATCGTCAGGTTTGTTATCCAAAATCCGCTGCAAAGGTACAAATAAAAAATGACATACGCAAGGAAAATCGGAGAAAATCGTGGGAGCGCTTGCACAATTCAAAAAAAAGTTGTACCTTTGCAGCCGGAAACGGGAAATGACTCACCAACTGAACATTTTTGGTTTGACTTTTGAACATTTTTGATTGCCATGATACAAAGAGTTGAAATTAAGGAACTTACCGAAAGGCTGAAAGAGCCAAGAAAGTTCATTCAAGTGATCGTTGGACCTCGTCAGGTAGGAAAAACAACGATGGTAACCCAAGCCTTGGAGCAGATAGACATTCCTCATCTGTTTTTTTCGGCAGATAATATCTTTGCTTCCGATGAATGGTTGGCGGAAAAGTGGCAATCAGCCAGACTGATGGTGCAGTCCCAAGGGCTTGAGCAGTTGATAGTAGTCATTGACGAGGTACAGAAAATACCCAACTGGTCTGAGCGTGTCAAAAAGGAATGGGATCTTGATACATTTAATCATCTGCCTATAAAACTTGTGCTTTTAGGCTCTTCCCGTCTGATGATCATGAATGGTCTTACAGAGTCTTTAGCCGGACGTTTTGAACTCATCCGTATGACTCATTGGACATGGTCTGAAATGCACGAGGCATTCGGTTGGGATCTCGACACGTATATTTATTATGGAGGTTATCCCGGTGCCGCGGAGATGATAGCAGATGAAGACAGATGGCGCAACTATGTAGAGAATGCCATATTAGAAGCTTCGATCAACAAAGATGTACTGCAAACCAGTAATATCTATAAACCCGCCTTGCTGCGTCAGTTATTCACAATATGTTGTGCCTACTCGGGAGAAGAATTGTCTTTCCGGAAAATGTTAGGCAACCTGCAGGAAGCAGGCAACGCCACCACGTTAGCCAACTATCTGCAACTGCTCTCGGAAGCCAACTTGGTATCGGGCTTGCAGAAATATGCTCGCGATAAGGCACGAAAGTACAGTAGCACGCCGAAACTGCAGGTGTTTGATAACGCCCTGATGAATGTATATAACCAAACTACTTTTGCTACAGTCCGAACCGATGCCGCCTTATGGGGACGTCAAGTGGAATCGGCAGTAGGTAGTTATCTGCTTTCTCAGGCAGAGAAACACCGCATGCAGGTTTACTATTGGCGAGAGAATAATGCCGAGGTAGATTTTATTCTTCAGCGAGGGCTGTCTATAGTGGCGATAGAGGTGAAAAGTAATAATGCCAGCACCAATGCCGGACTTCATCTCTTTAGCAACAAGTACAAACCGCTGCAAGCCTTTGTTGTAGGAAACGAGGGGATTCCTCTTACTGATTTTCTACAAACGGACTTGCGTCTACTGTTCAGGTAAATCGCCTTGCAATTATTTTTATGCCTTGAGTTCCGCAGGGAGGAGAGGCATGGCGCCGCGCTGGGTGCAGACGTAGGCAGAGACGGCTACGGCTTTCTCATGCGCCTCACGGATGGTCTTGCCGAGGAGGAGTTGGGCTACGAAAGTAGCAGTGAAGCTATCTCCGGCACCGACAGTGTCAGCCACCTGCACTTTGGGCGTAGCGACATAGCTCTCTTTGGAAGCCGTGAAGACATAAGAGCCGATGGCACCACAGGTGAGGATGAGCATATCCAGCTCGTAACGCGCAATGAGTTCGCGGCAGATACGGCGGGTCTTCTCCGGATCCTCAGCGATGAGTTTGCCGGGAACGGTAGGTTCGCCGAGAAGCATGGTAGCTACAACATCCAGTTCCTCATCGTTGATCTTGAAGATATTCGCCCGCTGAAGGGATTCCGCGATCACTTCGGCGGTGTACCAAGACTGACGGAGGTTGATGTCAAAGACCTTGAGTGCATCCTCCGGCATAGCGTCCAGGAAAGCCTGGATGGTCTCCCGACTGGTTTGGGAACGCTGCGCGAGCGAACCAAAACACGCCGCCTGCGCCTGATGAGCCACCTCTAACATGTTGTTGGTGAGGGGGATGTTATCCCAGGCTACGCCGAGACAGATCTCGTATTGCGGTACACCTTTGTCGTCGAGCGTGACCTTGACCGTGCCGGTAGGTTGTTCTACGACGGGCAAGATATGATCGAGGTGCACTTTCTCGAAGGTATCTACTATCTCGTCACCAAGTTCGTCAGCGCCGATAGCGGAGATAGCACATCCGTTGAGTCCGAACTGCGAGACATGATAAGCGAAGTTTGCGGGCGCGCCACCGAGTTTGCGTCCTTCCGGGAGGCAGTCAAAGAGCCTTCCGGGAGGCAGTCAAAGAGTGCCTCGCCGATACCAATAACGTATTTTTTCATTATGCTCTGATTTTAATTGTCAAATAGGAGAGATAGAGAGCACCGACAGCCATGACGAGGACGGCGCCGAGGGAGCCCATGAGATCGGACATAACGCCCATGCAAAGCGGGAAGATGGTTCCTCCGAAGAGTCCCATGATCATCAGACCGGAGATCTCGTTTTTGTGCTCGGGGTCGTGGTTGAGCGCTTGGGCAAAGCAGATAGAGAAGATATTCGAGTTACCGAATCCGACGAGGGCGATACCGGTATAGAGGGCAGCCTGCGAATGGCTCACGGCGAGAAGGATCATCGCTGCGATAATCATGCATACGGAGATAGCGAAGAACACTTTCTCGGGGATGAGACGCAGGATAGCCGAGCCGGAGAGGCAACCGATAGTACGGAAGATGAAGTAGAGCGAGGTGGCAAATCCAGCAGCCGCCAAGTCCATTCCGAGCCGCTCCATGAGGATCTTCGGCGCGGTGGTGTTGGTACCGACATCGATGCCGACATGGCACATGATGCCTAAGAAACAGAGCAGGATAAACGGGTTGCCGAGCAGTTTGAAACACTGCGCGAAAGACGAACCTTTCGCCACCGGTTCCTCGTGGATAGAGGTGAACGCCAAGGCGAGGATGGCAATCACACCGATCACCGCATAAATCGGGAAGAGCACTTTCCACCCCAAGCCCATATTCGGAATAGCCGCCGTGGCACCCCACATCGCTATATACGGCGCGAGGAAAGAGGCGATCGCCTTGACGAACTGACCAAAGGTCAGCGTCGAGGAGAGGTTACCCGTCACGATATTCGATACCAGCGGATTAAGCGAAGTCTGCATCAGCGCGTTACCGATACCGAGGAGCGAGAAAGCGCATAGCATCAGCGCATAACTCTCGCCGCACAGCGGCAGGATCAGCGACAGGACGGTGACGAGGATAGAGAGAAGGACGGTTTTCTTACGACCGATCTTATTCATCAACATTCCCGTCGGCACGGAGAAGATGAGGAACCAGAAGAAGACGAGCGAGGGCATGATGTTCGCCTGCGCATGCGTCAGACCGAGGTCCTGCTGCACGTAGTTGGAAGCGATACCCACAAGGTCCACAAAGCCCATGGTGAAGAAACATAGCATCACCGACAGAAGGGCGAATTTAGAAGTTTTTTGCATATTAGACATATTATAACGAATTAACGATTAACGAATGAATGTTTAACGGATAGTATATATTTTTGCTTCTCCACCTTGTACCTCAAGATGGTTGTAGGGTTCGGAAGGGAAGACGAGGTTGGTCATCGACCAAGCGCCTTCGGCATCAAACGCCTCGATGGAGCAATGGTCGATAAAGAGGAGGACTTTGTATGTATCACGTTTGACGAAGAGCGGCGCGACCGTGCGTGCTGCAAAATCATGGGAGAAAGAGCAATCGCCCGAAGCAGTACGATCCATGGAGAACGTACGTCGGTGCACATCCAGGTTCATGACCACTTTCTCTCCTTTGTCGTTGGAGAGAGTGATGAGCGCATCCTGTTTGCCGTCCAGCTCCAGTTCGACGGTATTTGGTCTCCTCGCCACGAAGCGCCAAAGACTCCGGAGACGGTACAGAACCCAGACGAAACTCGCCTTCGTCATCCGTAAAGAGGAAGAGATCGCGGGCGATAGTATTCTGCGAGCGGAAAGCGACAGTAGGAACGACTTCTGCGTACTGCCAGTTAGACATCCATCCCATGGCTACCAAACGGCCATCAGGGGAGTTATGGAAAGTGAAAGTGGAGTAATTGTCCTTGCCGTAGTCAAGCCACGGAACCATTTTCTCGTTGGCGTATTTTTCTTTTTCACATTGGAACTCCTTACCGTCCCAGTCGCCGACGAAATACTGGGTAGCCGAGCCGCCGAAGATGCCGCCCGGATTGATAGAAACGAGGAGCACGTATTTGTCGCCTATATGCAGCAGCTCCGGGCACTCCCATACGCCTCCATGAGCACCGTACCCTTCGCCGAAGGAGGAGAGATAAGTCCACTCCTTCAGGTTCGGTGATGCGTAGAATCGGATCTCCTGCTGGCATGCGAGCGTCATCAGCCAATGGTCACCATCCCAAGTCACCTTCGGATCACGGAAATCAGCGATATCACCCATCAGAACGGGGTTGCCTTCGTACTTGGTAAAGGTATAGCCGCCGTCGGTGCTATAGGCGATAGACTGATGTTGCCCGATACGCTCGGACTGAGTGAAGATAGCTACAATAGCGTTCTCCCCGAATCCGGCGGTGTTGTTTTTGTCAATGACTGCCGAACCGGAGAAGATCGTTCCGAGACTATCCGGATAGAGCACAATGGGGTGTTCCTCCCAAGTGAGGAGGTCGGTCGAAGTGGCATGTCCCCAGTGCATCGGTCCCCAGGTAGTACCGAAGGGGTTGTGCTGGTAGTAGAGGTGCCATACGCCGTTCGCCTCGTCGTAGAACATACCATTCGGGTCATTCATCCAGTTCGCCTCCGGCGTATGGTGATAGACCGACCGGAAAGGCTCGTCCGTGGGGTGGACAGCAGGTTTCTGCGTACAACCCGCCAACAGCACCGTCGCCGACAACAATCCAAAAAGAAGGTGTTTTGTCATAGAATGTATTTTTATGTGATTAATAAACATAGAAGCAGTTTGAACAACCGTCAGGACTGATAGGCAGAAGCACAATATCGGTCACGTTAAAGGGATCAACTCCATTAAGGTTGCATTTGATAAATAGCGAATGACCATAGATTTCATCATTTATTGTTCCCAGATTCGTTTTTATAGCCTCAGTCAAAGGTATATCCACATAATTATCGTGCAAAGTAATTAATTCCATAGGAACCTTTACCTCGTTAATAGTTCTTGCTTCTCCATTCGGATTAGCGTCAGTATATGAACCGGCTATTTTAAGATCGTCACCGTCCGCATACTCATCAGGATTATCTCCAAATTTCGTAAACAAACGCATCAAGAAATCGGTACTATTTGCCTCATAGTAGATACGCATCGTTCTGTATTTGCTTAAATCACCCGCATTTGTGAATGCCTCTTTGAAGAGCTCCAGCGACCACTTATCATCCATCCAGAAATAGCCCGTCCAGATCGTTTTTCCGAATTTAAGCGCTCCTGCTTTGCCCGGGCATAACTCTACCTTAGTTACAGTAATACCTTCACCATATAAACGAAAATCTTGGTGCTCGGTTACATTACCAATTTTAGCTATCATATCTTCTGTCAAGTAGAAACTAAAAGGCAAGCTATTAATATTTCTATAGTCGCTTCCCGGATGGTGATATGCTGTATTATACTCACCTATATACAATTTATGATCTCCAGCACCTGTTAGATCTCCTGTGATTTTAATCTCATTACCTGCTTGAGCAGAAGAAAATTGAGTATAACTGATAAATAGCGTACTTTCATTACCTTCATTATCATAACTGAGTGCCCTCGACCCGGAAAATATCGTTATATCCTCCGCCACGACATTTACCATACTTGCCAGCAAAAGAGCTGCCAGTACATAAAATTTTGTTTTCATAACTGTTTGTGTTTTTATGTGATTATTAAAGTTTTTGTCCCATAGAGGTGTATCTATGTCCGTCACGGTAGATAATCAACTGACCGTTCTCAAGACGTTTGGAGGCACTTTCTTTTCTCTCCACTACGGAAAGATCGGTCTTTTTATTCGGGTCATTGATCTGCTGGCGGATGTCGGTTATCTGGATTGAGCCATTATAGCAACGGATTGTCCAAGGCTTGTTCTGAAGGCCGTAGATACGGTTGGTATAGCATACTTGATCGTTGATATAGAGCACGAATACCGAGCGGTCGATATAGATGTCTATATGATAGACGCGGTCGGTAGGTTG
>CADCBB010000005.1 GCA_902799555.1 uncultured Bacteroidales bacterium
TAACATGGTAAAAGAGTACCAACAGTACGGTCACCCAACGCAAATTATCTATCCAATGTTTTCGCATGTTTTCTTATGGTTTATAATAACTATCTTCCAGTATTTTTTGTGCGTCCGGTTCTGCCATCAGTTCCTGCAGGCTCACGGCTTCATTATGCGCCATATAACTCTCTGCAATACGCCAACCGAGCCATATGCCCAACCGACCCGGGGCATCTTGTGACACCTCTGACGTGAATGGCCCATCGTTCAGATAACTCGTCAATACCAGACTCTCGGTCTTGAAAAGATCGCGTTTGTCCATCACCAGATGCCAGATCGCCCGTTCGTTTTTTACGCACCAATTCCATTGTTCCTTCGTCCAACCCATCACTTCATAACCCGGCAGTTCATCAAAGAGTTGCGCTACCAGATACATTACTTTTCCCCTGTACATCATCTGGTCTAACAGCCGACTTTTACTACTAGTGTAGGGTAGGGTGCGGAATAAAAATGCACTCACCACATCCACCGGAATACACTCCTTACGCATGGTCTGTTTCTGATACTCATACACCACGCGGTTGTAGTATTCATAATCGCTCCCGAGGTACATGTCGCCTCCGATACCTATCAGTTCGTCCCCGAAATAGATCGGCATCTGAAAACCCGAAATAAACAAATATATACTCGGTATCTCCGTCTCTGGATACAAATGTTGTATCCGACTAAACGCTTTACTTAGTCCTTTTTCGATATCCTTGACGTCTGCAAAGACCGTTTGCTCCTTGGCGTTTGTGGCTTTAAAACCATAGATCGTATCGTTCAGAAACTCCGGTAAGGCTTGCTCCAGATACGCTGTATCGGCAGCCGGAATACCCAGAATCTCTTCCACCCAAAGCGGCATAAAACTCGGATACTCATCGTATAGTACTTTGATATCCTGTGCGACACTGGCCTCATGCACATTTAGCAAGGCCTTATCGAACCGAACGATCTCAACTTGCTGAGCCTCAATGTCTTTCGGAAAATATGTCCGCCCTTTCTGACAGGCTGTCAGTGCCATCAGACAGGCTATAAATAGGTATTTTTTCATTTGATGACTCCGTCTTTAATTTCGATGATGCGATCAGCGATATTCGCTAATTCTTTGTCGTGCGTCACCAACAAAATTGTTTGCCCATATTCTTTGCGCAACTTTAGCAGCAACTCACTCAGTTCTTTCTTATTCTGCGTATCCAGGCTTCCCGTCGGTTCATCCGCCAGAATGATATCCGGCGCCATCATCAATGCTCGGGCAGCTGCTACCCGTTGTTTCTCTCCGCCGGATAGTGCATTCGGCTTATGGTTCATTCGGTCACTCAAGCCTAAGTCCCGCAGCAGTTTTTCTGCACGAGGCTTGTAATCCGCCTCTTTCTCCCGCGCAATCATCGCCGGAATGCAGACGTTCTCCAAGGCCGTGAACTCCGGTAATAACTGGTGAAACTGGAAGATAAACCCGATATGCTTGTTACGGAAAGCCGCCAAGTCTTTGTCCTTCATTGCAAACACGTCGGTACCATCGATCAGCACTTGTCCTTTGGTCGGCCTGTCCAGCGTACCGATGATCTGGAGTAGGGTAGTCTTACCCGCTCCGGATTTACCGATAATAGCCACAATCTCGCCTTTCTTGACGCTTAGATTAACCCCTTTCAGCACCTCCAATTCGCCGAAAGATTTGCCTATATTCTTAACCTCTATCATAGTTTTTTTACCAAATCATTCGTATCAACGCGCTGGTCATCAGTCCGCAGCAGATTAACTTTAGAATCGTGCCAAACAGCAATCCTACAAAACTGCCCCAGCCGGCACGGATCGCCTCTGCTACTTGCTTACCGCCTAATAACTCACCTAATACAGCGCCTACCAGCGGTCCGGCAATCACGCCTACAGGTCCAAAGAAAAGACCGGCAAACACACCTATCGTACTGCCTACAACGCCCCATTTGGTACCGCCGAACTGCTTCGTGCCCCATGCCGGAACGACATAGTCCAGTATGGTCACGACGATTGTTACAATACCCCAGATAAGTAAGGTCTGCCACGTAAAGTCAACCCGTTCCGTGATTTGCGCAATCCATAAACCTGCATACGCAATAGGTACGCCAGGTAAACCCGGTACGATACATCCGATGATGCCTATCAGCATGCATAAACCGGCTATAACTAACAAAAAGATTTCCATATCACTCAATTTTGCGCTGCAAAATTACTGCTTTTTTTCGACATATGCAAATGAATTCGCAATTTTGGGTGATTTTGGACGAAGGAAGATTAGTCTCTCAAGTTCATGATCGCTGCCAAAAGGAGCAATAGAATATAGTAGATAGCGACCATTCCTCCGTTGGCGAAGGCAGGGAACGTACTACCCGGTAAAGACTCGATCCAACCTACCGAATGATTCATCAGCCAAGAGAGACCAAAGGTGATTTTCGTAAACCAAACACCGATCCATGAACCGCCTAAAAGCAAACTCACTAAACCGCATGGAACGAGCAAAGTAGCTAACGGCAGAACGATCAGATTAGTCAGCAGAAAATACGTACTCACATAACCGAAATAGTGAATCGTCAGCGGTAAGGTACCTAACTGCGCCGCAATCGAGACAATGATTGTACCCAAAATCCAATCAAACAGCCTATTTCGCTCTTTTAATATTCTCTCTAGATGAAACCATTTCTCGCATTGTCTGGCGAGCAACACAATAGCCGTAGTAGCCGTAAAACTGAGTTGAAAACCTACGCTCCAGAGATCCAGCGGTCGTACCAATAATATAAACACAGCAGCGGCTCCTATACTATTGAGGCCGATACCCTGTTTGTATAGCATCCGTCCTACTTCCACAATCGTCACCATCACTACCGCTCGAACGACCGAAGGGGTCATACTGGTTAACCATGCGTAGCCCCACATGACTGCGATGACAATGCTGCTGATGACACAACGACCTAACTGATTTTCATACCGCGGTCGAAAATGGCCTCCAAGCGTTAAAAGACTGATAACCAATAGATAAATAATTCCTGTATGCAGTCCGCTTACCGCCAACACATGGGCCGCACCGGAAGCCTGAAAACGGCGTTTGAGAGCCGGATCCAAATCTTCTTTATAGCCCAAAGTCAGCGCCCCTACGGTAGCTAACTCATCGCCCTCAAGACCCGCTTCAAAGAGTCTGTTGTAGAGCCGTTTCTGAAGTGGGATAGAGTAGGTAGCAGCCGGAAGAAGTTCATATCGATACACAAATGCCGAACCGATTAAACCTTGTCGTAACAGGTATTTTCGGTAGTCAAAAGCCCCTATCGAATCGGCTTTACGTATCCGTGTTGCAGCCTTAATCGTGTCCCCTGTATGCAGTAAAGAGTTTGTACTATCCCGCCTTACATACACATACACTTTCCCGCCATAGGTCTCTGCCTCATAGCGCTCATATTGTGTGGTGGGCTTGTTTTCGCTCTGTATCACGAATGTATGCACGCATAAACTGTCATACACCGCCTGCTCTTCCGGATACAGCACCCCGATTCGTTCACAAAACAATATTGCCACCACCAACGGTAGCAGCAATATAATCATCGGATATGCACGGATACGATCTAACACCCTTTCACTTTTCAACTTTCAATTTTCAACTTCCTGTCTCCGTTCTCCTGAGGTTCGATCTTGATCCATACCGTATCTTCCGGAAGGATTGCTTCGATCATCTCCGGCCACTCTATGAAACAATAGTTACCCGAATAGAGATACTCCTCGGCACCAAAGTCCAAAGCTTCCCGGATGTCTTTGAGTCGATAGCAGTCGAAATGGTACACTTCCCCTCGATAGGGTTGTTCCACGTCATACACATTGACGATGGCGAAAGTCGGACTATTGACCACGTCAACCGTTCCCATCTCTTCACACAACTTTTTGATGAAGGTCGTCTTACCGGCACCCATCTGTCCGTCGAACGCAAACACACGATGGGGTTCGCATGCTTTCAGAATCTCAAGCGCACTTACTTCCTCTCCTTGCTCGTTGAGGAGCAAAAGGTCGGAATTTTCACCTTTTTTTATCGTATAAGTACTCATATTCTTGCTTTTTATTCAATTCTCAGAGGCTTATTTTCGCCTGAATTTGTTCGTAAATCATTGAACCTCTGTGAGTTCCAAGTAATTTAATCCATTCGTCTTTCGTGGCCGTTCTAGCGCGCTTCATAGAACCGAAATGCATCAGTATTTTATGCTTTGTTGCTTCTCCAACTCCTTGAATATCATCAAGTTGACTATGAATTTGCGCCTTACTGCGTTTCTTTTTATGGTACGTAATCGCAAATCGGTGTACCTCGTCCTGTATATTCGTCAATAAACGGAACACTTCGCTCGTCACCGGCATCGAGATCTCTTTCGGCGGAAAACCAAACAGCAGTGTCTGCGTCCGGTGTTTGTCATTTTTCTTCAGACCCGCTATCGGAATGCTGAGTCCCAGTTGATCTTCTACCGCTTCACGAATCGCATGCATCTGACCCAGACCTCCATCCGCAATGATTAAATCCGGCATTTGTCCGTTGGATTCGAGAATACTTTGATATCTCCTTCGTACTACCTCGCGCATACTCGCATAGTCATCCGGTCCTTCAACAGTCTTGATCTCAAAGCGTTTATAGTCGCTCTTACTCGGTTTGGCCATTCGATAGACCACGCATCCGGCAACGGCGTTCTCTCCTTGAATATTCGAGTTATCAAAGCAGTCTATCCATTTTGGCAGGGTAGGAAGCCCCATCATCTGCTGCATCTCCGTCAAGATTCGTACGCCGCGTTGCTCGGGATTGAGTTTATCGTCCTGTTTGAGTCGGTCTAATTTATATTGCCGAACGTTCTGCATCGCCAGACCCAAGAGCTTCTTTTTATCTCCGCTTACTGCTATATGCACGTGCAGCG
Organism: uncultured Bacteroidales bacterium; assembly: GCA_902799555.1. GTDB lineage: Bacteria > Bacteroidota > Bacteroidia > Bacteroidales > Paludibacteraceae > Colicola. Next base: position 4,935 of record CADCBB010000005.1, read on the forward strand.
AATCATCAAAAACCTCCGGAATGAACGGAACAATTACGTCCTTGGTCTTGCTCTCCAAGCGCTGTCTGAGTTCTATCATCCCGATCGCTAATAGTTCCTCTTTCTCTTCTTCCATCTTACGGCGATATTCGATCGTCTGACCTTGTACGATGGATCCGTTATGCACGTGCAGCATTGCGATATATACTTTATCGTCCTGTTCGTCGTAGCCGAAGACATCGACATCCTTGGCTGTACTGTTGATGATAATGGTCTTACTCTTAAACTGCTCCAATAGCTCGATCTTACGCTTGATCTCTGCCGCCTCTTCGAATTTAAGTTCAGCCGATTTCATCAGCATTTCTGCCTCGAGTTGCTTCCCGATATCATGCGCATCACCTTTAATGAGTTTGCGAGCCTGATCGATCCATGCTTGATAATTCTCCTGACCTATTCCTTCACAGATTCCGCAACAATTTTTGAGATGGTACTTTAGACATACACGCATCTTCTTTTTCTCGATGGATTCGGAAGAAATCTGTATATTGCAGGTTCGAATCGGGTAGAGTTTATGAATCAATTCCAGAACCAGCTCTACCGTATAACCAAAGCTATATGGACCATAATACTCTCCGCTTTTCTTATTAACTACCCGCGTTTTGAATATTCGAGGATATTTCTCGCGTGTGATGCAGATGTATGGATAGCTTTTCCCGTCTTTTAGTAAGATATTATACTTGGGCTTGTACTGCTTTATTAAATTATTCTCTAATAAGAATGCATCCTGCTCGCTATCTACCACTACATAGCGTATATCGGCTATATGTGCTACTAATTGACGTGTTTTAGACGACTGATGATCTTTATTAAAGTAACTATTTACCCGTCGGTGTAGGTTCTTAGCTTTACCTACATAGATGATCTGCCCCTCTTTATCAAAGTATTGATACACCCCGGGGCTTTCCGGAATGCGCTTTAAAAGAAGAGCAATATGTTCATCCGTTTTATTCATCTACTTCAATTCCAAATAAGCAGTACAAATCATCTGCTTTACCTTCCAGATACTTACGACCGTTCAAGCCTTCCAGTTCGATGATACAGTTTACGTAAATCTTTTTTACGCCCAGTTTCTTCACCAGATTAATCGCTGCTTCCATCGATCCTCCTGTAGCCAGGATATCATCATGAATGAGCACGATATCATTCTCATTCAAAGCATCTTTGTGAATTTGGATCGTATCATCTCCATATTCCTTGGTATAGGTATAGGATACCGTTTCTGCAGGCAGCTTGTTTTGCTTGCGGATGGGCACAAACCCTGCACCTATCTCTATGGCTACTGCCGGCGCCAGAATAAATCCTCGCGACTCAATACCGACCACTTGTGTAATACCCAGATCTTTGTAACGGTTCACAATCTCATCTTTCATCCAGCATAAGCAATCATGTCTTGCTAATGCAGTTGTGATGTCCTTGAACTGTATGCCCGGTATAGGAAAATCAGGCACATTACGAATAGCTGCTTTTACTTCTTCTAATGTCATATTATTTTTGTATTTGTGTTCCACGTGAAACATTCAAGTTAGTTTGCTTTGCAAACTAGTTCTATTTATCTACCCATCAAAACCAACAAAACACTGATATCATTTGGGCTTACGCCGGGTATGCGTTGGGCTTCTCCGATGGATTTCGGGCGTATACGACTTAGCTTCTGTCGTGCCTCGGTGCTTAGACTCTGCACGTCGTCGTAGTTGAAACCATCCGGTATACGTATTTGGTCTAGACGTTGCAGTTTAGCAGCCTCTATTTGTTCGCGTTTAATATAGCCTGCGTACTTAATCTGAATTTCGCAACTTTCAACGATTTCATCGGATAAATCTTCTATCTTTGCTTTTAGTTCCGGTACTACTTCGGCCAAATCCTTAATATTTACTTGTGGGCGCAGGATTAGGTCGCTCATCTTGCATCCTTCATGGAGAGGTGTGCTGCCGATGGATTCTAACCAACCGTCAATACTTCCTTTGTGGATTGTATTAGTCTGTAAATAGCCGATGAAATCGGCACAACTTGTTTGCTTTTGATGCCATAATTCATAGCGATCCTTATCGGCTAATCCTATCTCATAACTGCGTGTAGTGAGTCGTTCGTCGGCATTGTCCTGACGCAATAAGATGCGATACTCTGCACGAGAAGTGAACATACGGTAAGGTTCATCTACACCCTTATTTACCAGATCATCTATCAGCACACCGATATAACTCTCGTTTCTACCCATCGTGAAAGGATCACCGCCATGCACGTTGATATGTGCGTTGACACCCGCTACTAACCCTTGTCCTGCTGCCTCTTCATAACCCGTTGTACCATTGATCTGGCCTGCGAAAAACAGATTTTTAATCTGTTTTGTTTCCAGTGTATGATGCAATTGGGTGGGATCAAAGAAATCATATTCGATAGCATACCCCGGTCGGTAGAGGACGACATCTTCGAGTCCTTTGATGGTTTTTAAACCGGCCAATTGTACTTGCCAAGGCAGACTACTGGAGAACCCGTTCACATAATATTCATTGCTATCCACCCCTTCCGGCTCCAGGAATATTTGGTGCGCTTCCTTATCGGCAAAGGTAACGATCTTCGTCTCAATACTTGGGCAATAACGCGGACCGATACTCTTGATTTGTCCGTTGAAAAGGGGAGAATCTGCAAGTCCAGCGCGTAATGCGTCATGGGTCTTCGTATTGGTATACGTGATCCAACACGGCATCTGTTTGAGTTCTCTTTTTACCGTATTCAGATAACTGAACTGATGCCAGTCATTATCTCCATCCTGACGCACCAATTCATTAAAATGAATCGAGCGGGCATCGATACGTGCGGGTGTACCGGTTTTCATACGGTCTGTCTGAAAGCCCAGCGATACCAATTGTTCGGTGATGCCGTGCGAAGCCGGTTCGGACGTGCGTCCTCCGGGGATTTGGGTCTTACCACAATGCATCAGGCCGTTGAGGAAAGTGCCGTTGGTGAGTACCACAGCCTGCGCTTCCATCTCGATACCTAACATCGTCTTTACACCGCATACCTTATTATCTTTGATAATAAGACTGACTACGATATCTTGCCAAATATGCAGATTTTCGGTACTACTCAGTACCTTGATCCACTCTTCAATAAACCGTTTTCTGTCGCTTTGGCTGCGTGGGCTCCACATGGCAGGACCTTTGCTCTGATTAAGCATGCGGAATTGAATAGCACTTCGGTCCGTGACGATACCCATTTGACCTCCCAAAGCATCTATCTCGCGCACGATCTGACCTTTGGCTATTCCGCCTACAGCAGGATTACAGCTCATCTGCGCGATCTTATTCATGTCCATTGTGATCAGCATAGTCTTACTACCCATACGGGCAGCTGCGCTGGCTGCTTCACAACCGGCATGGCCTGCTCCCACTACTATGACATCGTATTTAAAATCCATGTTATTTTGTCTTTCTTATTTTCTTATGTCCCCATCGCCAGGCAGCACTATGACTCCCGTTTGTGATCGCATGTATGGCGGGGTTAAAAGCATTCTCCAAATGCGATCGGTAGGTGACCTCCATCGTTTCCGGATTGACCACAATACCGATGATGTCGAACCGCAATGCCTTGGTGGACTTGCTATGTCGTATGAACGCATTTCCGGAGGTGATCATCCGTTTTTTCTTGGCTTCATCGACATATTCTTCCGGTCGGAAGTCCCCGAACATCGTCGTTCTGGCTTTCACCTCCACAAGCACGATCTCCTGTTTGTTCTCTGCAATAAGATCTATTTCATAGTGACCCAAACGCCAGTTATGCGCTACAATTCTATAGCCTTTTTTCTCCAGCATCTTGGCCGCCTCTTCTTCGCCTTTGATTCCTATGGGATCGGTAACAAAAGCCATATCAATTCAATTGCTCCATACGGGCTGCATCGAGACGCAGCAAAATAAACAACAAGAGCGTGAATCCCCATAACGAACTACCTCCATAACTGAAGAAAGGTAGCGGAATACCAATTACCGGCAAGAGTCCTAAAACCATACCCACGTTGATCGTGAGATGGAAAAGGAAGATGCTGGCGACCGCATAGGCGTATATGCGTGTAGAGACGTTTCGTTGCCGTTCTGCAATGAAGATGAGGCGTAAGATAAAGGCCAAATACATCAATAAAACACCGATGGAACCGACAAAACCCCATTCTTCACCTACGGTACAGAAGATAAAGTCTGTATCTTGTTCCGGCACAAATTGCAGCTTCGTTTGGGTGCCGTTCAGGTATCCTTTTCCGAAGAACCGTCCTGAACCGATGGCTATACGGGCTTGATTCACGTTGTAACCGGCGCCGGCCGGATCTTCTTTCATACCAAACAGTACCTCAATACGGATCCGTTGGTGCGGTTGGAGCACTTTCTGGAATACAAAATCGCAGGCATGCGTATAACCGATACAGAAGAGCGTAAAGACCGCCAAAACTAGCAGCATGTACTTGCGCCAATAGAGGCTGACGAAGACATTATAAATCACCAATGCGATGACGATACCCATAGAGATCCAGTCGAAAGGCATGGGTATCCATATGTTGATAATCAAGCAGATAGCATAGATGAGTGCTACGCTACCTACTAATATCAGTCCTTGCCAGCGCATCGGATGCTCTTTGCAAATGAAATAGATTTCCACGACCGTCAGGATGAGCATACAGGTTAGGATTCCTACACTTCCCGTACCTAAAGGTAAGGTGTTTGCACCAAATCGGATACTGATGATGAATAGGGCGACAGCAGCGACTCCCATCCATAATACATATCCACTCATTCCTTGGCGGTAGAAGACGAGTAAGAAAGCTGCAAAGACAAGTGCTGAACCCGTCTCTTTTTGTAGCACCATGATGATGAGTGCCGGCACACCGATAAGGGAAAAAGGTACGATGAGATCGCGCCAAGTTCGTATTTTGTAGTCATACCTTCCCATATATTTGGCGACGGCAAGCGCCACGACGCACTTGGCAAACTCAGCCGGTTGTAAACTCACCGGACCAAGAGATATCCAGGACATAGAACCTTTGATATCGTGGGCTAAGAAAGGTGTGGCTAATAACAATAACAGCATCGCGCCGTAGGCGATATAAGCCAATACGTCATAGGTTTTATAGTCAATAAGCAGTAGGATGATACCCAGTACCAACGAACCCATCAGCCAAACAAACTGCTTACCGGCACGGTTAGAGAAATCGAAGATACTGGTCTGGTCAAAGGTATAACTGGCACCATAGATATTGAGCCAGCCGAAAAGGGCCAGCAGGAGGAACATGCCGATGGTGATCCAGTCTACATGCTGCCATATGTTACCATTTCTTGACGCTCTCATTGAGTACAGTACTTCCTATACGATTTCGTAAATCTTTGCGTTTGACTTCTCCTGTCAGGTATTGCTCGATCATCATGGTAGCGATCGGGCAGGCCCAGGTAGCACCAAATCCGGCGTTTTCTACGACGACTGCAACGGCAATTTGGGGATCTTCCACCGGAGCAAAACCGATGAAGATAGCGTGGTCGCGTCCATGTGGGTTCTGTACGGTGCCTGTTTTACCGGCCATATGTAGGCTATCTACCGCATAATGGCGTCCGGTACCATACACCATCACGCGATGCATACCGGCCTTTACCACCTCAAAATGCTCTTTCTTGATGTCCAGATTATGCCGATGAATCCGCATAGAATCGTTCTTATTGAGGTGCGGAGAGATATAGTATCCGTCATTGGCAATAGTAGCCGCTTGGTTAGCCAATTGCAGCGGAGTGACGAGGATCTCTCCCTGACCGATAGAGAGGGAACGGATGGTGATGGCTTTCCAACCTGTTTTGCCGTAGAACTTATCGAATAACTTCGTACTCGGAATACTTCCGGAGGATTGTTCACTCAAGTCTGTATCCGTAAATTTCTTCCCCAGACCGAAACTCATCACAGCATCCCGCCATAACTCATAGCGATGCCGGAAATCTTCGTTATCTTTGCCATACCCGTCCATTTGTAGCAGGTCGCGGAAGGCGCACCAGAAATAAGGGTTACAACTCTGCTCGATGGCCCTATCTAAGGCTACCGGAGAACCGTGATGGTGAGTACATTTGATAGGCGTACTACCCGGACCGGAACAGGGATAGAGTGTGTTGGGTGTGATGGCTCCTTGCTCCAAGCATACTAGCGACTGGATGGTCTTGAATGTCGATCCGGGAGGATACATGGCCTGCGTGGCACGGTTCATCAAGGGTTTGGTCTTGTCTTTGAGTAGGAGATTGTAGTTTTTACTACGCTCTTTACCTACCAGCACTTTGGGGTTCCAACCGGGATTAGAAGCCAAGGCCAGGATCTCACCTGTCTTAGGTTCGATAGCAACGGCACTGCCGATCTTACCGGCTAATAGTTCTTCCGCTAACAGTTGAAGTTGGATATCCAGCGTGGTGTACAGATCCGTTCCGGCTTTGGCGGTACGGTCTAACTCACCATCCTGATAGCTACCTTGTATACGTCCGCGCACATCGCGCATCAGCACTTCGACCCCTTTCTCACCGCGCAATTGTTTCTCATAAGTTCGTTCCAGACCGTCACGACCTGAATAGTCTCCGCGTGCGTAGTATTCATCGCGGTCTAAGTCGTTCTGGTTCACTTCGCCTACAGAGCCCAACACATGCGCGGCGGCATTGTAGGTATAATCTCGCAAGGTTCGTTTCTGAATCTGGATACCCGGGAAAAGGAAGAGTTCTTCTTGCAATGTGGCGATATCTTCTTTCTTGAGTTGACTCATGAAAACCTGCGGCGTCCAACGGGAGTAGCCGCGGTTCTTTCGCTTATCTTTAATCTCTGCTATTCGTTCATCGAACTCCGCACGCGTGATCTGCAGACAGTGACAAAAAGCCAGCGTGTCCCACTCTTTACCCATATCACGCATGGTCATCGTGATCTCGTAGATGGGTTGGTTAAAGACCAATAACTCGCCGTTTCGGTCGTAGATCAAGCCTCGAGAGGGGTAAATGGTCTGTTTGACCAATGCATTGTTATCCGCTTGGTTCTTGGTCGACTGATCAATTACCTGCAGGTAAAACAACCGAATTATATACACCAATACAATCGTGATAGCTATACCACTGATTACATATCGGCGTCTATAAAACTGGTCATTAATCATTTGTATTTCAATGCATTATAACCTATAATAATACTGATTGTAATCATACTGCTTACCAGAGTCTCCAGGAGCACAAATCCAAAATGCTGCCAACTCCAGGCGGCGAGCATAAAGACTGTCAGATGGTGAATAAGTACCAGAATCACTACATATTTGATCAAGGCCTCCATACCGATGGCACGCAGACTGATCTGCTCGTTAAGGCGGTCTTTGTCATTGACGATAAGGCCGATGAGATAGGGGCGTATGAACATCAAAAGGATACATGCGGCCATATGAACGCCCAACGAATTACAGAACACATCCATGATGAGGCCGACGATAGCACCGATAAGCATCGATGCGCTATGCGACAGCGTGATCGGCATCATCAGGAGGCAGAGTACATAGATATAAGGATGGCAAGCACCCCATAACTGCAGTTGGTTGAAGAGCAACACCTGCAGCAACATAACGATGATGTAGCGTATGAGTTGTTTAGTCCAGTCCATTTTGCAGTTCCTCCAGTTCGTTTAAGGCGGCGTTCTGTACGATCTCTACGTACTTCAGACGCTTGAAATTAGTATTCAACCGAACACGTATCGTATAGTACGAATCGCCCTCCTTTAAGATGCTATTTTCCACGATTCCAACGGGAATTCCTTCCGGAAAAACGGGACTTAATCCGCTGGTAACAATCGTGTCTCCTTCGTTGACTACCATATGCGCCGCCACATCAGCCAATTGGGCAAAACGGCTGTCTTTCCCATTCCACTGCAAAGTACCGATATAGTCGTTCTTTGCAAAGCGACAACTGAGGTTCGTATGCGTATTGATGATCGGTAGCACAACGCTATAATGCGTGCCTACCGTACGAACGATACCAACAACACCATCTTCATTACGAACACCTTGACCGCGCTGGATGCCGTCTTTACTACCCCGGTTAATGGTCAGATAGTTATGTAGCCTGTTCGTGGTCATCTGTACCGCTTTAGCCGGCAGATAATGGAAACTCTCCCCTGTCTGCATCGAATCCAATGCGGCTAGTTGATTATGTAGGGCTGCATTCTCATTGGCTAGCTGCTCATTGATCTGACGCAGATGGAAATAGGAACGTATCTCATTCACTTGTGCATACTGCCAAGCGACCACTTCATTGGCGGTACTGAGCATACTGCTTCGCGGATAGACGTTATTCCAACTTAGCAGCAAAAACGCAGCAACTTCCAAGGCAATAAACACAAGGAAGTTGCTATAACGCAGCAGTATTTTAAGTAAAGTCTGCATTGCGCTCAGTGATTAGCGAAGCAGGAAGCCGAAGTTATGTACGTTCTTCAGTGCTACACCTGTTCCGCGCGCTACAGAGTGCAACGGATCTTCCGCTACGTGGAACGGAATAGTGATCTTATCCGTCAGACGTTTAGCCAGACCATGCAGCAAGGCACCACCACCGGTCAGGTAGATACCACGTTTTACGATATCGGAGTACAACTCAGGAGGCGTGGACTCCAAAGCCTGCAGGATAGCGCCCTCGATCTTGGATACACTCTTCTCCAGGCAATGTGCGATTTCTTGGTAACTTACAGGAACGGACATCGGGAGAGCGGTCACTTTATTCGGACCTACTACGATGAAATCTTCCGGTGCGTCTTCCAGTTCCGGCAGGGCGGAACCCACCTGAATCTTGATGCGCTCAGCCGTCGGTTCGTCAATACGCAAGTTGTGCATACGACCCATGTACTCGATGATATCCTGGTTGAAGTCGTCACCTGCGATCTTGATGGACTTGTTGCTGACAATGCCTCCTAAGGAGATAACGGCGATCTCCGTCGTACCGCCACCGATATCAACGATCATACAGCCTTCCGGACTCTCTACATCCAGACCGATACCGATTGCAGCTGCCATCGGCTCGTAGATCATATAGACATCACGACCGCCTGCATGCTCCGAACTGTCACGCACAGCACGGATCTCAACCTCGGTCGAACCCGAAGGAATACAAATCACCATGCGGATGGAGGGGGTGAAAAGACGTGCTTGCTTCGGAATCATCTTGATCATACCGCGAATCATCATCTCGCAAGCGTAGAAATCGGCGATTACACCGTCACGCAACGGACGAACGGTACGAATCATGCTACCGCCCTTACCGATCATTTGTTGTGCCTTACGGCCGACGGCAACCATCTTGTTGTCCGCCATCGAAATTGCTACTACGGAAGGCTCATCTACCACGATCTTGTCATCACACATGATGATGGTGTTGGCCGTTCCCAAGTCAATAGCAATTTCCTGTGTAAAAGAAAAAAGTCCCATTATTGTATCGTTTTTATATAATTTTCACTCAAAAATGCTTCCAAAATGCGCACATTTCGGAAAATTGCGCAAAGTTACAACTTTTTTTTCATATATGCAAGCGCGCGCGAATTTTTTTATTTTTTTTATAAAAAGTGTAAAGTCTGAAAATCGACAAAAAAAGAGTGACAACTGAAACCAGCTATCACCCTCTGCGCTCCCTCTAGGACTTGAACCTAGGACCCCCTGATTAACAGTCAGATGCTCTAACCGACTGAGCTAAGGAAGCAACTTTTTTTCAAAAGCGGGTGCAAAATTACTGCTTTTTTTTTATATATGCAAGTTTTTTTCAAAAAAAATTCGTATCTTTGCACAGTTTTTTGATTTTTAACCCTATTTTAGGACAAAAAAGTGATAAAATGAAGAAAATTTTAGGTCTTGGAAATGCACTGACGGACATTTTGCTGCAGGTGAGTGAAGACGATTTGCGTGAGCTTGGATTCCCGAAAGGAAGTATGAATCTGATCTCGCGTGAACAAGCTGAGCAAATTCAATATCGCTTTCTCTCGGTGAGAAAACGTATGGTAGCCGGAGGATCTGCGTCGAATACGATCAACTGTATCGCTTCGTTGGGAGGCAAAGCGGCTTTTATCGGTAAGATCGGTAACGATGAAGTGGGCGATTTCTACCGCGAGGATATGATCAAGAACGGGGTCAAACCTATCTTGCTGCTCTCGCAGACATCCATGTCCGGTTTTTCGATCGTCCTTGTCACGCCTGACGGAGAGCGTACGTTTGCTACCTATCTGGGTGCCGCGGCGGAGTTATGCGCCGATGATATCCAGAAAGATGCTTTCAACGGCTACGACATCTTCCATATCGAGGGTTATCTGGTGCAGAATCATGAGTTACTGGAGAAATCGCTTAAGTTGGCTAAAGAATCCGGTTGTATGGTATCGCTCGATCTGGCGTCGTATAATGTCATCAATGAGAACCATGCATTCCTCAAAGATCTGGTTAAACAATATGTGGACATTGTCTTTGCCAATGAAGATGAGTCCTTTGCCTACACCCATCTTAATCCGGAAGAATCTGTGCAGATGATTGCAGAGCAATGCGATATCGCGGTGGTGAAGGTAGGTAAGAACGGATCGTACGTGCAGCAGGGCAGTAAACGTCATCATATAGGGGCAATCACCACTTCTTGTACGGATTCTACGGGTGCCGGAGACTACTTTGCAGGCGGTTTCCTCCATGCCCTGAGTGACGGATTTGATATCCGCCGTTGTGCAGAGATCGGTACGATAGCTGCCGGACGGGTTGTAGAGGTAATCGGTACCAAATTGAGTGAGGATACCTGGGAAGAGATACGCCGTATCTGCGCCCTCTATCGCGGATTTATGCAGAAATACGATAAGGAGTAGTTATGAAATACCTGTATTACATCTATCAGTATCTGATCGCCTGGCCTATATTATTGGTCTTGACGATTTTTACGGCGGTCTTTACCGTGTGTACGGTGCATTGGAAGAATGCGGAGTTTGTGCATAAGGTGCAGCAGTTCTGGTCCAGATCGTTCTTCTGGCTGATGTTCTTGCCGGTTTCTATCGATGGAACCGAGCATATTCAGCCCGGACAGAGTTATGTATTCGTCTCTAACCATCAGTCGATGTTTGACGTATGGTTGATCTACGGATGGCTGCCGGTGATCTTCAAATGGTTGATGAAAGCGGAGTTGCGTAAGGTGCCTTTTGTGGGTACGGGTTGCAAAGCCGCAGGGCATATCTTCGTCGATCGCCGCAATGCCAAAGCGGCCATGGAGAGCCTCAAGGAGGTGGAGAAACAACTCGTGAACGGAGTGAGTACGGTTATCTTCCCCGAAGGAACCCGTTCGTTAAACGGCGAAGTGGGACGATTCAAACGCGGCGCTTTCCAGATCGCTTGGGACCTGGGTCTGCCGGTCATTCCTCTTTCGTTGGACGGCTGTTTTGAGGTGCTGCCAAAAGGCAAACCCTTTGTGCATCGAGTGCCGATGCATATGCATATAGGTGAACCGATCGACCTCAAGCAGTATGCCGATCCGAACGAAGCGATCGAAGCTGTCCGTAACGCCGTTATTAATGGTCGAATGGCAAAATGAATAAAAATCGTACATCGTAAATCGTTAAATCGTAAATATATTATGTATTCTGATCCCCAAAACTGTCTCTATTGTCAAAACAATGAGACACTTCACAATTTGATGATAGAGATCGCGCACCTGCGCGTGTCGCGCGCGTTCTTATTTAAAGAACAAACGTATCACGGTCGTTGCCTCGTGGCGTACGATGAGCATGTGAATGATCTCAATGAACTGAGTGACGAACAACGCAACCTCTTCATGGCGGATGTGGCGGATGTCACACGTGCCATGCAGAAATTATTCAAACCGGAGAAGATCAACTACGGTGCCTATTCCGACAAACTGAGTCACCTGCATTTTCACCTGGCTCCCAAATATGTGGACGGACCGGACTATGGAGGTACATTCCAGATGAATCCGGGTAAAGTCTATCTGTCCGATGAGGAGTATGCAGAGATGGTAGAGGCGTTGCGTGCAGAATTAAAGAAATAAACATTGCTTTTCTCTGAGATCATAGGGCAAGAAGAAGTGAAGCACCAGTTACGTGCTTCAGTGCGTGAGGGACGTATTCCTCATGCCCAACTTTTTGCAGGCATATCGGGTATCGGCAAGTTACAGTTGGCACTCGCTTATGCTCAATACCTCAATTGTCCGCATCGTACGGAAGAAGATAGTTGCGGTACGTGTCCTACCTGTCTGCAGTTTCAGCATCTACAGCATCCGGATCTGCATTTTGTCTTTCCTATTGTCAAGACCGATGCCGGAGATACCTGTGACGATTTCCTGGAACCATGGCGTCAGATCGTATTGGAGAAGGGTTATTTTGACCTCAACGACTGGCATGAAGCGTTGGGTGTGGAGACCAAGCAGTCGATGATCTATGAGAAAGAGAGTGGAGAAATACTGCGCAAACTGAGTCTCAAAGCCTACGGGGACGGGTATAAAGTGATGCTCATCTGGCAGCCGGAGAAGATGAATGCCTCGTCGGCGAATAAGTTACTCAAGATTCTTGAAGAACCCGCGCCCAAGACCGTCTTTCTGATGGTTTCCGAGCATCCTGAGCAGTTGTTGGCGACTATTCAGTCCCGTGTGCAGACGATACGCGTGCCGCGACTGGAGACAGAGACGATCGCTGAGGCTTTGTGCGCTAAGGGTATCAATTCGACCAAAGCAAACGATATTGCCCGCATCGCGAACGGCAGCTATCTGGCGGCAGTCAAAAAGCTCGATGAATCCGACGAGAATCAACAAGAATTGCGCGATTTCATCGCACTTTTCCGAGATGCTTATACGGTGGGTGTACTCCGTGATCCACAGAAGAAATACGAGAGTCTGCAGCGTTTACGTCAGTGGAGCCTCGATATGGCAGACTCTAAAGTGGGAAGAGAGCGGCAGAAACATTTTCTGCAGTATGCCCAGCAACAGATTCGGGAGAACTTCATCCGTAATGCCGGTCAACCCGAACTCAATTATCAGATGGAGGCAGAGCGCGATTTCTCCGTTAAATTCGCGCCTTTTATACATAGCGGCAATGTAGAAGCTATCATGAATCAACTCGATTTGGCGGAGCGACAGATTGAGCAGAACGGAAACGCGAAAATGATTTTCTTTGACCTCTGTCTGCAGATGATCGTATTGATTAAGAAACCGAAACAATAAATGTCAAATAACAAATATACAATGTCCAATGAATTAGGTGCGTCGGCTACCAAGCGTAACTCGGCGCATATGTTACCGGTATGTGACTGGTTGAGTGACCTGCCGGAGAATACACGACTCACTGACCTGATTGAGGTGCAGTTCAAAAATACAAGAAAGGGTTATTTCCACAATGCCGCTAACTTGCCCTTGGAGAAAGGCGTTAACGTAGTTGTGGAAGCAAATCCGGGATATGATGTAGGCGAAGTGGTACTGACCGGTAAGTTGGTAGAACTGCAAATCAAGAAGAATAAGATCGACGCTTCCCGTTATGAGATTCGTCAAGTGATCCGTATTGCTACCGAGGAAGACCTGCAGCGTGCGGCAGAGGCGCATGCGCGCGAGCATCAGACGATGATTAAAGCGCGTGAACTGGCTAAATCGCTGGGCTTGGAGATGAAGATAGGGGATGTAGAGTTCCAAGGAGACGGATCAAAAGCCATCTTCTTCTATATCGCCGACGGCCGTGTTGATTTCCGTCAACTGATCAAGGTGTATGCCGAGACCTTCCGTATTCGTGTGGAGATGAAGCAGATCGGTGCACGTCAAGAAGCAGGACGTATAGGGGGAACCGGACCGTGCGGTCGTGAGTTATGTTGTTCGACCTGGATGATCAATTTCTCGTCCGTAGGTACCGGCGCAGCGCGTCTGCAGAATATATCGCCTAACCCGCAGAAGTTAGCCGGAATGTGCGCGAAACTCAAGTGCTGTCTCAATTATGAAGTGCCGGTTTATGAGGATGCTTCGAAACTGTTACCGAATCGTCATATCGAATTGGAGACCCAAGAGGCTACCTGGTATTTCTTCGCTTCCGATCCTTTGGCAGGTACCGTTACTTATTCGTCTGACCCGCAGAAGGGAGTGAACTTGACCGTTCTCTCCGCTGCACGCGCTCATGAGATCATAGCCATGAACCGACGGGGCGAGAAACCCGCCACGCTGGAAGGAAACAAGTCCGCGGTGGTTGAGATCGGATACCAGACAGGACATGGGGATGTCACACGTTTTGACCACAAAAAGAAAAAACACCATAACAGACGATGAGAAAATTACTGTTTTTGGCAGCCTTGGCGCTCGCACTTACTGCTTGCCGTCAGGATATCGTATTTAGTCAATTTGTCTCGATTCCATCGGGAGAATGGCATGTGGATTCGGTGGCGCAATTTAATTATCAGATACCCGATAAAAAGGTTGGCTACCAAGTGCTGGTCTATGTGCGCCATACGGAACGCTATCCCTATCAGAACATGTGGCTCTTCCTGGATAACGGAACGCAACGCGATACGATCGAGTTCTACTTGGCAGATGATCGTGGACAATGGCTCGGAGATAAGCATCACGGATTCATTGAAATGCCCGTTCTCATCGAGCAAAATTACCATTTTCCGGATACCGGCAGGTACTACATGGCGATTCAGCACGGCATGCGGGATAGTCTATTACGCGGAGTGACAGATATAGGTGTAGAGATAAAACGAAATGGGCAAGAATAAGCTGAAGAAATTTGCGGAGATGGAGACCTTCTCCAATGTCTTCCAACCTCCGTATGACCCGTCGATGGTAGGACATTGGCGGGAGCGTTATTTCCATAACGACCGTCCTATTGTGCTAGAGTTGGGTTGCGGACGCGGCGAATATACGGTAGGTCTGGCTCAGAAATATCCTGATAAGAACTTCATCGGAGTGGACATCAAAGGTGCGCGCATGTGGGCAGGCGCCAAACAGGCGGAGCAGGCTGGCTTGAAGAATGTGGCGTTTCTGCGTACGCAGATCGAGTTCATTACGAACTTCTTCGCCGTCGATGAGATAGATGAGATATGGATCACGTTCTGTGACCCCCAGATGAAAAAAGCCACTAAACGGCTTACGAGTACATATTTCATGCAACGCTATCAGCAGATCATGAAACCGAACGGCCTCATCCATCTCAAGACCGATAGCCCGTTCCTCTATACCTATACGATGGAGATGCTGCGGCTCAACCCTTATCTCGTCCTCTGTTCCACGGATGACCTATATGGCAAAAGTACCGATGGAGTCGAGCTTTTTGACGATGCGAAAGCGCTGCAGACGCATTATGAGAAGCAATGGTTAGACCGCGGTTTCGCGATCAAGTATATCGAGTGGCAACTCGTTCCTCTTACTTCTTTCGAGGAACCGACAATCGAGATAGAACATGACTCCTATCGCTCCTACGGTCGCAATTACCAAGTTACTGACTAAAGACAATGATCAAATGAAGCGTATTTTGTTCATATTGTTTTTGGCGTTGACCACTTGTCTGCAAGCGCAGATAAGCGGTGTGGTGCTGGATGAGAAGGGAGAACCGTTGGTAGGCGCAAATGTCTATTGGGCGGGTACATCGACGGGTGTGGCGACGGATTTTGAAGGACAGTTTACCTTGATGCCGGTCAAGACGACGAATCGTCTGGTAGCTTCTTTCGTAGGCTGCCATAACGACACGATAGCAGTCATGAACCGTGCTCCGCTGACAATCGTGCTGGTTGACGAAGCGGTGCTGGACGAGGTGACGATCACGGAACGCAAGTTGGGGGTACTGAAGAGTCGCAGTTCGGCTTTTGACACGCAGACGATCGGTACGGAAGAGTTATGCCGCGCGGCATGCTGCAACCTGAGCGAAGCGTTTGAGACCAATGCATCGGTGGATGTCGCTTATTCGGATGCGGCTACGGGCGCCAAGCAGATACGTCTGTTGGGCTTGAGCGGCACCTATGTGCAGTTAATTCAGGAGAACACGCCTGCTGTGCGTGGTCTGGCGCAGAATTTCGGTCTGGAGTATATACCCGGACCCTGGATGAGTTCGATCCAGGTAAGTAAGGGTACCTCGTCTGTCATCAACGGCTATGAGGCCACTTCCGGACAGATCAATGTAGAGTTACTCAAACCTAATACGCAGAATCCGCTGGCGGTCAACCTGATGTTCAATAGCGAACTGATGGCGGAGGCGAATATCATGGGCGGATGGCAGTTGAAAGACCATCTCTATACCGGTCTTTTGGCGCATTATGGCGGTAGTTATATGGGCATGGACGAGAATCATGATTCGTTTGCCGATATGCCGAAGGTGCAGAACGCGAATCTTGCCAACAGATGGTTCTACAAGCATGGTAATTATACCTTCCAGGCGTTTGTGCGCGGACTCTATGACCGCAGACGTGCCGGACAAATTGCGCATCATGCGGATACGATCGATAACCCGTATTTAATCAACCTCAACACCTGGCGTGTGGAAGGATTTCTAAAGAACGGCTATGTGTTTGACGAAGAGAGCGGTTCATCAGTGGCCTTGATCACGGCCGTCAGTTACCATGATTTGAATAACCGATACGGTCTGCGTAACTGGGCGGCGAACCAACTGAACGTCTATGTCAATGCACTCTATCAGGGGAATTTTGAAGGCGGCGGACTGATCGATAACGACCACCGTCTTAGTGCCGGTCTGAGCGTGAATGTGGATAAGTACGGTGAGCGGTTAGCGCTTAGCGGATTAGCGCTTAATCTCGACCGTCTGGAAGCGGTGCCGGGCATTTTTGCGGAGTACAGTTTCAAGTACGCAGATATGCTATCGTTGGTAGCGGGTGTACGTGCCGATTACTCAACGCGGTACGGGTTCTTCTTCACCCCGCGTATGAATATCCGTTATACGCCGTTCGAATGGTGGACCTTACGGGCCAGTGCCGGTATGGGGTATCGCAGTCCGAATACGATCGCTGATAATGCGTTTATCTTACCTTCGAGCCGTACGCCTCATCTGACAGAAGATATCCGGCAAGAAAGGGCAGTGAACACGGGTCTGAGTACCACGTTTTATATCCCGATGGGCAGTAAGCAGCTGCAGTTGTCGGCAGAGTATTATTACACGTATTTTATGAACTCGCTCATCGTGGATATGGATCGTGACAAACATGCAGTTTATATCTATAACCAGACGGATATACCGAATGCCAAATCGTTTGCGCATTGTGCACAAGTGGAAGCCTCGATGGAGGTGCTGCGCGGTTGGACCTGGACCGCTGCTTTCCGTTGGACGGATGTGGAGCAGACGACCTTTAACAGTACGACGAATCGCTATGAGTTACGTCCCAAGGCTTTGACGAACCGTTTCAAGGGTGTCATCACGACCAGTTACCAGACGCCGCTTAAGAAATGGCAATTCGATGTAACGGCGCAGTTCAACGGCGTGAGTCGTATGCCGGATGGGTTTGAGACACCGTTCACCTGGTATCCGCAACTCATGGCGCAAATCACCAAATATTGGCGTACCTGCAGCCTGTATGTAGGCGCAGAGAATATGACGAACTTCCGACAAGATCATCCTATAATCGACTCTTTTCATCCCTTCGGCCCGGATTTCGATGCCTCCATGGTTTGCGGTCCTACGGCGGGTTGGAAAATATATGTCGGTTTCCGGTATGACCTGGAGAGGCCGGAAGAGTAAATAACATTTATTAATCATTACGGGGTGCTTCGGCTGAGAATAAACCCTTGGAACTTAGGCGGGTAATGCCGTCAAAGGAAAAAAATGAAAAAAAAATCTATTCGTATTGCATGCGTGTGTGCATGCGTACTTCTTAATGTAAACGCGTACGTACGTGCGCAAGTGATTAACGAGTCATTCGAAGAGGACACGCTGACGATCATCGGTCGCGATATAGCCGATATAGTGGTCAGTGCGCCGGTAACGCAAGCGACTATCAGCAAGCAGGAGGTGAAGTATGCGGAACTGAACCGAGACAACACGGGGCAGAACTTACCGATCTTGCTGAGCAAGACCCCCTCGTTGGTAACAACCAGCGATGACGGTCTGGGCGTGGGGTACACCTATTTTCGCGTACGCGGTAGTGATCACACCCGTATTAATATGACCATCAACGAGGTGCCGCTCAATGATGCGGAGAGCCAAACGGTCTTCTGGGTGAATATGACGGATATCAGTTCATCCATCACTAAACTTGATGTGCAACGCGGTATAGGTACGAGTTCCAACGGCGGTAGCAGTTTTGGAGCCAGCATCAATATATCCACGATCGATGCACAACAGGCCAATGTACAAGATACAAAGGGACCTGTGCGGGGTGAGTTGAGTTTCAACGGTGGTATGTACAACACGTTCCGCGAGATGGCAAAGATCGATGCCTACTGGGGCGACAAGAACAGCGATAAGGGTGCATGGCATGTCGGCGGACGATTCAGTAAGGTTAACTCGGACGGATATATCGACCGCGCATTCTCGGATCTATTCAGTTATCAAGCTCAGTTAGGTTGGCAGAACAGCAAGACTGCGGTTAACCTGCTTTCCTTCGGCGGCAAAGAGAAGACGTATCTGGCATGGAATGGTCTGACCCGCGAGGATATAGAGGTGAACAGGCGTCAGAACAGCGCCGGGGCTTTTCTTGATGCTAACGGCAACGTGCAATACTACCGCAACGAGACCGATAATTATCAGCAACACCATGTGCATCTGAATGTAACCCATCGGTTCAACTCGCATTGGAGTTTGAATGCGACCGGGCATTATACCTTCGGTACCGGCTATTGGGAGACGTTTGACTCCTGGTATCTGCTCGGTATTGCGCAGAAAGGTCTTCGTAACCATTTCTACGGTGGCATCCTCAGCGCTAAATATATCCATGAGAAAGTCGATGTGCAGGCAGGTATTGCGCTTAATAATTACAACGGAACGCTGTACGGCAATATTGACCAGAACTTTGGGACTGATTTCAAGGAGTACTATTTGGGTTTCGGCGATAAATTAGACGGCAACATATATGCAAAAGCCAACTGGCGCGTGTTGCACCGCGGCAAAGAGAAGTTGACGCTCTACGGCGATTTGCAATACCGCTTGGTGAACCATCATATCTACGGCGATAACGATAATAGTACCGTTCCGGGATACCGCGTGAAGATCGAAGAGCAGCATATCTGGCATTTCTTCAATCCGAAAGCGGGTCTGACGTACGACAATGGCGGTCACCGTCTGTCAGCTACCTTTGCGTTAGCTAACCGCGAGCCGGCACGAACGAATTTCACCAACCGTCAAGAGGGCGAAGCAATGCCCAAACCGGAGAAGTTGTTTGACTATGAGTTGGGGTATCATTACACTTCGGCAGGAGTGACCCAAAGCGGTTATGCTATCCCTTGGCATATCGGCCTTAACCTCTATTTCATGGATTATAAAGACCAGCTTGTGCTGACGGGTGAGATCAACAGTATAGCTATTTTCCTGACGAAGAACGTCGATAAATCGTACCGGACAGGCGCGGAGTTGCAGTTTGGTGTGGACTGGACGAAATGGTTCAGTTGGAGCGGCACGCTGACCTGGAGTCGCAATAAATGGTTAGACGGAAACAGATGGAGGACGATCTCTTTCTCGCCGGATTGGATTGCAGGGAACATCTTCTCATTCCATGCCGCGGGATTCAATGCGGAGCTGCAAACGAGCGTGATCAGTAAGCAGTTCTTAGCGAATAACGAGGATCCGAACGCTACGCTGAAAGCTTACACCGTTACAAACCTGAACATGCAATACCTTCTGCCAACGAAGCAATTCAAACACTGCCCGGACATAACGATCAAATGTCAGGTGAATAATCTCTTCAACGCCATGTACGAGAGCAACGGCTATGTCTATCATGACGCATGGTCAGGAAGCGACATCGCCTATTTCATGCCGCAGGCGGGTATCAACGTACACGCAGGGTTTGTCGTACAATGGTAGCACCTAACCAGGCAAGGAGAATAATGCCGGTCGGAATCCAGACGAACAAGTTCGCGGAAATTTGAAATTTGAAATCTAAAATTTGGAATATATTCCCTACTGCTATCCATATCGCCACCAATGCAAAGCCGATCAGCATCGCTGTGAACGTACGCAGGTCGAATAGATGACGATAAACGAGGTATATCCAAACAGGGAGGATCAGGAAAAGTACGGATGGCAGCCAATAAGCGGCGATGCCTAATAGTACTGCAACCTGAAAACTGGGTACTACGGCATTCTCATGACGCTTGATATGCGTGAGAAGGAGAGCCGAGATGAGGCATACTATCCCGGGGATATAATTGTACATTGTAAATTGTACATTGTACATTTCCCAAAGAACCATACCGCCTGCTGCCAGCAGCCAAAAGACTACCGGCAACAGGTGGTATAATATTTCTTGCGTCTGACGTTTCATTAGTCGATGAAACCTTTGCGACGCAGCAGGTTCTTCGGATCGGCCTCTTTACCGCGGAACTCGATATACAGTTCCTGTGCATCGCGCGTACCGCCTTGCTCCAGCAAGTGGCGGAAACGTTTGGCTGTCTCGGGTTCGAAGAGGTTTCCGGTCTCTTTGAAAGCAGCAAAAGCGTCTGCATCCAGCACCGCTGCCCAGGTGTAGCTATAATAACCGGCTTCGTAGCCTGTCGTAAAGATATGGTTGTAGAAAGTCGGACGATAACGCACGATGATCTCGTCGATCATGCCCATCTTCGCCAGACTCTTGGCTTCAAACGCATTCACGTCTAGGCCTTCTGCGGTTGTTAACTCATGGAAATCCATATCGAGGATAGAAGCGCTTAGTAACTCGGTCGTTACAAAACCCTGATTGAACTTACCGGCTGCGTTGATCTTGGCAATCAGTTCATCGGGGATCACTTCGCCGGTCTGATAATGGAACGCATAGGTCTTCAGTACCTCGGGTTCATATGCATAGTTCTCCATGAATTGGCTCGGTAACTCGACGAAATCACGCGGGGTGTTCGTACCGCTGAGGCTCTTATAATGGGCTTTGCTCAACAGGCCGTGTAAAGCATGACCGAACTCATGGAAGAGGGTCTCCACATCGTCCATCGAGAGCAACGAGGGGTTTCCGGCAGTCGGTTTATTGAAGTTACCTACGTTGATGATCACCGGACGATGATCCACGCCTTCGGCGTCGATATACTGTGGCAAGATATTATTCATCCATGCGCCCGGACGTTTGCCTGCACGCGGGAAATAGTCGGTGTAGAGGATGCCTACCAGCGAACCGTCGGCTTCGGTTACTTTGAAGACTTCTACCTCTTTGTTATAAACCGGCATGTTCTCCAATTTCTCGAACTGTACGCCGTATAACTTGGTAGCTACACCGAACGCACCCTTGCGTACGTTGTCCAACTCGAAGTATGGCTTGATCTCCTCTTCATCCAATGCATATTTGGCTTTGCGCAGTTTCTCGGCATAGAACCACCAGTCCCAGGGTTGGAGTTTCTCACCCGGGTAGTCTTGCTCGAGCAACTCCTGCAAAGCTGCCGCCTCACGTTTGGCAGCCTCCAAGGACGGTGCCCAAACGGATGCGAGGAAAGCATCTACGGTCTGATGGTTCTTTGCCATGCAGTCCGCCAGGATATAGTCCGCCGGGTTGTCATAACCGAACAGTTTAGCTTTCTCGATACGCAACTCCATCTCACGCAGGATGACAGCTTTGTTATCATTGGCGTTGTCATGGTTGCCGCGTGTGGTATAGTCTATCAGCAACTGTTTGCGCAGGTCGCGGTTCTCGCAGTACTGCAGCACCGGCGTGAAGGACGTACGCTTCGGCGTGAAGAGCCACTCGCCCGGATGACCGGCTGCGGTCGCTTCTTCGGCTGCAGCGGCTTTGGCGCTCTCCGGCAGACCCTTTAACAATGCCTCATCGGTGACAAAACGTTTCACGTCATCGCTATTGGTCTCAGCCACTACGTTATTACCGAACTGCAGGGACAGCAGACTCAGTTCTTTGTTGATCTCTTTAAGACGCTCTTTCTGCTCTTGAGGCAGGTTAGCGCCGTTATCCGCAAAATGCTTGTAGGTCTCGGTCAGCAGACGCATCTGTTCGGGGTTCAGACCCAGGTGCTCCCGTTGGTCATAGACGAACTTAACGCGTTTGAACAGCGCCTCATTGAGGATGATACCGTCACTCAGGTCACTCAGCATCGGACTCACTTGCTCGGCAATCTCGTTCATCTCGTCGTTACCGTCTGCTTCCAGCACGTTGAAGAATACACCTACCACGCGATCCAAGAGCAAACCGGTACGATCGAGTGCCACAATCGTGTTCTCAAAAGTCGGTTCCGCTTCGTTATTCACGATCGCTTCTACCTCTGCCTGGTTCTGACGGATAGCCTCTTCGAATGCCGGCATGTAGTGCGCTAACTTGATTTGATCAAAGGCCGGTACACCGTACGGCGTGTTCGGCTGCTCCAACAAAGGGTTGGTTTTGTTACATGCTAATAAACTCATAGCAATAACTCCTAATAAAATCGTTTTTTTCATAACTATTAACCTTTCACTTTTCACTGTATCCGTACATCTTTTTCGAGGGACTGCTTGATCATCTTCCTCAACTCCAGCGACTGCGTGTCCGCTTTTTCATACCAGTGCGGTCGGAAATCTTTGGCGTATTTACATTTGGCCAACTTGATCTGCAGGTTATCCATCGTCCCGCCTACGTGTACACCGAGGTAGAGCGGACTAAGCACATTGATATCGTAGTCAAAACTCATGTCGGTCTTATGCCGTCCGCCGAGTGCCACCATGTAGTTATCCATTTGTACGCAGAGCGGATAGACATCGATATCGTTCTTATACACCGTGATCTCGGCATTGAGAGAGTCGATCTTGTTCTCGGTCTTCTTCTTGAACTGCAGCAATTTGGCGATCTTGGAGAAAGTCTCGCTATCCATGACCACAAGATCTTTTCCCGAGAGCGAAGCGGCACCGCGGAGGGTACTCATCTTCGGTTCATAATTGCTCTTCAGATAGGTCTCTGCCGCCAGATGGAACTGCGCTGCACCCTTGAAGGACTTGAGCATCGGTACCATATCCTCCAGGTTCGGAATCATGGTCAGCAGTTCGTCTATATCCACATCCAGCATGTGGTAGTCCAGACCGACATAGAGGTGGTTCTTTCGCGGGGTGCGGTACATGGCCGTTAACTGCAGTTTGGCAGCGCGGCAAACAAAACCCACCTCATCCAGCATCAGCGTGCCGTTCTTGACGTAGATTCCGCCCTTCAGGTCTTTCGCATGCTGGTTAAAGACCTCCACCTCGCGCAGATGCGTATTAAGCGCCAGATCGACGTCCGTCGGAACCATAAACGGATCGCCTTCTTCTTTTTTCGACTCCACCTCTTCTGATGACTGATTGCTGACGGCTGATTGCTCTTCAGATCCTTTATCGGCGCTGAACCAGGCGAGCAGTTGGTTCACATCGCAATGATCGGACACGATATCCAGTTTGCCTTCCAATATATCCTGATGTCTAAACCATTTGCCGATATGCCGTATGTTACCTTTGAGGTTGAGGTCGGAGTTGCCCAACTCGATACGACTGTTGTCGATCGTCATCTCGCGGTTGGAGTACTTGAACTCGATAGACGGGATATAAACGGTCTCCGGCAGACGTTCCGGGATATTCAGGACACCGTTCTTGAGGTTGATCTTCAGGCGGGGGTTCCATTTGAGTAACGTGTTCTCGCCCTCTTTGTTGTAGCGTGCTGCGGCTTCTAGGGCCAGGTTTCCGGTCTTGGCTTGCAGCTCTTCGCCCATACGTCCGTTGAGAGCGGTGGTTCTCAGTTTGGCACTCACTTTCCGTCCGCCGCTCACGAAGGCTTCCAGTTCGGATTGCTTCAGGTCCGCGAGAATATCGTCGTATTGGGCATCGATTGCATCGAAAGCGAGGGTAGCCCAATAGTCCTGCCCTTTGGCCAACACGTTCGCTATCTCTGCATGCAGCGCCGGCGCATCGATCATCGCGTGTGTACTGTTACCCATCAGGAAATCAATCTTGTCCGCCGTCAGGTCCGCTTTCGCCCAATTCACCGACTTGCGGGTAGGCGTGTTGTTCGGTAACTGCAGCGAGAGATGACTCGTAGGCAGCACGGCGCGCATCGAGTCTTGCGCATAGCGGAGGTCCTGAAAATGAAGATCCGCTGCGAGCAGACCTTTCTCCAATTTCATGTCCGTCAGATCTTTCAGACGTATCTTGGCATCCAGCGTACCTTTCGCTTGCCCTTCCAACTCCATCGAGTCCGGCAGGAAATACGCGAAGTCGGGCAGGTTGGCCTTGAGTTGCATTTGCAGATCCAGCAGCATGTCGCCCAGCAGATCGTTGATCTTACCTTTGGCGCTCACTTGACTCTCTTTGGTCTTGGCGGCCAATTGACGAATCGTCACGTTGGACTTACCGCCTTTATTGAGGTTCATCGCCGCCTCGGCATCCAGCGTCAGGTCGCGCAAGGTGTAGGGCAGCGGTTTGTACGCACCCTTACCGTCTTTGAGTTGCACCTGCGCCTGAATGAGCGGCATCGAGTGCTCGCTATACGTACCCTTGGCGGTCGCATCCAGTTGGATTGTACCGTCCACATCGATATCCTTCAGCCCGGAGGTGAACTTAGCCGGCACAAGCGCCAAGAGCGGCTTGATCTGCCATTTGCCGGTTTCCAGTTTCGCATCCATGTCGATAGCGTCGCCTATCGTCACATCGCCTTCTATGCGCACTTGGAAATCATTGACCGCCAACCGGGCTCCGTCGAACGCAAAATGCATCGAATCGAGGTTCATCGCCATCGGTGCAATCAGCTCCACATGCAGGCTGTCGGCGTATGTCTCGTGCTTGATCGAAGCGCATACATCCCGGGCATCCAAAGTAACGAGCATATCGTCCCATCCCTCTGCCTTAGCGCTTAGTTCGGTAGCACCTAAAGCCGCCGTGATCGTATCTTTGTCATCCGTGAAAGAGATAGCCTTGGCCTGCAGACGCAATCCGTCCACACGCAATGCCTCGAAAGGCATCACAAAAGCTGTCGTATCTTCGGTCGTATCCGGCGAGGTCACGAATACATCGGTCAGGTTGGTCGTGCCGTCTTCCGCGATGTAGAAATGCACCGTCGCATCCTCTAAGATCGCCTCGTGGATATGGAGGTTCTTATGGTTGATAAACTCCATCACATCCACCGTCGCCACCAGATGCTTCGCTTCTACGACGGTGTCGTTCGGTGCTCCGGTTTTGGGGTTGATTAGTAATAGACCATCAGCACGCAAGCCGAAACGCGGGAAGGTAGAGAAGAAGGTCAGATCCACTTCGCCTATCTCATGTTCGCAGGTCACATACTGCGCTGCGGCTTGCCGTGCGATAGGGGTCAACTGTTGAGGCGTGAACACCACATACACGACCAGGCAAACCGCCGCTACGACCGTCAGGATCAGTCCAAACAGCGTCCATCCGATGATTTTTAACGCTTTCATGGGAATTTTACTTCATCCAATTTTTGTCCTTCTACCTTGGTATACGTCTGCTTCTCGTTTTTATAACCCTCTTTGTAGTACTCGAATGTACTGCTATTGAGGATTGTGATGACGTAGGTCTCAGGGATCAAACCGCTACCGATACTCATCGTGTTGGTTTGGTACCATTTCTGGCCTTCCAGGCTGTAGATAAACCAACTGTTACCGTACTTCATATCCGGTTCGAAGAGGTCACCCTCTTCCGTACCGTCTCCTTCGTCCCATTCGTAGCCCCAAAGGTAACCCGTTTTGAGGCTATCGGCCGCATCGGTCGTGAAACGCATAAAATGCTCCGTGCCGTCCTCTTTCCAAAGGCCCTGCATATCGCTCAGCGAATACTCAATCGGTTCCTGGCGACCACAAGCACTAAACGCGATGCCTATCAGCGCGACAATCAAAAATCTAAAATCTAAAATCTTAAATCTGAAATTCATATTATGCTTTCTCAATTTTGATATTCACATTATAGCCGTCCATCTCAACCGCCTCACCTTGTACATCGGCAGCCAGCTGCAACGAAGTGGCCAATACCTGACCGGCGATATACTCACTGCAATGCAGTACGGCGTTATGGACCTCAGGACGGTCTTCGATCGTCACCTTAATACGGTCAGTGATCTCGAGACCACTTGACTTACGCAGGTTCTGGATGCGGTTGATCAGTTCGCGTGCGATACCTTCTTCGATCAACTCGTCCGTCAACTCGATATCGAGAGCGATCGTCAGGATGCCGTTGTTAGCTACCAACCATCCCGGCATATCTTCGGTGACGATCTCCACATCCTCCGGCACAAGCGTGTAGTCGAGTAACGTGAACTGTCCGTCGGCTTCCATCTTGGCGATATCGTCCTGACTCATCGCGGTGATAGCCGCAGCCAGCTCTTTCATCTTACCGCCTACTTTCTTACCCAGCACCTTGAACTGCGGTTTGATCTTCTTCACCAACCGGATCTCGCTCTGCTCTGCCGGCACGATGACGAGTTCTTTCACGTTCACCTCGCTCTTGATGAGGTCCGCTACATGCAGCAAAGCTTCGGTCGTCTCGCTGTCCGGCGTCGGGATAACGGCCTTCTGTAGCGGTTGACGCACGTTCTTCTCGGCGCGTTTACGCAGAGAGAGAATCATACTCGTCGCCTGTTGTGCCAGGTACATCTGACGCTCTAACTTAAGGTCAATGCGGCTCTCGTCGGCTTTCGGCCACTCGCTCAGATGCACGGTCTCGCCTACCAAGTCGCGATAGAGACGGTCGGCATAGAACGGTGCGTTCGGAGCCATCAGTTGAGCCACGGTCTTCAGACAGGTATAAAGGGTCTCATACGCCGCCTGTTTGTCGGCATCCATGCTGCCGCCCCAGAAACGTTTGCGGTTCAGACGTACGTACCAGTTCGAGAGATCGTCCTGTACGAAATCGCTGATCGCACGGCCGGCTTTCGTCGGTTCGTACGCCTCATATGCCTCCGTTACCTCCTTTACAAGCGAGTTCAGACGCGAGAGGATCCACTTATCGATCTCTGAATACTGACCACTGAAAGCTGACGGCTCCCATCCGTCCACATTCGCATACAGCGCAAAGAACCCGTACGTGTTATACAGCGTGCCGAAGAATTTTCTTCTTACCTCGTCCACGCCTTCGGGATCGAACTTCAGGTTCTCCCAAGGACTGGAATTAGTCAGCATGTACCAACGAACCGGGTCAGCGCCGTAGGTGTCGAGTGCGCCGAACGGATCCACGGCGTTACCCAGACGTTTGGACATTTTGTTGCCGTTCTTATCGAGCACGAGACCGTTGGAGATGACGTTCTTGTAGGCCACCGTACCTTCGATCATCGTGTGGATCGCGTGCAGCGTGAAGAACCAACCGCGGGTCTGATCGACACCCTCCGAGATAAAGTCCGCCGTACGCGGCAGGTCAGCGTTCTCAAACGGATAGTGGTTCTGTGCATACGGCATCGCACCCGAATCGAACCATACATCGATCAGGTCCAACTCGCGCTTCATTGGTTTGCCGCTCGGCGATACGAGGATGATAGAATCTACATACGGACGATGCAGGTCGATCACACTCGGATCATAGTTCGCCTTGCTGTAATCGCCAACCACATGCTTCGGCCACGGGTTCGCCTGCATGAAACCGGCCTTGACGGATTTCTCGATCTCTTCAAACAACTCCTTGATGCTGCCGATGCAGATCTCTTCTTTGCCGTCTTCGGTGCGCCAAATAGGCAGCGGTGTACCCCAGTAACGGCTGCGGCTTAAGTTCCAGTCATTGAGGTTATTGAGCCATTGACCGAAACGACCCGTACCCGTACTTTCCGGTTGCCAATTAATGGTCTTATTGAGTGCGATCATCTCGTCGCGTGCCATCGTGGACTTGATGAACCAAGAGTCCAGCGGGTAGTACAACACAGGTTTGTCGGTACGCCAGCAATGCGGATAACTGTGCACATGTTTCTCGGTCTTCAATAGACGACCGTCCGCCTTCATCTCCATGCAGAGGTGCAGGTCCAGACTCTCATCTTTGTCGGTGAGCGTCGGGTCGTAAGCATTCTTCACAAAACGACCTGCGTATTGGCTGTACAACGCATCGTTCACGTTCGCTGCGTACCATGCCTCGTCCAGATCCTCCACTTTCCAGTACTTACCGGTGAAATCGACCATCGGACGCCAACCATTGTTCTTGGTCAACATGTACAGACCCGGTACACCGGCTGCGTCGCCCACTTTCTTATCGTCCGCACCGAAGGTCGGCGCGATATGTACGATACCCGTACCGTCTTCGGTCGTCACGTAGTCACCGGGGATGACACGGAACGCACCCTCTCCCGGATTCACCCACGGGAAGAGCGGATCGTACTCCAGACCTACCAGGTCCGCACCTTTGTATCGGGCCACGATCTCCGCGTTCTCGAAGTACGCACTCAGACGCGCTTCGGCCAAGATGATATGCTCGCCGCTCTCGAGTACGATCTCCACGTAGTCAATCTTCGGACCTACACAGAGCGCGGTATTCGAAGGCAAGGTCCATGGAGTCGTTGTCCATGCAATGATATAGCGTCCGTCTTTCAGATGGAATTTCGCTGTACACGTCAGGTCCTTGACGTCCCGATAGCATCCCGGTTGGTTCAACTCGTGCGAGCTGAGACCCGTGCCTGCAGCAGGCGAGTAGGGCTGAATGGTATAGCCCTTATAGAGGTAGCCCTTTTTGTAGAGCTCCTTGAGCAGGTACCACAGCGTCTCGATATACTTGTTGTCATAGGTGATATACGGATCATCGAGATCTACCCAATAACCCATCTGCTTCGTCAGGTTCGTCCACTCTTTCGTGTATTTCATTACCTCGCGACGGCAAGCGGCGTTGTATTCATCTACGCTGATCTTCTTGCCGATATCTTCTTTCGTGATACCGAGCATCTTCTCTACGCCCAACTCTACCGGCAGACCATGGGTATCCCATCCCGCTTTACGACGCACTTGATAGCCCTGCATCGTCTTAAAGCGGCAGAACGTATCCTTAATCGTACGCGCCATCACGTGGTGAATACCCGGCATGCCGTTCGCTGAAGGAGGACCTTCAAAGAACAAAAACGGCGTGTGACCTTCGCGTTCGGACACACTCCTCTCAAATAACTTCTCCTTCTCCCAAAGCTCCAACACCTCTTTACTCAGCGCCGGCAAATTCAATCCTTTGTACTCATTAAACTTCTTCATTATCTTCGATTTTTTCAAATGCTTTTTATTCGTGCTTTTTATAAGCCCATATTTTGCGCTGCAAAATTACTGCTTTTTTTGCATATATGCAAATTTTGATAAACTTTTTCTGTTTTTATTCCATTTTTTCTTGCATACATCGCAAATTTTGCGTACCTTTGCACTCGCAAAATAGAAACAATCGGAGTGAAATCACAGAAATCTTCGGAATTATTTGCATGTATCAAAAAAAAGTAGTACCTTTGCAGCGTCATAAAATGATAGATGTAACGCAAATACGGCAGATTTGTTTATATTTCATAGGATTATTTCTTATGTCCTGTGGATGGCATGGTGATGCGGATCAAGCGCTTCTCAAGGAGTTGGATCAATGTATAGAGGAGCGTGCTGTCTATTATGCGCCGCGTGAGCATCAGGTAGATTCGTTGCAGGCACTGCTTGCCGAGCCGTGCTCAGCCAACGAGCGCTTCGAACTGTATGGCAGGCTGGTAGAGACCTATCGTTCTTATAACCTCGATTCGCAGCTGTATTACACGGAACAGCGTATGATACTGGCTCAAACACCGTTTGAGAAGCAGGTCTCGTTGCTCAATTATGCCGAGGTGTTGATGCGTAGCGGTATGTACCATGAGACGATACTCTATATGGATTCTGCCTTGCAGCAACCCTTGGATCCGGTTTTGAACCATTATTACAATCATCTTCGTCGTACGCTTTTTGGCTTGATGGACGATTTTGCGGTCACCGAGAGGGAGCACCGGATATATCATTCAATCACACAACAATATCGCTTGGAATTGATGAAGATACATGCAGCCGGTTCTTTCTTGCATGAACTGGTGCGGGCGGATTATCTGTATGAGGAGCAATTATACGACAGCGCTTTATATGTATTGGAAGCCTATGAGAGCACGCATCATGTAGAAGGGAAACCGTTTGAGGAACCGGCTTTTGCTTTCACTCGTGCGCAGATATACAAAAAAATGGGCTGTATAGACCAAGCCAAACATTATTTGATTATCGCATCCTTAAATGATTTGCGGAGTTCCGTCCGCGAATATGTCGCTTTGCGGGAATTGGCGGTGTTGCTCTGTAATGAAGGGGACTCAGAACGTGCATATAAGTACATGTTCTGTGCTCAGCAGGACGCTATGACAGGAGGTGAACGTGTACGCTCTATCGAAATCAGTACTGTCTATCCTGTGATCAAAGATGCACATATGCACTATGTGCACCGGCGTCAGGTGGGGATGATTATCTTTTTTGTTCTGGTCTGCTTGATAGCGGTCTTATCATTGGTTTTTCTGCTCTATATACATAAGAAACACCGTCAGTTGGAGATGCTCAATAATCGTTTAGCGCAAAGTAACGAGGAACTCCGCAAAAGCAATCATATCAAATCAGTCTACGTAAGACGCTTCATGAAAATGTCCACCATCGAGGATTTTGATGATGCCTTTCTGGAGTTGTTCCCGGATTTTGTAATGCAAGTGCAATCTCTTCTGCTGCCTGAAGCTGAGTTGCGTATTAAGCCCAAAGAACGATTGAATACGGATCTGCGTGTCATGGCTCTTATCTATTTGGGCATTACGGACAGCAAACAGATAGCGGAGATTCTGCATTATTCACTTCCCACTATATATAATTCGCGTACCCGCATGCGCAACCTTGCAAAGGAAAATAGGGATAGTTTCGAAGATAAAGTGGCCATATTATAATTTTTTTATACTACTTTTTCTTAACCTATTTAAAAATGCTATATTACTGAAAATAAGCAATATAGCTTTTTTGTTGTGGCGAAATGTACTACTTTTTTTTGTGCGTATGTTGCCTGTGTAAAAAAATAGCAGTAATTTTGCAAAAAATTTGATACCAAAAACTCAAAATGATATGAAACGATTTTTATTATTTGCTACTCTGTTATTCAGTGTCTCTGTTTTTGCAGATGACTGGTCATTCCATGGCGGATATGTGTTTTATGACAACACCCAAACGCAGTGGACGGATGGCCATATTATGTTTGTAATCGGCAGCGACTCATGGTCTTCTGCGTACGAAATGGCGCCGGACACGGTAGCCGGTCGCTTTACCTGCCCGTTGCCGCTCCATGGATGGAATGATGCTACGTATTTGGCTGTCATCTCGGACACGTATGTCTGGGATTCTGGTGAGTGGGATGCTAATAATGTGGTGAATGCCTCCCATTATACCGGCATCTATACAGCCGGCTTATCCTCTCATCAAGGCGAAGGATTTTTAATATCCCCTGCCTCGCCGGTCAATGGCTGTGAGATAAGCATAGCGTCTCTTGGGAACGGTTTTTCCGGGGTGCGTTTTACCACTGCTGAGAAAAATGCCTGCCAGAAATTGGATCCGGTTAATAATACCGTCACTTTGATTTTTTCCACGGCGCAGTCGCGATTTAACCAATCTTTTACCGCGGTCAAGAAGATTTATGTCTATGGACCTGTTACGATGTGGAATGTCAATGAGAACTATCGTTTAAACAGGTTTTCTGACGATAGCTGTTTCTATCGCACATTCGCGTTGGATGAGATAGAACGCCCCGGTAATAGCGGGCGTCCCGAGTTCCGATTCAAGGTATATAAAACCGATGGTACGGATTATGAAGAGCGCAGTCATGCTTCTTGGGAATGCGGTATCGATAGCCGATTATTGATAGCTAACCGTTCCAATAATATGATGGTCATGTTGCCGGGAGATCAAATAGAAGACTTGGGCGAAAGACATGACAAGGGACAAATCTGGTTATCCTTGAACGAGTGGGGAGAGCTGGCGGGAGATTACGACAAACAAATACAGATTAGTAATTTCCGAAGGGTACCGGGTACCGCTAATCTCTATCGTTCCTATCACCCCTATGCACCGGATGAAGCGAATGATACAGAAGAGAGAAGATTCCACTATATCAAAAAGTTTGCTGAAAAAGTGGGCATTCAAAGTGATTTGTGTCTCAGTGGAGACCAGTCCTATCTGGAAGGAAATACGTATCAATGCGGTGATCATGCCTATCAAGTATCTATTCCTTCTTATTATGCACGCATGATGCAACAAGGTAATGTCCTAATAGTGGGTACGGACAATGGGCATACACCCGCGTACAATGACTGCCTGTATCAAGAACACCCGGAGCGTTATGGGGAATGGATGCATGAAATAGCTGCGTACATTAACGATGAGAACCACCCCGGACCATGGCAGATTCATTGTCAGTTAGGCGGTGACCGTACAGGGATGTTTGCTGCCACGCTGGCAGCCTTATGTGGTGCTGACTGGGAGAGTATAGCGCGTGATTATGAGGCAACAACCGATCTGAAAATGCAGCAGTTCCGCCATCGTGACTTGTTGCGTTATGCGTTTAGACTGATGATTGGTGATTCTCCTGAACAAGTGGAGGACCTGCAGTCTGCCGTACGGTCGTATATGGTGAGTCACGCTTATCTGACGGAAACAGCGATTGATAGTATGGTTACACGACTTGTCACCCCCATCAATACAACCTATACCGTGGTAGTACCTGCAGGAACCAACGCCTGTTACATGTCTGCTACTTGGAATAACTGGACATGGACGCGCATGGATAGCGTGGATGCTACGCATTTCCGTTTGACCGTGCCGTATGTTAGCGAGGCGTGTGAGTACAAATATAGTTGCGGACCATCGTGGGACTACGAAGATCTATCCACGAAAGGCACCGCCAATCGCACTTGGCATGCAACCGACACCGTGTCGGCATGGAAAGCCGCTCCCGATGCTTGTACCCCGATGCCTTCATACGGCGATATCAGACTGCGCGTCTATAGCACGACCGGAATACCGTATCTTCGTTGGCAGTCATCAGGAGATCGATGTCAGAGCAGTGCTATGAGTGGCCATGCCCCCTCAGCGCCGGTGGCTATGAAAGAAACGGAGGAAGAAGGATGGTATGAATGGACATGGAAAGATGTTGATTTGGAGCAGGGGATAGGATACACCCTATGTGTTGCCAATCAAGAAGACTCAGAACAGTTTGTCGCTTACGCGAACGAATGCCGCAATGCGAATTACCAACTCATGGAATGCCCGGAGATACCTACGGCGGCGATGGATGCCCAATCCATCAAGAGTAACGTCCGGAAAATATGGAAGGATGGGATGCTCTTTATCGTGCACGGCACGCATACGTACACTTTATTGGGAAATAAAATATACTAACTAATATGCATAATACGATGAAGAATACGATTACAGTATGTTCATTACTGACCCTTTTATCCGTGTGCCAATGGGGATGGGCGGAATCTGCTCACTTCAATCTGATCGGATCGTTTGCTGAGGGTGAAGGCCAGTGGAGTACAACTAACTCGACTAAACCGCTCAACAAGTCATACCATGACGAAACATCGAAGTATTATATCGATGTGGATGTAGTGAAGGACCAGACCTATTATTTTGCCTTTAACAATAACCTCAACAACGATGGAACCCCGCAACGCTATGCTCCTTTAACGGAAAACCCCGAAACGGAAAACAAAGTCTTGGATTTATCCGCTTTACTGAACTATGAGCCCGTTGAGGCGGCCAAAGGAGCGCATCAGAGCGGAGGTGCTTCGTACAATGGGGAACACGGTGGCCAAAATGTTTCTAATCACAGCTGGCGGATAACGGCGAACTATACCGGTAAGTTACGCATCTGTGTGGATCAGAGTGGAGAAGACCAACATTACTTCCCCTATGTATGGTTGGAGCGTCCGGCTTATTACTTGATCGGAAGTGTCATAAACGAAGATTACACATCATGGTCTGCTAAAAACAGAGAGAGACCTCTTCGGGATAAGATAGGAGAAAGCACCTATTATCGCTATTTCTATATGCCGCAGAACGCTTATTTC
This sequence comes from uncultured Bacteroidales bacterium, assembly GCA_902799555.1. Taxonomy (GTDB): domain Bacteria; phylum Bacteroidota; class Bacteroidia; order Bacteroidales; family Paludibacteraceae; genus Colicola. The sequence continues at coordinate 39,127 of CADCBB010000005.1, forward strand.
GCGTTTACCTATCGTGAGATGCGATATGCACCTTCGTCCAACCCTGTTGAGTTGAGCACCTTGCCACAAACACTCAGCGGTGAAAGAAAGAATGATTACGAAAACAATTCCTGGAAATATACCGGCAGTTGGTGCAGTGCCCGTGTGAATGTGGATGTCTCTACTTCCGATGTTGCCCCCGTTATAACGGTGGAGGAACGTTGGCCGGATACGGTGTACCCGGTGGGCTCGGGTTGTTGGGTAGGCTGGAGTACGGACGGCAGAAAAGCAATGACGGAAACGGCATCCAATTCGGGTATTTATAAAGATACATTAAAACTAAAAGGCACAAATACAGAACTTAAATTCCTTTGTGTAAAAGGCGAATATAGCACGATGTTCGGAAAGAAAGCCGAGACCGGTGATATATCTGATTGCGGTACGTACCAGGTTCAGATGGAGAATGGTGGCACAGATAGTAAATGGCGGGTCAACTTATCGGAAAATACGTATTTCGTCGTACTGGATGCGCCGCAGAGTCAATTGCGTATTCACCCCTATCTGCCTTCCGCAAACCTGTCCCTAAACCCCGATACGACAGCACTGACGCTAGGGGAAAGTGTACACTTTGCACCTGCTATGAGCGGGTACAGCGGCGAAGTAACGTACACCTATCTGGTGAATGATGAACCGGTGGAACTCGAAGCTGACCAATGGCAACCCTCCCAAGCCGGTACTTATCAGGTGAAGGTACAGATCAATGCAGAAGAGCAATGTGTCACTTCCGCTCCATCCACTATCACTGTGTCGGGGAAAGACGTGACTGTCAGACTGCATGCCACCGAAGAAGCCAAAGCGGAATTTGACAATACGTTCTACCTCTATTATTGGGGGGAGCACACGGGCGCACAAATGGCTGAATTCTCGGAGGAATCCGACGGATGGCGTGAGGCAACCGTGCATATTGATGAGAACTTAAAATTCCTGGTGAAGAATGTAAAAAGTACGACGGAATGGGGGGACGGAGTAAAACAGACAACGACTGTGGACAATGCCGGAAAAGGTTATACTGCGAATGTCGTCTGTGCCGAAATATTGAGCCGAGGAGAGCAAAAGGAATATGAATATTTCAAATATAAATTGTACGAGTTGAGTGAGTGTACGTACTCGACTAACAATTTCACCATTCATGCCTATGTGGACGATGCCTTGAAAACCGATGATCAAACGTATGAGAAAGATGATACGCAAATTCCTAACAGATGGGATGTGGTCAGTTTCTATACCTATGGCAATGCCCACATGCAGTATAATGATTTTTGGATCAATGATATCAGCAGCGGAGAGGATGGCTGGTATAGTCACACCTATCGGAACGTGGATTCGGTGAATCTGGTAATAGCCGGCAGCACTGCCTCATGGACAGGCAATCCACATCGGCAGGCACAGGATATTAAAAAGATCACCACGGACAAGTATTTCTTTGTAACCAATAGCCCAAACAATACGCAGAATAACCGGCGTGTGGCGATTGAGTTACCCGATAAAATAACACCGATTACCTTGACGTTCCGATTCACGGATGTAGCTCGCCAAACATGGGAGGGCTTAGATGTATATCTGCGTTACTGGATGTATTATAAGGAACCGGGTGAGGAGAATGCCTACGATCATGCCTTCTATAAACAACTGGTAGCAGACGGGGACGGCATCTATTCCTGCACCATTCTACCCATTGCTCCGGTCAAACTGACTATTCAGTCCGGTGGAAGTGAATATCATACAGAAGGACATTGGACGAACGACTTGGTAGAGGGTTATACTACCAATAAAGATTTTATTATCAAGGACTATAATGACGGTGGGCATGTGATTGAAGAATACACAGAAGAACAAATGAAAGTGCACATGACTCCCGATGGTTTTGCTTCCGCTTGTTGGGATAAAGACTGGACTACGGACCAGGCAGGCGTGTATATCGGTACCTATATTCCTGAGGAAGGTTTGGAATTGAAGCCGGTTTCAGACCCTATAGTGCCTGCCAATCAGGGTGTTTTCCTGTACAACCCGGAAATGGGAAATCAGTATATCACCCTTCTCAAGACCGATAACACACCTACTGCCGATTATTCGGGGAACGCTCTAAAAGGTACGACCTCGCTGACCAATCGGGACACAGAAAAGACCACTTATGTGTTGGGGTATAGCACGGATCAGTCCAAAGCTATGCTCTTCAGATATACAGCGGCTCAGATTCCTTCTTACAAGGCCTATCTGGAGATACCCGTCATTGCCAGTGCGCCGCAAATGTGCATGTTCATTCGCAACAAGACAACCGATGTGAATACCACTAAAGCCGACCGTATGGTAGTGAAAAAGATGGAGAGCGGGCGGATAGTGATTGTGGTTAACGGATTGAAATATAATATAGTAGGACAAAAAATTGAATAGCATATGAGAAAACGCTATCAAACACCGCATACCCGCAAAGAATCTGTACCCTGTCTGTTTTCACTGATGACAGGTTCGGACTCCATAGTTATTCCTGTTAGTCAGGAAGAAATGAATAATATGCTCAATGTATTCTAATTAGTACGTGCGTATGAAATATCTTCGAACAATCTTAATTTGGACATTGAGCTTTTTGCCCCTACTTGTGTGCGCAGAAAATGAGTTGAAAATCAGCGGAACGGTAGTGGACGATAACAAGGAACCTTTGATAGGTGTCAGTGTTATCGTTCAGGGGACATCTTTGGGAACTGTTACCGATATGGATGGACACTTCTATGTATCGGTGCCGGACAAAGACGCTGTATTGCAGATATCTTATATCGGTTACAAAACGACAACCCTTAAAGTCGGGAAAGAAATAAATTTCTATGTGACCCTCAAGGAAGACTCAGAAGCATTGGACGAGTTGGTTGTCGTCGGCTACGGGAATCAAAAGAAAATATCCGTCATAAGTTCTGTGCAAACCTTGGAACCCACCAAACTGCAAGTCGGTAGTTCCCGTTCCATGAGCAATAACTTGTCTGGTCAATTGGCCGGTGTCATCGCAGTACAGCCATCCGGTGAACCTGGATACGACAATTCGGATTTCTGGATTAGAGGTATTGCGTCCTTCTCGGGCAATACGACACCGCTGGTTTTAGTGGATGGTATAGAGCGTAGCTTGAATGACTTGGATCCTGCCGAGATTGAGGCCTTCTCCGTATTAAAAGACGCTTCCGCCAGTGCGATGTATGGTGTGCGAGGAGCGAATGGAGTCATCTTGATTACTACCAAACGCGGACAGGTCGCTCCACCCAATATAGATGTACGAGTGGAGCATGCCTTTACCACCCCTACGCAACTCCCTCAATTCATAGGGGCGGCGGAGTATATGTCTTTGCTCAATAGTTTATGTTCTGATCCCAATAAGCGGCTATTCACGAAAGACCAGATCCAGAAGACATATCATCACTATGATCCGGATTTGTATCCCGATGTCAACTGGCTGGATGCGGTAACGGAGGACTGGGCGCATAACACACGCTTGAATATCAATGTCGGAGGCGGCTCGGAACGAGTGAGATATGCGATGACAGCTTCTTACTACAATGAAGCCGGTATCATGGTGACGGATAAAAGCCTGCCTTATAACACGGCTTCTACACTCAACCGCTTTAACCTCCGTGCCAATGTCGATCTGGACATGACCAAAACAACAGTCCTGCGTGTAAGTGTGGGAGGATATCTCGAACTATTGCGTAAGAGCAGATCCTCTACTGACGAAGTCTTCAGTAAGGCATTTGAAACACCTCCTTTTGTGCATCCTGCCATCTATTCCGACGGTACTATTCCTATCGCTTCCGCGATGCGAGCCAATCCGTGGGCTATGTCCACGCAAAATGGCTATTATCGCGGAACCAGAGGGAAACTGGAGTCGCTGTTCTCCATTGAACAGGATTTGAAATTCATTACTCCCGGACTAAAAGCAAAAGCCGTCTTCTCTTTCGATTTCTTCTCGCATAAATATATCACACGCGGAAAGACGCCTAATTATTACAGCGTGGCATGCGGGAGAGATGACGAGGGAGAATTGGTGCATTCGATTTTACTGTACGGATCTGATTTCCTCGATCACTCTTCCAATGCGGAATATGGTGATCATAGTATCTATTTCGAAGCAAATGTATCCTATAACCGTACGTTTGCTCAAAAGCACACTATGGATGCGATGATCCTTTATAATCTCCGCTCGTATGACAATGGGGGCATACAGCCTTATCGTAATCAAGGTGTGGCGGGACGAGTCAGTTATACCTATGATCGACGGTATATCGCTGAGTTCAATTTCGGTTATAATGGTTCCGAAAACTTTGCACCCGGACATCGATACGGTTTCTTCCCTTCCGGCGCAATCGGGTGGGTCATATCGGAGGAACATTGGATGGATGACGTGCGCGATAAACTATCTAAACTCAAATTGCGTGGCAGTATAGGTCTCGTCGGAAATGACCAGATTGGAGGAAATCGACGCTTTGCGTACATCACGACTATCAACGGTAAGGCCAACGGCTATAATTGGGGATACTATGGAGATATATATTATCAAGGTGTAGAGGAAGGAGAAATAGGTGTGGAAAACCTCACCTGGGAAACATCCCGCAAAGCCAATGTAGGCTTGGAACTGGGGTTGTTCAATGATTTGGATGTGCAAGTGGATTTCTTTCAGGAGTTACGCTCCAATATCTTCATGCAGCGCAATACCATCCCCTCGCAAATCGGTTTCCTCCAGAACCCCTATGCCAATTTCGGAAAAGTGGATAACCGAGGAGTGGATCTGAGTGTCAATTATAGTCACCATTTTAAAAAAGGGGTCAATCTTGCCATTCGGGGAACCTTTACCTATGCTAAAAACACCATTTTGGAAATAGATGAGCCTCAGGCGCTAAAGGAGACCGGATATCGTTCGCAAACAGGGCGTTCTATTAATACGCTTTGGGGCTATACGGCGGAGGGACTCTATTCTGCCGAAGACTTTGACGCGGACGGTAACCTTCGACAGGGATTGCCCGTCCCCGAATTGGGGGCAAAAGTTCGTCCCGGAGATATTAAGTATAAAGATATGAACGGCGATGGAAAGATTACCAATGTGGATGAGGGATACATAGGGGGTACGAACGTCCCGTCTATCGTATATGGAGCCGGTGCCAATATCGATTGGAAAGGGATAGATTTTAGTTTCTTCTTTCAAGGGGCGGCTGACATCTATCGCATCATCGGCGGAACAGACTATTTCATCCCGGGGGCAGGTCAGGGCGTATTGGGGAATGTGTTTGCCAATTACAATGACCGATGGACAGAAGAAAATCCTCAACAGAATGTTTTTTGGCCACGCTTGAGTGAAGCCACCAATCCGCATAATAACGTAGCTTCTACATGGTGGAAAAAAAATATGAGTTATCTGCGCCTTAGATCCATAGAATTGGGCTATACACTGCCTAAAGTCGCGCTGGACAAGATGCACGCCAAGAACTTCCGCGTATTTGTCTCAGGAAACAACCTGGTTTGTTTTTCTTCCTTCAAATTGTGGGATCCGGAATTGGACTCCAACGACGGACTGCGGTATCCGCACATGCGGAGCGTATTGGTGGGGTTGCAAATAAGCTTTTAATATAACGAATCCATTCTACAATGATGAAAAAAACATATTTATTTTTATTAGGTCTTATTACCTTATTCCCGTCTTGCCATTTCTTGGATAAAGAACTGGATACGGAATTAACCCTCGATTTGGTGTTTGAGGACAAAACACGCACGTACGGATGGCTTGCTAACGTGTATAGTGCTATTCCTGATCCCTATTTCGGATATGGCCGGTATCTGGGATGGGATATCTTGGGAGACGAAATGAGCCCTTCCGAGCGTTGGCGCCAATGGGATTGGAAAGTCATTCCGTATATCGTCGGAGAATGGTCGCCCAGCAGCAGTTGGGATGGTAATTATTGGGCCATGTTGCCGCAACGCATCCGCGAAGCGGAAATATTCAAACAAAATGTACATCCACTTCCGGATCAAGGGATTGGTGCAAAAGAAGTGGAATATATGAAAGCGGAATGCGATGCCTTGATAGCCTATTACTACTGGTTAATGGTCAATACCTATGGCGCTATTCCTTTTACTCCGGGTAAGGTATATACTACGGATGCTACCGAAGAAGAAATGATGCAGGGACAGGCTCCTTATTATACGGTGATTGATTGGTGCGACTCCGTTTTGCTGGATGTAAGTCACCGCTTGCCTACTAAGTATAGCTCGCAAAAATACGGACGCTTTACCGCTGTTATGGCGCTCGCAGTACGTGCACGAATGCTGCTCTATGCTGCCAGTCCGCTCGTGAACGGAAATCCGGATTATGCAGGCTATACCAACTGTCATAATGTACCCGTTTTTAGTACCGAAATGGACCCCTCACGGTGGACAAAAGCAGCCGATGCATGCAAACTGCTCATAGAAACAGCAGAATCAGCCGGACATACCTTGTATATCGAACGCACACAACAAGGACAGATTGATGCCTTTATGTCTGTGCAGAATGTTCTCTTTACACGCTATGACGAAGGGAATACGGAAATATTGTTTGCTCGCCCTAACGGATGCAATTATACCGATCTGGAAAAACATTCCACCCCCGCCAATTCCGGCGGTAACGGCGGATATGGCATCACGCAGTCTTTGGTCGATGCCTTCTTTATGGAAAACGGATTACCCATTACGGACGAAGCTTCAGGCTACGTGGAAGAAGGTTTTAATGAAGCAGCGGTCTCCTCCGAGAAAACCGAATGGGGAAGCAAAGTGAACGGAGGGTATATCACATATCCACATACATATAATATGTACTGTCATCGCGAACCGCGTTTTTATGTCGCCGTCAATTTTCATAATGCGTGGTTTACACAAGAGAATCGTACCTTCAATTTCTTCAATGGCGCACAGGACAATACCCATACACACGACGCACCGCAAAGCGGTTATCTCTTACGTAAAAAAATTCATCCCAACACCAATGTGAAGGAAAATAATTTCCCATATCGTCCGGGTATCTTGTATCGCTTGGGGGAAGCGTATCTCAACTATGCGGAAGCACTCAACGAAACAGACAAACGAGATGTGCATGAGATACTTTATTATATCAACCTCATTCGGCAACGAGCAGGTGTGCGGACATATACTACGGGGGCTACCAATGCCGATGAAATCCATGTGGAGACTGACAGGGAACAACTGCGCGAGATTATCCGGATGGAACGACATGTCGAGTTATGCTGCGAAGGATTGCGGTATGATGACCTCAGACGGTGGAAACTGGCGGAAAACCTGCTCGACGGTCCCCAATATGGTATGAATTTTTCAGGAAAAGACGATGCGTCCTTCTTCCAACGAGTCATTTACCAGCAACGCGTGTATAGAAAAGCGTATTACTGGTTCCCTATTCACCAAACGGAATTAGATAAAAACAAATATTTAAAACAATTACCATACTGGAATTAAGGCTATGAAAAAAGGATTATATCTTTTCACCATAGTGTCCATTTTGTGGGCATGCAAGTCGGAAGACCCCTATGCGACAATCAATCAACCGGAGGACCAAATGCATCTTCAAGTATCCCCCTCACCCGTCGTGTTGAATCCGCAACTGCGGGATGAGGTGGCGGCTACCTTTACTTGGACATGGCCCGAACTTCAATATGGCGCAGAGTCCTATGTGTGCGCTTTTAAAATGGATATAGCGGATAACCAATTTAAGACGGCTATCCCCAAAATGACCATCGCAAACGATAATCAACTAACATTCACACATAAGGAATTGAACGATTTATTGGCAGACTGGGGAATCGTGGCCGGACAATCTGCACAATTGGAAGCGGAATTGATTGCTGAATTCAAAGGAACCGATGTCTATGTGAAACCCATGATCAGCAAACTCATCTTTACCATTACCGGCTACGCTAATCACCTATATGTGATGGGTTCCGCTACACTGGCCGGAACAGATTTCGCTTCTGCTTTTGAGATGGATAAGATAGCCGGTACAGATGCATATAACTGGCGAGGATTGTTATCCGAAGGATCCATTCAATTCGTGTCCGCACAAAAGGCCTCGGCTATCATATATGCTTCTTTCCCTATCTCGCGGTCGGGATTCTATGATGTCACCTATGACATGACGGATAACACCATGACTACGAAAGAACCACTTTACCTTGTCGGAGATGCCACACCGGGCGGGTGGGCGCTGCACGATGCTACTGCACTGGATTTTGAAACAACACCCGCTACTTGGACAGGATTCCTTTCCACGGGGGAAGTGAAATTTGCATGTAATCCCCAAAGTGGGGTGTTTGAAGATCCGTTCTACCAGTCGGCCTCCCCGGACGCAGCTCCCGAGGGCACACAACAGATAGTCTTTAATCCCGATGGGAAAGGAGCGGATAACAAATGGCGCATTACCGAAGAAGGTGTCTATTCCATATCCGTCGATGTAACGAACCGAACCGTCTCTTTTGCGCGAGATCATTCGATGGATGACCTGCCCGTTAAAGAAGTCTGGATATGCGGAAGCGCCACCCCAAGAGGGTGGGACACACCTTTCCCCGAAAAAATGATGTATGACTTCCAGGCTCCTAAAGGAACGTTTGTCTGGAACGGCAACTTAACAGAAGGAGAAATCAAGTTCCCTCTGAATAATAGTCAGTACGGGGGGGCATTCTATCTGGCGGATGAATATGATATGCATATTACCGAAAATACATCCTATCATATCAACTACTTTGCTTCCTGTGTGGACGTGCCGGATAAAAAGTGGATCTTAGATGATCCGGGGTACTATAAAATAGTACTTAATGTGATAAACAATACAGTTAAATTTTATAAACAATGAAACACATGTCATTCTTACTGATAACGACGCTGCTGATGGCGTGCAATCCTGCCTTTGATACCGGATGGTCTATTGACCAGGTGCCTGATGATCCCATTCCGGAACCTGTTTTGGTAGATGCAAAGGCTCCATTATACTGGACTGTGTATGAATACTGCTTCGAGGCTGAGCACGCACACCAGAATACGAATATGCCTAAAAATATTTGGGAAGCCAACATCGAGTGGGTGGAGAAAAATCTCTTGCCTTATGGATACAATATGATTGTTACAGACGGCTTTATGTCAATGCATAGCGATCTGTCCGTCAACTCGCAGGGATATATGACTCACTATGGCGTATATTCCTTGAAAGAACTGGTAGCACTATGCAATGCACATAATTTGCAATTGGGTATTTACGATAATCCTTTATGGCTGCATGCCTCACTACAAGTCAATCCCGTTATTGACGGTACCAATATCCACGTCTCTTCCTTAATCTATGACCCCTCTATTGACCACGTCCTACATCCGGAAGAGTCCGCCGCTGAAAATGAGTGGTTCACATGGATAGTGCCTTCGCACCCGGGCGCAAAGGAGTATATTGACGGATTTTTCAAATATTATGCAAGCATAGGGGTACATTATATCCGAATGGACTTTATGTCTGTCTTTGAAGACGGGACAGGGCATGGTACCAAAAATCCTGCACGCGGATACGGACGGGAGGAATATGCACTGGCCTTACAATACATTCAGGAATCCGCAGCCAGATATGGCGTCTTCACCTCTATCGTGATGCCGCATTGCTATGAACATGCCGAATTGGAAGCTCGCTATTGTAATATGATGCGTACCGAAGCCGATGTCTTCTGTGGGCACTGGGCTGCCTTCTCAGGACTGGAAAATGAGTATTTTGATGTCTATGGCGATGCTACATACTACAGGCATCGTGGAGATGTGGGAGGCTCGTGGCCGCAATGTAACAATGTCTTCGACGGGTTTGTCCATTTCTCTGACAAAGCAGGACGTGGAAAAGTGATCATGGACGGCGATTTTACACGCCTCACTACATTAAGCTCCGATGATGAAGCACGCTCGGTTATTTCGCTCCAATTGGTAGCAGGCGGACCTGTGGCTTGCGCCGATCAATTTAATTCTGCCAATATTGACCACTATCTGCCTTTCTATCAAAACGACGAACTACTGGCTCTCAATCGGGACGGATTTGTCGGACAACCTTTATCACGCGATTTGAATTCCCCTGACTCGCAAATCTGGTATGGACAAATGTCCGACGGGGACTGGATAGTAGCCTTGTTTAACCGGGAACCCCTGGAGCAACAACGTAGTTTCGGATTCTTGGGACATCTGCCTCTGGCTGAGTACAAGGTGCGGGATTTGTGGGAACATCAGGATATGGGATCCGCCTCATCCGTTAGCGCGCTCATCCCTTCACATGGTTGTAAAGTTTATAGATTAACTGTGAACAAATGAAAAGACATTATTTTTTCCTGCTCGTATTTACTGCCCTTTGGTCCTCTGCCTCTACTTGGACCAGTCCGGATAAGCAATTGAAAGCTTCCTTTTCTCTAGTGGATACACGGCCCACTTATTTCCTCATGGCAGGAACGGACACCGTGATCCGTCCTTCATCGCTGGGCTATCAACTCAATTGGGGGGGATTCTATCAGGGCTTTGAAATACTGCGCGAGGACTCCGTTTCCTTTGCAGAAGACTGGACGCCCGTTTGGGGAGAAGAGAATAGTATTCACAATGAATATATCGAACATAGTTTCCTCCTGCACCAAATAGCGGAGGATAGATATGTGACGATTCGCCTTCGCCTGTTTAATGAGGGGCTTGCCTTTCGTTACGAATTTCCGCAAAAGGGTAGCCTGTGCTATTTCGATATACAAGAGGAGTTAAGCCGGTTTGCTATCCCGGGCAATCAGACCGCTTACTGGATATCGGGAGACTACGACACACAAGAATATGAATATACACGTTCTCAATTGACGGATATCCGTCATTTGAGCGATGGGGCGCGATTGGGTAACGCTTCGCAAACAGGCTTCTCGAAAACGGGGGTGCAGACCGCTCTCTTACTTCACTATGACAATGGACTATGGGTGACCCTGCATGAGGCGGCATGCATTAACTATGCCACCATGCATCTCGATCTGGATGACCGAAATATGGTCTTTACTTCCCACCTTACACCCGATTGTCAAGGCATCAAAGGACACATGCAGACTCCTTGCCAATCCCCTTGGCGTACTATACAAGTCGCACGGAAAGCTACCGATATTCTGGCTAACCGTATGACGCTCAACTTGAATGAACCCTGTAAAATAAAAGATACCTCTTGGATTCGTACCTGCAAGTACATGGGCGTGTGGTGGGAAATGATTACGGGTAAAACCGGATGGTCTTTCACCAATGACCTGCCTTCGGTGCAATTAGGGGTAACGGATTATACAAAACTCCATCCGCATGGCAATCATGGCGCAAATACCGCCAATGTGAAGCGATACATTGATTTCGCATCAGAGAATGGGTTCGACGGACTGCTCGTCGAAGGATGGAACATCGGGTGGGAAGATTGGTTCAACAAGAAAAAAGATTACGTGTTCGATTTTGTTACCCCTTATCCGGACTTCGACATAGAGGAAGTGAACAGATATGCACATGACAAAGGAATATACCTCATAATGCATCATGAGACATCCGGATCCATTCGTAACTACGAACGCCACTTGGATCGCGCTTACCAACTCATGAATAAGTATGGCTATCCTGCTGTTAAATCAGGGTATGTCGGAGATATACTCAATGGCGAACACCACTACTCGCAGTGGATGAATAACCACTATCAGTACTGCATTGAGAAAGCCGCGGATTACCATATCATGCTCAATGCCCATGAGGCGACACGACCTACGGGCATTTGCCGGACATATCCGAATCTCATCGGTAACGAAGCAGCGCTCGGTACGGAATATCAGGCTACCACAGGGATTAAACCGGGACATACTTGTATTCTTCCGTTTACTCGGCTCAATGGTGGACCGATGGATTATACACCGGGCATCTTCGAGATGGATATGTCCAAACTCAATCCCTATAATCATCACCATTGTAACACCACTCTGTGCAACCAACTCGCACTCTATGTCATTATGCCTTCTCCGCTGCAAATGGCGGCTGACATACCGGAGAATTACGAGCGCTTCCGAGATGCTTTTCAATTCATTTGCGATGTCGAACTGGACTGGGATCAGTCATGGTATCTCGAAGCCGAACCCATGGAATATGTCACTACTGCTCGTAAAGCCAAAGGAAAAGACGAGTATTATGTGGGCGGTGTTTGCGGAATGAATCCACATAAAGCTACGTTCTCGCTTGATTTCTTACCGAAAGGAAAAAAGTATGTGGCGACTATTTACCAAGATGCCGGAAATGCCGATTATCTAACCTATCCGCAGGCTTATACAATTACCCGAAAGGTCGTTACGGCTTCTTCTAAATTGAACATCCCAGAAGCGGCTTCCGGCGGATTTGCCATACGAATAGTGCCTCAAGGGTATTCCGTAAGTTCGCCCAATCAACGCATTGTCCTGAATTTTGACATAGATCAGTCCGGAACACCCGTTTATGATGTGGTAAAGGACGGAAAAAAGATCCTTCTCCCTTCTCCATTGGGACTCGTAATAAAAGATCAACCCGAACTTTCCTATCGTATCAGAAACATCCATCGTTACCATTGTGACAAGACATGGGAAACAACGTGGGGAGAAGAGCGGTTTATCCGAAATCATTATAACGAGATGACCGTTCAACTCGACCACTCTTTGAATATCATCTTTCGCGTCTTTGATGACGGATTCGCTTTTCGTTACCAGCTCACAGGGAATAAATCCTGCATTATTACGGACGAAAAGACAACCTATCGCTTTGCCGGGGAACCGCAGGCTTGGTCTATCCCCTGGCGTACGGAATATTATGAGGGCTTGTGGAAAAAACAAGCCCTTTTTAAAACGGATACAATGTGCTCACCGGTGACCTTGGAACTGGCACAAGGGGGATACGCTTTCCTGCATGAGGCAAATCTAACGGATTATCCGGCGCAGAACTTCTACGTGAAAGACCAAACGCTTTCCACTTATCTCACACCATGGCTTAATGAGGGGAGGGAAAGCGAAGCAAAAGCCTATATCAAAACTCCGTTCTCTTCTCCATGGCGATTGATGGTACTGGCGGACGATCTGACGCAAATGGTGGCGAGCCGCTTGATGCTCAATCTGAACGAACCTTGTAAATTCAAAAATACAACTTGGATCCAACCTACCAAGTATATGGGAATCTGGTGGGGAATGCATATAGGAAACATGACTTGGCATCAGTCGCCTACACATGGAGCGACAACAACCAATATGACCCGCTATATGCGCTTTGCTGCCGAACATGGCTTCGGAGCAGTGCTGGCGGAAGGATGGAATAAAGGATGGGAAACATGGGTCAATCCCGTTCCTAAACATTTCGAATTCGATCAACCCTATTCCGATTTTGACATGGACTCCATCGCTCGCTTGGGAGTGGAATTGAACGTCAGAATGATCGGACATCATGAAACGGGGGGACGTGCAGACGAATATGAGTCGCAATTGGAGCAGGCTTTTGACTATGCACGTAAACACCGCATTTCTATCATTAAAACAGGATATGTAGCCCCGCTTATTACTACGAACGACGGTGTCCAATGGAACAAAGGACAGTCCGGTGTGCGTCATTACCGTAAGGTGATTGAAACAGCGGCACGTTATCATATTTCCATTGACAATCACGAACCCGTCATGCCTACAGGATTACAACGCACATATCCCAATCTAATGACGCAGGAAGGTGTGCGCGGGCAGGAGTGGAACGCATGGAGCGCGGACGGGGGAAACCCATGCGCACATGTCTGCACACTGCCTTTTACACGTTTGATGGCAGGACCGATGGATTATACGCCCGGGGTCTTCCGGTTGGATTATCACAATAATCATGGCCCTCGCGTACATGGGACATTGATGAATCAATTAGGATTATTCGTCTGTTTATACTCCCCTCTGCAGATGGCTTGCGACCTGCCGGAACACTATATGGAACATCCGGATGCGTTCCGCTTTATCGAGCAGGTTCCATGCGATTGGGAACAATCCATTCTCTTAGACGGAAAAATAGGAGAGTATTGTATCTATGCACGGCGAGACAGACACTCTAATACATGGTATATAGGAGGTGTTACAGACCAACAACGCGATGTGACATTGGATCTTAGCCGCTTGAGGCTTGAGAAGAACATCGCCTGGGAGGCTGTCATCTATCAGGATGCTTCGGACGCGGATTGGCAAACAAATCCCTATGCATATCATATAGATACGCTCTCTCTGGCTTCTACACTCCCAGCTATTCACATGGCGCAGGGAGGCGGATTCGCAGTTCGCATAAGCCCAACTCTGCCGTAAAAACATGGAGCTCATTTCCCGGAGGATATTCCGACGCTCATAAGAAAATATAACACAGGCATCCCATCCGTGGGTGCTTGTTCGTATATAAACGAATTGGTTAAACTAAAAAATTAAAATCATGACTCAAAAAAATTGATCATCGATTGTCTGCCGGACTTTCAAGGCAACATCATTGTCAACATCAACGTCGTCTCAGCTTCGGAGACACAAGTATCTAACCCATCATTCTTCTCGCGCATCACGCAAACCGCCTACGACAAAGAGGATCGTGAGCATTTTGAGGAAAAAGTAGCGGCTTTATAGCATAAAAGCACTACTTTTTTTTACTACTAGTCAAAAACGTATATTGCTAAAAATAAGCGATATACATTTTTTTATGCCTTATATGTACTACTTTTTACGAGCGTGCTCTTGTGTATATTCGCAAAAAGCAGTAATTTTGCATCGTCGAATCAATTTTAATCTAAAAGTTAGGCTTATGAAAACACATTTTCTTTCTTTGGTACTGACTGTGATGTTGGCAATCGCTCCATGTTTTGCAAATCGTATTTATCTGATTGGTGATGCTACACCGGGTGGATGGTCTTTGGACAATGCTGCGCTGATGGTGCCGGCAGCGGATGGTGTGTATGAGTGGGTTGGTGACTTGAACGCCGGTGCGCTCAAGTTTGTGACACATCATGATTGGTTGCCATCGTATGGCCCTGCTACGGATAATACCGCCCTATCTGTCGGAACTGTTGATTTAGTCCTTCGTTCTGCTACTGCCGATCCCGACAATAAGTTTGCGGTCGCTGCAGGACGCTATGCTCTTACGATTGACCTGACCGGTGCAACGCCGCAACTGACTGTTGCTGATGGTACCGGGATCGCAGATAAGGGATTGGACACCTATTATCCGGAGATGATTTATGCTATCGGTTCCGCTACACCAGCAGGTTGGACTGTGAAAAACGCCATCAAGATGAGGGAGAGCGACTTCAATTCGGGTATCTACGAAAAGGTGCTCACACTCAATACCGGCGAATTGAAATTCCTTCACCAGAAAGATTGGGGTGCCGGTTATGGCGCCACGGTCGCGAATGCTCCGGTGAACGGCTCAGGAGTCTATACTATTGCCGCCTTGGATGATGCAGACAAGAAGTTCGCTGTGGCTCTGACTGCTGCTACAGATTATAAAATGACGGTCAATGCGGTAACAGGCTCGATGACGCTATCCTATTATCCGGAGCATTTGTATATCATCGGTCCGGCTGTGGGCGGATGGAGTTGGAATAATAACGCTATAGAAATGACGACTTCCGAAGAAGGTATTTTTACATGGGCGGGCACGTTGAGTGCAGGCGAGATGAAATTCTTTACGGAGAGAGACTTCGGAGCAACGGCTTATGGTGCCACAGTGGCAGGGCAAGAGATTGCGGCAACTGGAGTATATGATCTGGAGAAACTGGGTGCGGAAGATAAGAAATTTATTGCTCCGGTGGCAGACGTTATACTTACGGTGGACTTGAAGCAGATGAAACTTATATCAGTACCTGATACCGTGGCAGGTATCAGTATGGTGGCAGATGACGGAATTATCCGTATATACGACATGATGGGTATGCTCCGCATCACTCTTCCTGCAAATGAAAATATAACCGATAATCTCACGAAAGGTATCTATATCATGGTGAATGGTTCCAAAACGGAGAAGATTATTATCCGTTAAACGTTATGAACAAAAAATCAATACCTATTACACTTATCCTCTTACTCGCCTGTGTCTTTCCTCTTTGGGCGCAAGTGAGTGGAGTGATTGTGGACGAAAAAGGCGAACCCATCATCGGAGCCAGTATATTGGAGAAGGGTACGACCAATGGAACCATCACCGACTTTGATGGTAATTTCACGTTGAATGTCGCCGAAGGTGCTACACTGGAAATCAGTTACGTCGGCTATGCATCGCAGTCTCTTTCCGCAGCTGCCAACATGAAAATTATCCTTAAAGAGGATACTGAAGTGCTCGAAGAAGTGGTGGTGGTCGGTTACGGAGTCCAGAAGAAAAGCGACTTGACGGGTGCTATCTCTCAGGTAACAGAGAAAGATCTTCAGAAAGTTCCCGCACCTTCGATCGGTGTGGCTTTGGAAGGTCGTGCAGCCGGTCTGCAGGTTATCGGTTCCGGTGCTCCGGGTAGCAATGTGAGCCTCAACATCCGTGGTATCGGTAGTATCAATAACTCCCAACCGCTGATTGTGATTGACGGTGTACCGACCGATGTGCCGTTGAACATGATTAACATGGATGACGTGGCGAGTGTGGACGTACTCAAAGATGCTTCTGCTACAGCTATCTACGGAAGTCGTGGTGCGTATGGTGTTGTAATTATTTCTACTAAGAAAGGAGAGAATGAGAAGGGACATATTAATCTCAAAGCTTCTTTCGGCTTTGATCAACTTCAACGCACCTTGCCGCTGCTCAAAGCCTATCAGTTTGCTTCGCTGCATAATGAGATGATGGCGGCGGCCGGTGAACCCCAATATTCCGGGTACGCCGATCCATTGGAATTAGGAAATGGTACGGACTGGATGTCTGAACTATGGCAGTTTGCCCCGACCCAAAACTATAGTCTGAGTTACTCAGGTGGTACCAAGAAATCCAATTTCTATGTGTCCGGTGCGTACTATGACCAAAAGGGTATCATTAAGACCACAGCATACAAGCGCCTGACATTGCAATTCAATCACGACACTCAATTATTCGACTGGTTGAAGTTTGGTCATAAACTCAGTCTTAACCATGATATCAAGTCCGGTGGTGCATACAATATTCAAAATACCATGCGCGCGTTACCTACGCAACCGATATATAATGAAGATGGTACTTGGGCGGGCCCGGTAGGTTTGGCAATGTACGTGGGAGATATTGCGAACCCGATAGGAAAGATGAAGGAGAATACCAGTGTAACCAAAGGGTACAATCTGTTAGGAAACATCTATGCGGAGATAAAGCCGGTGGATTGGCTGATTTTCAAGACAACATTCGGTATTCAAGCATTGTTCTGGGATAAGGAAGGTTGGACTCCTAAGTATGATTGGCAACCTATTGCGCAACCCGAATCGGAAGCGAGCCGTTCGTTCGACAAGAGTATCACGTGGCTTTGGGATAACACGCTTACCTTTGTCAAGACCTTCAAACAGAAGCATAATTTCACCGCTATGATCGGTTCTTCCATGCAGGCGAATACCTATGAGTTTATGTCCGGCTCCGTACAAGGTTTTATTTCCGAAACGGCCAAACAACTGAGTAACGGTCTTCTCGAACCGACTCTCTACGGCAACAAATCCGATTGGGCATTACTCTCCTTCATGGGACGTGTAACCTATGGTTACGACAATCGTTATCTGTTAACGGCTACTTTCCGAGCCGACGGCTCGAGTCGTTTTGCCAAAAAGAACCGCTGGGGCTACTTCCCCTCTGTGGCATTGGCATGGCGTATGAGCGAGGAGCATTGGTTTGAAAAGAACTTCTGGCTGTCAGATCTTAAACTGCGTGCCGGCTATGGTCAGACGGGTAACCAAGCCAGCGTCGGTAACTACGCATACGCAAGCCAACTGCAGACTGTCCAGTATGTGTTCGGCGATAAGCAAGTGCCAGGTCTCGCTCCATGGGTGCTGCCTAATCCCAATGTGCGTTGGGAAACGGTCGAACAGTATAACGTAGGTGCCGATTTCGCATTCTTTGATCAACGCTTACATGCTACCGTCGATTGGTATATTAAGAATACAAACGACATGCTCGTGCCGATGTCCGTACCTATTAGCAGCGGTTATTCGGACGAAGCAGTACCGAGTATCAATGCCGGACGGATGCGCAACACGGGTGTAGAGGTGAGCCTGAATAGTTTGAACATCAAAAAAACGAATTTCACCTGGACAACTACGGTCAACTTCGCCTATAACCATAACACCATCCTTTCGTTAAATGACGATGTACCGATGTATTTCGATTGCAATGTGCATAAGATCGGTTATCCGGTAGCAGCATACTACGGTTACGTGACAGATGGTATCTTCCAGACCCAAGAGGAAGTGGATATGCATGCCGTGCAAACGATCGGTAGCGATAAGTATAGTAGTACCCAACCAGGTGATATCCGTTTCAAAGACCTCAATGGTGACGGTATCATCAATGAAGACGACCGTACCGTCCTTGGTTCTCCGACCCCGACATGGACATTCTCCATGAATAACCGCTTCGAGTTCTATGGGGTAGATATAGAGATTTATCTGCAAGGCGCAGCCGGTAATAAGATCTACAACGGAAACAGGTCGACGTTAGAGGCGATGTCTGTTGCGCAGAACCAGATGACTACCGTCCTCGATCGTTGGCGTCCGGATAATCCGACGAACACCATGCCGCGTGCCGTGTTCTCCGACCCGAATAAGAACAACCGCGTCAGTGACCGTTTCTTGGAGTCCGGTGATTATCTGCGTCTGAAGAGTATCACAATAGGTTATACCTTGCCTAAGAAGTACACGAAGAAAGCCCTTATGGACGAGGTGCGCTTCTCGTTTTCGGGGCAGAACCTATACACACTGACCCGTTACACAGGACTCGATCCTGAGGTCGGTGGCAGCGGTATTGACAGTAATGTCTATCCACTCACCCGTAATTTTACATTTGGTCTTAATATAACCTTCTAATGCTTATGACTATGAGAAAAAAGATATTGTGTATCCTATTAATAGCGTTTGCGGTTACATCTTGTAACTTCTTAGATCGCCAACCCTGGGATTCGGTCGATACGACCAATGGTTTCCAAACGGCGGCAGATGCTGAAGCGGCTGTGAATGCTTGCTACCAACCGCTCCAATGGGCGAAACTCTATAATATGCGCATCTGGACAACAGATATCATAGCCGGCGAGAGTGTAGTAGGTGCCGGAGGTGGTGAAGACGGTATAGAGACAGTCGATCTTGCGAACTTCATCGCGAATGCAGATAACTTCGCTGCGTTGGATCTGTGGCGTGGTCCTTCTCCCGGTATCCTGCGTTGTAACTTCGTACTCAAGAACGTGCCGGACATGCAGATAGAGACGGACCTGAAGAACCGTATGTTAGGGGAAGCATATTTCTTGCGCGCGCATTACTATTTTATCTTGGTTCGCCTCTTCGGTGGAGTACCGATGCCTACGGAACCACTTACCTCTGATAGTGAACTCAAGATGCCGCGCGCTTCGGTGGATGAGATCTATGAACTCATCATCAGTGATTTGAATGAAGCCATCGTCCGTCTGCCACAACGCAATACTTATGGAAGTGCCAATATAGGAAGGGCAAGCAAAGAAGCTGCAATGGCAGAACTGGCACGCGTACACCTTGCCTACACGCATAACTATAATGAGGTAGTGCGTCTCTGCCAAGAGATAACCGCCATGGGATACCAACTGGCTCCCGACTATGCCGATAATTTCAATCCTGCCAAGCAGAATGGGGTAGAGTCCATCTTTGAGGTGCAGTATTACGGCAAAACCAATTATAATTTCTGGTCGAACGAGAATCAGTCTTCATGGATCAGTACGTTCCAGGGACCTCGTAACTCAGGCATGGCTGCAGGTTGCTATGGTTGGAACCAACCGACCGCTGAGTTTGTTAGCCAGTATGAAGCGGGAGACTTGCGCAAAGATAAAACAATCTTCTATGCTGGCTGTCCGACTTTTGATGGCATGACCTATAACAGCACTTGGTCCACAACCGGCTATAACGTGCGTAAGTTCCTCTTGACCAAGAATCAGTCTCCTGATTATAACACCTCCAACCAGAACTGGGTGGTTACTCGTTATGCGGATGTGTTGCTCATGGAGGCAGAGGCGCTAAATGAGTTAGGCCGTACTACGGAAGCAGAAGCACCGCTTTATCAGGTTCGTAAGCGCGCAGGACTCACCAGCCGTGCCCAGATAGAAGGACTGACACAAGCGCAGATGAGGGACAAGATAATACACGAACGCCGTATCGAACTGGCTTTCGAGGGACATAGATGGTTCGATATGTTGCGCTATCCGAATAACTATGCTCTGAATTTCCTGCATTCAATCGGAAAGACCAATGCAACAACCAAGCATCTGCTCTTTCCGATTCCAACCCAGGAGATCGAAGCCAATGAATTATTAACTCAAAATCCTGGCTATTGATATGAATGGTTTACGATTGAAAATAATAGGTCTCGCGCTATGTGCCCTCTTTTGCATAGCATGTGAGAAACCCGGGGAAGATCCAAAGCGTGACGAAGCATTAGTATTGACGGTTTCGTCGGATAGTACCATCTGTGTTCCTTCGTATGGACAACAGACGGCTCTCGAAATAGAGTGGACAGCCGGTACGAACCACGGTACCGGCTCGGCAATCTCATATACTTTGGAGATGGATCGGGCAGGAAACGACTTTGCGGCTGGTATTAATTGGGAGATCGGTCGTACGATGGATCGCACTATCCAACTCGGACATAAACAACTGTCCGACACTCTCAAACGCTATTTCCCCGATATGGAGGACGAAGTGTTTTATGAGTTTGAACTGCGAGTACGCGCCAAAGTGCTTATGACTGAAGAAGAACAGATAGCACCGGTCGTAACGATACGGATCGCTCGCTTCACGACTATTCTAACCAACCTATATCTGGTCGGTGATGCAACGCCTGGTGGATGGGATCGTAACTACGCGTCTATCATGTTCGCTGATGGCACCAACTCATCCCGCTTTACATGGGAGGGAAGATTAAAAATCGGCGAGTTCAAGATGTTGACCACTACCACTTCATGGCTTCCTTGCTATGTGCGTGATTCGACGGATGTCAATAGGATGGTGTATCGCAAAACGGAAAAGGCATACCCCGATTTCAAATGGAACATCACTGTTCCGGGAACCTATTCCATCACAGCGGATACCAAAGCACTCACGATATCCGTCACTCGGCTCAGTGACGATGTATATAATCATATATACATGATAGGTGATGCAACGCCGGGTGGATGGAGTTGGGATAACCTGACGGAACTGAATCATCCTGAGGCAAATATCTTTACCTATGAAGGTACACTCAATCCGGGTGAGATAAAATTCCCTACTGAAATCAAGTCCGATTGGTCGGGAGAGATGATCTTCGCGCCTACACCCAATTGCGCTCCTTCCAGCAATGGAACGTTTGATATCCATATCGGGAATCCTGACAATAAATGGGTAATCCCGTCTGCCGGTAACTGGAGTATCACAATCCATATAAAAGATCAAACTATTTCCTTTATAAAATTATGAAAAAGATGTCTCTAACAGTTATTGTATCTTCCATACTCTTAATGAGCTGTAATATCATAGAACCGGAACACGATCCCATCACCTATGGTGAGACCTATGTCTCCAATATGCTTAGTACAGACAAGGCTTGTTACCAACCCGGCGACGTAGTGCAACTCTCCATGCCCGGCATCCCGGAAGGAGAAGTAACCGTGCGTTACCAACATCTTGGTAAAACAATCAAAGAAGAGCCCGTTACTTCGCGGCAATGGACATGGCAACCTCCTTCGCAGGATTTCCAAGGCTATATGGCGGAGATTCATGGGAAAGTGAACGGACGAGATACAGTCTATTCTTCAGTCGGTATAGATGTGTCTTCCGAACCTGCGCGCTTTCCTCGTAATGGATTTCTCAGTATGTACGGCAAAATGTCGGCGTCCGAAATAGCAGCAGTCATGGATGACCTCAACCGCTATCATATCAACTACGTCCAGTTTCAGGATTGGCATTGGAAACACCATCATCCGCTGGGCGGTTCGGTTACACAACCTATGGAAGTATGGACGGACATCATATCCCGCAACTGTTATCGTGCTACCGTGCAAGGATACATCGATGCTGCCCATGCACGCGGTATGAAGACGCTCTTCTATAATCTCCTCTATGGCGCACTGGATGACTGTGTAAACGATGGTGTAAGTAAGGAATGGATGGTGTTCAAAGATAAAAACCACGGGGTTCATGATACGCACCCGTTATCATCGCCGTTCAAAAGCTCCATCTATGTCCTCGACCCGAATAATCAGAACTGGAAAGAATATCTCTCAGCTCGTAACGATGAAGTCTATCAGGTATTCAATTTCGACGGTTGGCAGATTGATCAGTTGGGCTATAGAGGATCCGTCTATGACTATAAAGGCCAAGAGATCGAAATGGACAAGTCGTTTGGGCAGTTTGTTACCTATATGAAAGACAAACAACCCACCAAGCGTCTGGTTATGAACGCTGTCGGACAGTATGGTCAAGAAGGACAAATAGCTACTGCACCTGTTGATTTTTGCTATACCGAAGTGTGGAGTCATAATAATAGTAACGGATATACCATCTTCTCGAATATCATTACAGATAACGCAAAATGGTCCAACGGCAAACAAACTGTCCTGGCGGCATACCTCAACTATAATCATGGACGTAAAGGAAGAGGATGGTTTAATACTCCGGGTATCATCATGGGAACCGCTGCAGCTATGGCTTGGGGCGGTACCATCCTGCAAATGGGTGAACATATGCTCAATAATGAATATTTCCCCAATAGCAATCTGTCCATGTCCGGCGATCTCAAACGCGCTATGATCTCCTACTATGATTTCACGGTAGCGTATGAGAACCTGCTCCGTCCCGATGTTCCTGCAAGCGGAGTCAATAGCGATTGGTATGGCGTGGACGTAACGAGTGAAACGGTTGCATTTAACCAATGGGCTCCCCAAAAAGGACAAATTGCAACAATTGGTCGGCATGTTGATAACCGTGACGTTGTTCAACTCCTGTCATACCGCAATGCTACACACCTCGACTGGTGTGACACCGATGCCAATCAAGGTGAACCCGATTGGTTATATAACATCTCTATTGCGGTATCGGCATCCGAACAACCGACACGCGTATGGTTTGCTTCGCCGGATTACAATCACGGTGCAGCGATGAATATGGAGTTCTCCTATGCCAACGGGCAAGTGCAATTGACTTTGCCTGCGATTAAGTATTATTCAATGATTGTACTGGAGTATTGATATGAAGAAAGTATTATTCATCGTATTGGGTTTGGCGCTGTACCTTCAAGGCGTAGCGATAGAGACCGTCGAGTCCCCTTCTTTGAATCTCAAAGCATACTTCGACATCCGTGACGGTCGACCCGTCTATTGGTTGCTGCACAAGGGTGATACTATAATCCGTCCGTCTTACCTTGGATTACAGTTGCGTGGCGAAAAGAACCGTAGCGAGTTCAACGATTTCGATAGTAAAATCAATGACAATGCGCAAGGTCTGATGAACGGCTTTGTGCTGATCGGCAGCGAGCGCCATCGTTTCGATGAGACATGGCAACCCGTATGGGGGGAGGAACGGAATATCCGTAACCATTATAACGAGATGCTTATCACACTCAAGCAACCGGAGAAAGATCGCTCGATCCAAATCTGTTTCCGGCTCTTTGACGATGGTCTGGGATTTAGATATATCTTCCCGCAACAACGCAATCTGAACTATTTCGTTATTGAGGAAGAGATGACAGAGTTCGCCATGCCCGGCGATATCACCGCCTATTGGATCCCGGGTGACTACGATACGCAGGAATATGAATACACGCGTTGTCGCCTAAGTGAGATCCGGGGTATTCAGGAGAAAACAAGTAAGGCCAACTTAATGAGAGCACGATGACCTTCACCTCTTGGCTTACGCCGGACATCGACGGTACAAAAGGGCATATCCAGACGGATGCCGTCAGTCCCTGGCGTGTGATCATGGTGGGCGAGACGGCGCAAGATATTCTTGCGTCCCGTATCGTACTCAACCTCAATGAACCCTGTAAAATCGAAGATACCTCATGGATTAAACCGATGAAGTATGTCGGTGTATGGTGGGAGATGATCGCAGGTATGCGTGATTGGTCGTACACTTGGGATTTCCCGTCCATCCATATCGGTAAAACCGATTACACCAAAGCTAAACCCCACGGACGGCATGGAGCTACCACCGAGAATGTCAAGAAATACATTGACTTTGCTGCCAAATACGGCTTCGACGGTGTACTGGTCGAGGGATGGAACATAGGATGGGAAGACTGGTTCGGAAACGAGAAAGATTTCGTCTATGATTTTGTCACGCCGTATCCCGATTTCGATGTGGAGGGTATTCATGACTACGCCAAGTCCAAAGGTGTCAAGATGATCATGCATCATGAGACCTCAGGCGCTATCCGTAACTACGAACGGTGGCTTGATACTGCCTATCAGTTCATGAATAAATACGAGTACCCTGCCGTCAAATCCGGTTATGTAGGCAATATCCTGCCCATCGGCGAGCACCATTACTCCCAGTTCATGAATAACCATTATCAGTACTGTATCGAGAAAGCCGCCAAATACCATATCATGGTCAATGCCCACGAGGCTGTTCGTCCTACCGGTATCTGCCGCACATGGCCAAACCTGATCGGCAATGAGTCCGCACAGGGAACGGAGTATCAGGCTTTCGGCGGTTCGGCGCCTAACCATACGACGATGTTGCCCTTCACACGTCTCATCGGCGGACCGATGGATTATACACCGGGTATCTTTGAGAATGATATCCATAAGCTGAACCCGAATAGTCATTCCTGGTGTAACACCACGCTCTGCAACCAGCTCTCGCTCTATGTCACCCTCTACAGCCCGCTGCAGATGGCGGCGGATCTGCCCGATAACTACGAGCGTTTCCTGGATGCCTTCCAGTTCATCGTCGATGTGCCGGTAGAGTGGGATGAACCCTACTACCTCGAGGCAGAGCCGTATGAGTACGTCACCATCGCGCGTAAGCAGAAAGATGTGGACGCATGGTTCGTCGGTTCCACCAACGGATACGACCCGCGTACCGCACTCATCGACCTCTCTTTCCTGCCTGCCGGTAAGAAATATACGGCTACTATCTATGCTGACGCCAAGAATGCGCACTATAAGACAAACCCACAGGCTTACACGATAACAAAGAAAACAGTGACGAGCAAGACCCGACTCAAACTCTTCACAGCAGCCGGTGGTGGATGTGCCATCAAGATTGAACCGAAAAATTAATAACACATTAAATATAATATCATCATGAAAAAATTCTTTTTACTTGGGGCTATTGCCCTATTAGGCTCACTAAGCATGTGGGCAACAACGTATCCGACAACGATGTATATGATTGGTAACGCCACGGCTGCCGGATGGTCATTAGGCACACAAGCAATGACGACTGTATCCGATGGTGTTTATCAGTGGTCGGGTGATTTGACCGCAGGAGAATTAAAATTCGCCAAGAATGACGCGAGTTATAGCAGGTCAAGTGATTTCTGGGGACCGACAACGAAAGGCGCAGCGCTCACGAATGCAGGCGGCACGCATGCCATCGTAAACTTAGCTGGTGGTGATAAAAAATTCAGTGTTACCGCCGGCACGTATAAGATCATTTTGAATCTCGTAAGTAACACCCTCACAGTCGGTTATCGCAGTGAGTCCGGGCATCATCTCTATTTCAAAAACACCGGTCATGCATGGAATGCGGTCTATCTCCGTATAGGACGTAGTGACCATGTTTATACAAGGGCATTCACACGTATTGGTGATTCCGATTGGTGGGTTTGCGAGACGCCGAATTATTTCTGTTATACCACCTTCACCATTATCGATAATAATGATGCTACTGCACCGGTAACCACCTGTCCGAGTGGTGCGAATCGTCTCTATAAATATACGGAAGATATAACAGGTGATCATTGGTACACCCTCGGTGAATACGAAGGAACAAGTGGTTCAGATCAAAGTCGCTATTGGACTCACCAAAAATCAAGTTCCTTATTGGCTGATAAGCATAATATTACAGTCAATAAGTATGTCTTCTATGATAATAGTCAGACCCAATGGGAGAATGTGTATCTGCGTGTAGGACGCTCGGAGGCGGTAGGTATGAGCAAGCATTGTGCTACATACGCATTCACGCAAATAGGCGAAACGAACTATTGGTACTTGAAAACTTTTGAATATAATAATCTTCAGGCTTGGACGATAACAAACACGGATGCCAATAATGGTGATAGTCACACTGTTTATGATCTTCCGGCTGATGCAGAGCGTCTCTACTATTACGAAACAAATATCAATACGGATGTTTATTATAAAGCCACAGGAGCGGCATCCCAGGGAACAAGTGCAACGGGTGTCAAATACTGGGCAAATACCTCTACACAAGATTCATACACTGTTTATCTCGTGCCGGAAGAGCTGTTTGGTGAAGATTGGAATGGATCGTCGTCCGTCAACCTGGAAGTCGAGTATCTGCACCTCGGTGAGTCGGGTGATCTGATAAAGGAAAAGGCTATGAGTTCTGTCAATGAAGGTTCGCATATCTATACAGTTACGTTCCATATTCCTTTCCCAATGGTGTATAAGATGAACTTCAAACGGTATCAGGGGCAAGAGTACGCAGAAACCTACACGGTCTTCTACGATGAATACAAGAACGCCGATGTATGGAACGGTAAGATCTTCAGCAGAGGGCAGAACGATGCACGTGCTACGGAATGGTTCCCCTATCCCAAACAACCGATCAATAGCACATCTGGTCACACCATTATCTTTGATAACACCAAGACTGCTTGGGAACATCCCTACCTGCGTATCGGACGCACCAAAGCACACGGTTTCAGCAATAACCATATGACATCCTATGCGTTCACGCAAATCGGAACTTCCAACCTGTGGAGTTGCCCGACGCCGGATTACACCGAAGCCGAAGCATGGACCATCACCAATACCAACCAAACAGGTGATATCGCTGTCTTTGCATCCGAAGCGGCGGTACAGGCAACCATGCAACGCGTCTTGTATGATCGTGAAGATATAAACGGCGATATCCTCGTAACCGCTACGGGAGATGCGAAAGAAGGAGATGACCCCTTTGAAGTGCCTTACTGGTGGTGTACGAAGCAAAATGGCAAGCCCTCATTCACCATCCGCTTTGTGAATGGTGAAGAGGAACTGCAAAGTTCGTCCGTTACTTGTGGTGAGATGCCTTCGTACGCCGGTGCAACACCCGCTAAAGAGCATGCGGAGTACAACTATTCCTTCGCTGGTTGGTCACCGGCTATCGCTCTGGCTACCGAAGATGTGACCTATACCGCTACTTTCAACCTCGACGGTTACAGCCGTAATGTAACGAGTGGTAATTATGGTACCATCTGTCTGCCGTATTCGGCAATCAAAGTAGAGGGCGCAACCCTCTTCAGTATTGCCGGAAAGGACGAGAACGGTATCTATCTGGACGAGGCTTCCGAACTCCTGAAGGGCGTGCCCTATATCTTCCTTGCTAACGCTGATCAACTGACTGTTTACTACTGGGGTGGACAATCTTTTGAGGAAAGCGCAGACCACCTCTATACGACAAACGGTCTCGTAGGCTTCATCAATGATGGTCAGGAATATACGGTTGCGGCAAACGCGCATAACTATATTCTCCACAACAACGGACTTTACTACGTGGACAGCGAGGTGAAGATTGTTTCCAATCGCGCCTTCATCGACTGGTCGAATGTGCCTTCTTTCATGACTCCGTCTTCTGCCCCGCGCCGCCGCATAGGAGTTTATAATATGCCGACAGGAGTAGAGAATGTACAAGGGGACAAGGTACAATGTACAAAGGTTATCGAGAACGGTGTACTCTATTTGTTGTACAACGGGACAAGGTACAATGTACAAGGACAGATCGTTAAATAATTAAAATGGAGGATATTACTATGAAGAATAGATTGAAAAAATATAGTATTCCTATGACGGTATTGGCTCCCATGGCGTGTGTGAATATCATTTGCGCTTCCGGTGGAATTTCTACCCCAGATCTGAACACGGCGGGTAATACCTCGGGCAACTCAATCGAATATGGAGACTAACCGATAGATCTCATTATATTGATGACTTGCTAAACATCCGCACCCCCGCAGAATGAATTGCGGGGGTGCAACTTTTGTTTAATAAAATACTCCTTAGACTCACTGATTACAGTGGGCCTATTTTATGTTTAATAACTTATCCAAAAATTCAATCATTATGACTAAGTATCAATTTTTGCTCAAAAAAAAGAAGAAGGAGAACTGAGCATTCTCTTCAACGATTTCGAGTTACCCCTCAAGTATCAGCAATGGATGGAGATTTATGAGTACCATCTGGAGAATCCGGGGCTGAATTACATCCAACTTTCCAACGACAAAAAATGTGGCACGGCAACAATTAGCCGTGCCTTATCATTTATGAATCAGGAAGTTATGTGACGTTCCCAATTTCTGGAACGGATATGTCGAAAAAAAGCAGTAACTTTGTCGTCGGAATTGGAGATCAATGACTGCGTTACTACGTAACTTGTATAATTGTCTCAATTCCTCCTCTCCCCATCGGACGCACTGCGTTAGCGCCCGCCGGGGCCCCCAATGCAAAAAATGAGTAAATGATATGGCTAACAGACAAGAAATCGTATGTGATTACATACAGGAGAACCTCGTGCAGTTCGGGAGGTTGAGGCATGATGTGATTTCGAACAAAGTTCAAATCGCGTTCGACAATCGGTGTGCAAAAGTCCATACCGCTCCGCTAAATGGACGGGCAACCGATGTCTCCGCTCTCCCCACCGGACGCACTGCGTTAGCGCCCGTCGGGGACCCCATTTATGGCTGGAGGGATATCACGACGAGTGATATCAATGATATCGTCTGCGATTGTTCGGCGGAGAGCGGGTTACAGATCACGGCGCGTGAGGTGCTGGCGGTACTGCAATCGCATCGCATCCCGGACGTACATCCGCTGCGGGAGTATGTGCTAAAGTGTTCCCCATGGAAGGACGATCAACCGGATGTGTTGAGTTGGTTGGCGCAACGGGTGACCGTAGCCGGAGGCGAGGCAGAGCAGGAGTTATGGCGCAAATGCTTCATCAAATGGTTTGTGGCGATGGTAGCTTCGTGGCTCAAGGACGAGGTGGTGAACCAGCAGGTGCTTGTGTTGGTGGGCAGGCAGGGCATCTTCAAAACGACCTGGTTGGAGCACCTATTGCCACCTGAACTGCGTGCTTACGGTTGCAAGATGGCGAATAGCACTCAATTGAACAAAGACGAACGGCTCCGTATCGCTGAATACGGGCTGATTGCGTTGGACGAGATAGATGCGATGGGGACCAAAGAACTGAACGTCATGAAATCGGTCATAACCGCTTCGGACGTGTCGGAACGCGCTGCGTACGGTTATACCAAAGAGCGTCGGATCCGTCTGGCTTCCTTTTGCGCGAGCGGTAACAAGCAGGAGTTCCTGACTGACCTCACCGGTAACCGCCGTTGGCTGCCGTTCCAAGTGGAGGCTATCGCCAACCCGTTCTATATCACCCTACCGTACGAAGCGATCTATGCGCAGGCACGCTACCTGATCGACATGGGCTTTCAGTATTGGTTTGATCTTGATGACATCGATGCGCTGGAGGTGCATAACGATGATTTCCGCGCCCAGGAGAACGAAGAACAATTGCTTGCCGTCTATTTCGATGTTCCTTCAGACGGCTACGGCACTTTTATGACTACCGCGGAGATCAGCGACAAACTGGTAATAAAGGGTAGTATCAAGAAGCCGATGAGCCTGAGTAGGTTA